>NZ_CP033460.1:2355368-2691850 GCF_003718735.1 Staphylococcus debuckii | reverse complement strand
CACCTCATTTTTAATTTAAAACGTATGTATACATTCAAATTCTTCACAGACCATTATTTCTTTTTCAGAAAAAGACTGTTTGATTGAGCTGAATTCTTTTTCGAAAAAGTCCGTATGAACAGTTCCCCAATAACTTAATGTGCGGTCTCCTTCGCCTTCCTTGTAGGCATGCATTTCTGATACTTCAGAGAAGGAACTTGATATACTTTGGTGTTTTTAATAATACAGATAGGATTGTCTTGTGCATCTAGAACCATGCTCAAATCGCCAACTTTTGGCAACGGTTCTTGTTCTGCTGAATAAAAAGCTAAACCACTTGTTTGTAGCAGTTTTAATACCTCGTTTAACTAAATCTGCAGATTACTTGGATCCACTCCAAATTGCCATGCTGTATAAGATACATTTTGATACTCAGGTTGGCATGATACAAATGTTTCCAGTATTCTTCATAGTCATTTGGTTGTTCCTTTCTCTGTTATGTTAGTGAGATTTTACATTAAAAGTGGTGGAAAGCAATTTAATATAGGTGCCGTTGTTATACAAGCTCTTTTTTTGCAACAAATAATAAAAAAGATGACTCCCTTAATTAGGAAGCCATCTTATGAGCTGCTTAATCTTACATGAAGAATCCTGCGATTGCTGCAGAAATGAATGACACTAATGTTGCACCGAATAATAATTTAAGTCCGAAACGTGCAACCACGTCACCTTTTCATTATTTAATGATTTGATTGCACCTGAGATAATACCGATGGAACTGAAGTTCGCAAATGATACTAAGAATACGGAAGTAATACCGATTGCGCGGTCCGATAAGCCGTGCATTTTTCCTAGACCTTGCATAGCAACGAATTCGTTGGAAAGTAACTTAGTTGCCATCAATGAACCAGATTTTACTGCTTCATGCCAAGGTACACCTGTTAAGAATGCAAATGGTGCGAAGACAAATCCAATTAATGTTTGGAAATCCCATTTAATATGTCCGCCTGAAACCATCGTGAAGATTCCGCTGACGATACCATTTAACAATGCAATGATTGCGATATAACCGATTAACATCGCCCCTACGATGACCGCAACTTTAAATCCATCTAAGATATATTCTCCCAACATTTCAAAGAAGGATTGTTTGTTTTCAGTTTCTTCTACTAATAACTTGTCATCTTTTTCATCCACTGTATAAGGATTGATGATAGAAGCGATAATAAACCGCCAAATAAGTTTAATACGATAGCTGTTACGACATATTTAGGTTCGAGCAATGTAAAGTAAGCGCCGACAATTGAAGCGGACACTGTGGACATTGCTGAAGCTGTGAGTGTGTATAAACGTTGCTTAGGTATGTAAGGAAGTTGTTTTTTTAATGAGATAAACACTTCGGATTGTCCTAAAATAGCCGCAGCAACTGCGTTATATGATTCTAAACGTCCCATACCGTTGATTTTGGAAATTAAAAATCCTAAGACATTAATTACCAACGGCAAGATTTTAGTATATTGTAAAATCCCGATAATAGCTGAGATAAAAACAATCGGTAATAATACGCTGAAGAAGAATGGCGGATTTTTAGGATCCACGTATTTAAATCCTCCGAATACGAAGTTTACTCCATCAGCTGCTTTAGCCAACAGGTAAGAGAAGCCGTTTGCAATGCCGCCAATAACCGTGATTCCTATATTAGTTTTTAATAGTAGGAAGGCGAAGACGAATTGGATAACAAGCAGAATGCCGACATATTTCCATTTGACATTTTTCTTATCTGAGCTAAAAACAAATGCAAGTGCTAAAAAGAAAATAATCCCTATTAAAGCAATAATGATATGCATGTTTTTCTTCATCCTTTATTTTTTTATTTTCATACCATATCATACATTAAAATGGTAGTAAGTTACATCCCAATTTTTCACGAAAACCAAATTTTTTAGAAACATATTGGTTGAAAAAGGTCAAAGTTGGTCATATAATATAGTCAAAGAAGGTCAAAAAAGGGGTGATATCCATGCATAATATGTCCGACATCATAGAACAATACATTAAACATTTATTTGAGGAATCAAATAAGGATGTTGTTGAGATTCAAAGAGCCAATATTGCGCAACGCTTTGACTGTGTACCTTCTCAACTTAATTATGTGATTAAGACAAGATTCACCAATGAACACGGTTATGAAATAGAAAGTAAACGTGGCGGCGGCGGTTATATAAGAATCACCAAAGTTGAAACGAAAGATACAAAAGGTTATATTGACCATCTCTTACAAATTATCGGAGATTCTATTTCTCAGCAACAAGCGCACTATGTGATTGAAGGCTTGCTTGAAAATCAATATATTACTATTCGTGAAGCGAAAATGATTCTAGCAGTGGTCGATCGCGACACGCTAAGAATGGATGTAGCGGCAAGAGATATTGTACGAGCAAATATATTGAAACAGCTCTTGCCAGTCATTAATTATTATTAATAGACAAGGAGGTTGCACATGTCTGACGATAAAATAGAAGCAATAGATTCTGAAAAGCATGATGGAATGCTGAAAGAAGCATATCCTGAACATGTTGAACCTATCAAAGCAGAAAATTACGATGAAGAACCTTCATTTGAGAATCATCAAGAAGATATGGAAGGTTCATTTGTAATCAAACAAATCTTGCAGCACTTAGCGACAAAGCATGGTATTCATTTAGAAGAATTCAATGTTAAAGAAGAAAAGCGCTGCCCAAACTGCCATATGACAATTAAAGATATTGCCTATAAAGGGAAATTCGGATGTGCGCAATGCTACACGACTTTCAAAGAGGATATTGTGGATATTGTAAGACGTGTGCAAGGTGGACAATTTGAACATGTCGGTAAAACACCTGTTTCCTCAACGCATAAAATAGCACTTAAGAAATTAATCGAATCTAAAAATAAATATTTACAGCAATTAGTAGATAAGCAATTGTTTGAAGAAGCGGCTGTAGTACGCGATGAAATTAAAGCACTTCAAGCAGAAAGCGAGGGATAGCTGCATGAAAGAACATTCAATGTATATGAGTGAATGGATGGAACATGGTGAAGAAACACCTGTGGTAATGTCTTCACGCATTCGACTCGCAAGAAACTTGGATAATCATGTGCACCCCTTAATGTTTACTTCAGATATTGAAGGTCAAAAGGTAATTAATGAAGTACAAGATGCATTGCCGAAAATGCAAACTTTGCAGCTGAGCAATCTGGAACAAAGAGATAAACTTAAACTTGTAGCCAAACATTTAATTAGTTCAGAGCTGATTAAACAACCTGCCTCAGCAGTATTGTTGAATGAAGATGAATCATTAAGCATAATGGTAAATGAAGAAGATCATATCCGGATTCAAACAATGAGTACCGATATGAATCTTGAATCTTTATTTCAAAAGGCTTCAGAAGTGGACGATGAGTTAGATCGCAAACTCAGCATAAGCTTTGACGAAACACTTGGTTATCTTACAACCTGTCCCACGAATATTGGTACAGGAATGCGTGCCAGCGTAATGTTGCATTTGCCCGGCCTTTCGATTACCAAACGTATGAATCGAATCGCGCAAACGATTAACCGCTTCGGCTTCACCATCAGAGGCATTTATGGTGAAGGCTCGCAAGTGTATGGCCACGTCTTCCAAGTTTCAAACCAATTGACGTTGGGAAGAACAGAAGAACAAATTATAGAAACATTAATAGAGATTGTACAACAAATCATTACAGAAGAATTGAATGTCAGAAAACAATTGGATCAACATAGTTCAGTTGAAATGGAAAATCGCATCTATCGTTCTTTCGGATTGTTGCGATATAGTCGCTTGATGTCACTTGAAGAAGCGGCAATGCGACTCAGCGAAGTGAAACTAGGTATAGATTTAGGGTATATTGAAATACCAGACTTTAATTTTAATGAAATGATGGTCGCTATACAAACACCATTTTTAATAAATGACACAGATGAAGTATCGATAAATGAACAAAGAGCAAATATTATTAGAGAACATATAAAATAGGAGGTTATGCTATGTTATTCGGCAGACTTACAGAACGTGCACAGCGTGTATTAGCGCATGCACAAGAAGAAGCGATTCGTTTGAATCACTCAAATATCGGAACTGAACACTTACTTCTCGGTTTAATGAAAGAACCAGAAGGCATCGCAGCTAAAGTATTAGAAAGTTTCGGTATTACAGAAGATCTTGTAGTAGCAGAAGTAGAGAAACTAATCGGACAAGGTCAAGAACAAGTCGGCACATTGCACTATACGCCAAGAGCTAAGAAAGTTATCGAACTTTCAATGGATGAAGCACGTAAACTTCACCATAATTTCGTCGGAACAGAGCATATCTTGCTTGGTTTAATCCGTGAAAATGAAGGCGTAGCAGCACGTGTGTTTGCAAACTTAGACTTAAATATTACAAAAGCACGTGCTCAAGTTGTTAAAGCACTTGGCAGTCCGGAAATGAGCAACAAAAATGCGCAAGCCGCAAAATCTAATAACACACCGACATTAGATGGTTTAGCACGTGATTTAACAGCGATTGCTAAAGACGGCACATTAGATCCTGTTGTCGGACGTGACGCAGAAATCACACGTGTGATCGAAGTATTGAGCCGTCGTACTAAAAACAACCCAGTATTAATCGGGGAACCTGGTGTAGGTAAAACAGCAATTGCAGAAGGCTTAGCTCAAGCGATTGTGAATAATGAAGTACCTGAAACATTGAAAAATAAACGTGTGATGTCTCTAGATATGGGCACAGTGGTTGCTGGTACTAAATATCGTGGTGAATTCGAAGAAAGACTTAAAAAAGTAATGGAAGAAATTCGCCAAGCAGGTGATGTTATCTTATTCATCGATGAATTGCACACATTAATCGGTGCAGGCGGTGCTGAAGGCGCAATTGATGCCTCTAACATCTTGAAACCAGCACTTGCACGTGGTGAATTGCAAGCAATCGGTGCCACAACATTAGACGAATATCGTAAACACATTGAAAAAGACGCAGCGTTAGAACGTCGTTTCCAACCTGTACAAGTAGATGAACCAACTGTTGAAGACACAGTATCTATCTTGAAAGGTCTACGTGATCGTTATGAAGCACATCACCGTATTAATATCTCTGATGAAGCTATCGAAGCAGCAGCACGTTTAAGTGACCGTTACGTTTCAGATCGCTTCTTACCAGATAAAGCTATCGACTTAATCGATGAAGCAAGTTCTAAAGTAAGACTTAAAAGTCATACCACACCAACAAACTTGAAAGAAATCGAACAAGAAATTGAAAAAGTGAAAAACGAAAAAGATGCAGCTGTACATTCACAAGAATTTGAAAATGCTGCTAACCTTCGTGATAAACAAACTAAATTAGAAAAACAATATGAAGACGCTAAAAACGAATGGAAAAATGCACAAGGCGGTTCTAATACCACATTAAGTGAAAATGACATCGCTGAAGTGATTGCAGGATGGACTGGTATTCCATTGACTCGTCTGAACGAAACAGAATCAGAACGTCTGTTGAACTTAGAAGACACATTGCATGAACGTGTTATCGGTCAAAAAGATGCTGTCACTTCAATCAGTAAAGCCGTAAGACGTGCTCGTGCAGGATTGAAAGACCCTAAACGTCCAATCGGAAGCTTTATCTTCTTAGGACCAACTGGTGTAGGTAAAACAGAATTGGCTCGTGCCTTAGCTGAATCAATGTTCGGGGACGAAGATGCAATGATTCGTGTAGACATGAGTGAGTTCATGGAAAAACACTCAGTCAGTCGTTTAGTTGGTGCCCCTCCAGGCTATGTAGGTCATGATGACGGCGGACAATTAACTGAAAAAGTAAGACGTAAACCTTATTCAGTTATCTTGTTTGATGAAATCGAAAAAGCACATCCAGATGTATTCAATATCTTGCTTCAAGTCTTAGATGATGGTTTCTTAACTGATACTAAAGGACGCAGAGTCGATTTCCGTAACACAGTCATTGTTATGACTTCAAACGTTGGTGCACAAGAATTACAAGACCAACGCTTTACAGGCTTCGGCGGCGGTTCATCAGAAGGCCAAGACTATGAAACAATTCGCAGTACAATGTTGAAAGAATTGAAAAATGCCTTCCGCCCTGAATTCTTAAACCGTGTAGATGACATTATCGTCTTCCACAAACTTAATAAAGAAGAATTAAAAGAAATCGTAACTAAAATGGTTAATAAACTTACAGAACGCTTATCTGAACAAGATATTAATATCAGCGTTACTGAAAAAGCTAAAGAAAAAATTGCTGAAGAAGGTTACGACCCTCAATATGGTGCACGTCCGCTTATCAGAGCAATTCAAAAAACAGTTGAAGACAACTTGAGTGAATTGATCTTAGACGGCAACCAATTAGAAGGCAAAGATGTAGTTGTTGATCATAACGGCGAAAAATTTGAATATAACATCAATGATCGTGAAACAGATGAAACGGTTAAAACAGCTACAAAAGCGTAAAATCAAATACAAATCAAATAGATAGAGTAAGAGCATGCGTTGCATTGTAATGTCAGCGTGTGCTCTTTCTTTATGCATTTGAGACCCTGTAAAAATTCAAAATCTGATATGATGGAATTTAGCATAGTAAAGGTGTAAAATAATTATGCTTTTCACAAAAAATAGGAGGTGTGAAATTGGCAAAGAAAAAAGTCATTTTTGAGTGTATGGCATGTGGGTACCAATCTCCGAAATGGATGGGTAAATGTCCGAATTGCGGAGCTTGGAACCAAATGGAAGAAGTCGTTGAAAAGAAAGAAGCACCAAGCGGCAGAGGCATGCGTACACGTGAGCAGACAGCGAAAGTAACGAAGCTGAATCAAGTACAAAATGAGACGACTCCACGTATTCAAACGAGTTCTCCTGAATTCGACAGAGTCTTAGGAGGCGGTGTTGTACAAGGGTCGCTGGTCTTAATCGGCGGAGATCCAGGGATTGGTAAATCTACGTTGCTGCTGCAAATCTGTTCAGCCTTATCACAAAAGAAAAAAGTATTATATATAACAGGTGAAGAATCACTTAACCAAACAAAATTGCGTGCAGATCGTCTAGACGAAGATTCTAGCAATTTGAACGTATTTGCAGAAACAGATTTAGAAGTGATTAAAGAAGCGGTCAAACAGACACAACCTGATTTAGTAGTGGTAGATTCGATTCAAACAATTTACCACCCGGATATCAATTCTGCGCCAGGTTCGGTCTCGCAAGTAAGAGAAAGTACGCAAATTTTAATGGGCATTGCAAAGCAGATGAATATTGCGACCTTTATAGTAGGACATGTAACGAAAGAAGGCCAAATTGCAGGGCCGAGATTACTAGAACACATGGTGGATACAGTATTGTATTTTGAAGGTGATGAACACCATGCCTATCGTATCTTGCGCGCAGTTAAAAACCGCTTCGGCTCAACTAACGAAATGGGTATTTTTGAAATGAAACATAGCGGATTAAAGGGCGTGAAAAATCCTTCCGAAATGTTCTTAGAAGAACGTTCTACCAATGTAGCAGGTTCGACTATCGTGCCAACCATGGAAGGTACCAGACCGCTATTGATTGAAGTACAAGCCTTGGTTACACCGACAACTTTCAATAATCCTAGACGGATGGCTACAGGTATCGACCATAACCGTTTGAATTTATTGATGGCTGTACTTGAGAAGAAGGAAAGCTATTTATTGCAACAGCAAGATGCTTATATCAAAGTAGCAGGCGGGGTCAGATTAACTGAACCAGCTGTCGATTTAGCAATTATTGCTTCGATTGCTTCTAGTTTTAAAGATCAGCCAGTCAACGGAATGGATTGCTATGTGGGTGAAGTAGGATTGACTGGTGAAGTACGTCGCGTTTCACGCATTGAGCAACGCGTACAAGAAGCAGCGAAACTTGGATTTAAACGTGTGATTATCCCTAAAACAAATATTGGCGGTTGGGATTTCCCTGATGGAATCCAAGTTATCGGCGTCACAAGTGTACATGAAGCGCTTGATTTCGCCTTGATGAAACGCTGAGACAGATAAAGAGAGGGGGAC
This sequence comes from Staphylococcus debuckii, assembly GCF_003718735.1. Taxonomy (NCBI): domain Bacteria; kingdom Bacillati; phylum Bacillota; class Bacilli; order Caryophanales; family Staphylococcaceae; genus Staphylococcus; species Staphylococcus debuckii. Next base: position 2,683,789 of record NZ_CP033460.1, on the reverse strand, counting down.
ATCAGCGTGAAAATTATTAGAATGATTGTGATAGCAAGCTATATTATCTTAGGTGCCACACTCGGTGTTATTATAATCCCGTCAGTGGCACGTGATACAGGAATACTGCATACTTATCCTTGGCTTGCCAACAAATATATTATCAGCTTAATTGGTATACTAATATTCTTTTTAATCTTTGGAATATTTATTCCGCGCATCACGAAATATGTGCGAAAGCTTGAAATCTTTATTATGCGTCATAGCGCAATCGAAATTTTATTTGCAGCCATTGGTTTGATTATGGGCTTATTAATTTCTGTAATGATTTCTTTCATCTTAAATTTAATTGGTTCTTCATTATTTCTTCATGTTTTACCTATTATCATTACAGTCTTCTTAAGTTACTTAGGGTTCCAATTCGGTTTGAAAAAAAGAGACGAGATGTTGATGTTTCTGCCTGAAAAAATGGCACGTTCAGCACAATTGAACACCTACAGTGCTGCGCCTAAAATTATTGATACCAGCGCAGTCATTGATGGCAGAATTTTAGAAGTGATAGAATGCGGATTCTTAGATGGTGAGATATTAATTCCGCAAGGTGTGATCAATGAACTTCAAATTGTGGCAGATTCTACAGATAGCGTGAAGAGAGATAAAGGGCAACGTGGGTTAGATATCTTGAATCGTCTGCACGACAATACGTATCCTACGCGGATTATACATCCTCAAAAATCATATAATGATATTGATGCGTTGTTAATTAAATTAGCACATAAATATAAAGCAGATGTGATTACTACTGATTTTAATTTAAATAAAATCTGCCACGTTCAAGGCGTGAAAGTCTTAAACGTCAACGATTTATCGGAAGCGGTGAAACCGACTGTGCGTCAAGGCGATCAGATGAATCTCTTGCTGACAAAAATAGGGAAAGAGCCTGGTCAAGGTGTCGGCTATTTAGAAGATGGTACGATGGTAGTGATTGATGATGCGAAAACATATGTAGGTGAATATGTAGATATTGAAATCATAAGTATTTTACAAACTTCGTCGGGCCGTATTATATTTGCTAAATTAATTTAAATCCAACCTTTTTAAAAAGAAAACTTCAGAGCGCTCTGTTAGATTTTTGCAAGCATTGGGCTTACCAAATAGCGCTCGTAATGCTACAATAAATAAGAATGGATACAGAATGTTTGATGATTTTTGTGTCACGAAATGAACTGTTGATTCCAGACAATGGTGTAAGACTGCAACACTGAATACACTGGCATTCTATATGAATAAGGAGAAAGCTAAGACAACAAAGAGCAACTTGCTTTTTGAGGTTTTCTTTTCCGAAAAACAATAAAAACAGGAGTGAACGATATAATGAGTGAACGCGTAAGAGTAAGATATGCACCGAGTCCAACAGGTTATTTGCATATCGGAAACGCTAGAACAGCACTATTCAACTACTTATTTGCTAAACATTATGATGGAGATTTTATTGTACGTATTGAAGATACAGATAAAAAACGTAACTTAGATGATGGTGAATCTTCTCAATTCAGCAATTTGGAATGGTTAGGTCTTGAGTGGGATGAATCAGTGGACAAAGATAAAGGTTACGGTCCGTACCGCCAATCAGAACGTGCGAAATTCTATGATCCTTTAGTGGAACAATTATTAGCAGAAGATAAAGCTTATAAATGTTATATGACTGAAGAAGAATTAGAACAAGAACGTGAAGAACAGATTGCACGTGGCGCAACACCGCGTTACGCAGGTAAACATGCTCATTTAACACCTGAAGAAGAAGCGGCATTCGAAGCAGAAGGCCGTCAACCTTCAATTCGTTTCCGTGTGCCTAAAGGTAAAGTCTATAAATTCGATGATATGGTTAAGGGTGAAGTATCGTTTGAATCTGATAATATCGGCGACTGGGTTATTGTGAAAAAAGACGGTGTTCCGACTTATAACTTCGCTGTAGCAGCAGATGATCATTATATGGAAATTTCTGATGTTATCCGTGGCGATGATCACGTTTCAAACACACCTAAACAATTAATGATTTATGAAGCGTTCGGTTGGGAACCACCACGTTTCGGTCACATTTCACTTATCGTGAATGAACAACGCAAAAAATTAAGTAAACGTGACGGTCAAATCTTGCAATTTATCGAACAATATCGTGACTTAGGTTACTTGCCTGAAGCATTGTTCAACTTTATTACATTGCTTGGCTGGTCTCCTGAAGGTGAAGAAGAAATCTTCTCTAAAGAAGAATTCATTAAAATCTTCGATGAAAACCGCTTGCAAAAATCACCTGCTTTCTTTGATAAGAAAAAATTAGCTTGGGTGAACAACCAATATATGAAACAAAAAGACTCTGAAAAAGTCTTTGAATTGGCTTTACCTCACTTAATCAATGCTGGTTTAATTCCTGAATCTCCTTCTGAAGCAGATTTAGACTGGGGCCGCAAATTGATTGGCTTATATCAAAAAGAAATGAGTTATGCGGGTGAAATTGTACCGTTATCTGAAATGTTCTTCCGTGATGAAATTGAATTGAATGACGAAGAAAAAGAAGTTATCAGCGGTGAACAAGTGCCAGAATTAATGAATCACTTGTATGGCAAATTGGAAGCTTTAGAACCGTTTGAAGCGGCTGAAATCAAAAAAACAATCAAAGCAGTTCAAAAAGAAACTGGTATTAAAGGCAAACAATTATTCATGCCGATTCGTGTAGCTGTAACTGGTGAAATGCACGGACCAGAATTACCAAATACGATGGAAGTATTAGGTAAAGAAAAAGTACTTACACGCTTGAAAAAATATCTGTAAAATATATTGAAGTTGCTTGAATTTTTGAAATAAACCACCTATTATTAAAGGTGATTACTGAGGATTAGTAGATAGTAGTTTATGTTCAGAGAGTGTGCGGAAGCTGAGAGCACATCATAACTATTATTGAATGCACCTTGGCGTATGAAATAATGAATACGGGTTATTTGAGAGTATGTAAGAAATCGCTTGAGCGGTATTTCAACATGCTGAAGAAGAGTGGAACCGTGCGATTGCACCTCTGACATTAAGTTGTTAGAGGTGCTTTTTTTATAATTAGGAGGGGATTACGTGTTTAGAAGAATGAGAGACGATATAAAAATGGTGTTTGAACAAGACCCTGCTGCCAGAACAGCATTCGAAGTTGCAACAACTTATGCAGGACTACATGCAGTTTGGAGTCACTTAGTGGCTCATAAATTATATAATAAGCAGCATTATGTGGCTGCGCGTATTATTTCGCAAGTTTCACGGTTTTTTACAGGTATTGAAATTCATCCGGGAGCTAAAATAGGTAAACGTTTATTCATTGACCATGGCATGGGTGTAGTTATCGGGGAGACATGTACTATCGGTGATAACGTTACAATTTATCAAGGTGTGACGCTTGGCGGTACTGGTAAAGAGAAAGGGAAACGTCACCCTGACATCGGGGACAACGTTTTAATTGCTGCAGGTTCAAAAATTCTAGGCAATATCAAAGTAGATTCTAATGTTAATATCGGAGCGAATTCGGTTGTACTGCAAAATGTACCAAGCTATACAACAGTAGTAGGTATTCCAGGACATATTGTGAAACAACATGGTAAACGTATCGGTAAAAACTTTGACCATCTCAATCTGCCAGATCCAATTTACGAACAAATGAAACAATTAGAAAAGCAACTAGAGCAAGTTAAGAATGGAGAGATTCAAGATGATTACATTATATAATACTTTAACAAGACAAAAAGAACCCTTTGAACCGCTAGAACCGGGTAAAGTTAAAATGTACGTCTGCGGGCCAACGGTTTATAACTATATTCATATCGGAAACGCACGTCCTGCTATCAATTATGATGTGGTGCGCCGTTACTTCGAATATAAAGGTTATGATGTCAATTACGTCTCTAACTTTACAGATGTGGATGACAAATTGATCAAACGCTCTAAAGAGTTGAATGAAAGTGTCCCTGAAATTGCGGACCGTTACATCCAAGCTTTTTACGAAGATACAGGTGCTTTAAATGTTAAAAAAGCGACTTCTAATCCGCGCGTTATGAATCATATGGATGATATTATCGCATTCATTAAAGATTTAGTAGATAAAGGCTATGCTTACGAAAGTGGCGGAGATGTTTATTTCCGCACACGTAAATTCGAAGACTATGGTAAATTAAGCCATCAATCTATTGATGATTTGAAGGTCGGCGCACGTATTGAATCAGGTGAACAAAAAGAAGATGCGTTGGACTTTACACTATGGAAAAAAGCCAAACCAGGCGAAATCAGCTGGGATAGTCCATTTGGTAAAGGGCGTCCAGGTTGGCATATTGAATGCTCAGTAATGGCATATAATGAACTGGGTGAAACGATTGATATTCACGCAGGTGGCAGTGATTTGCAATTCCCTCACCACGAAAATGAAATTGCACAATCAGAGGCACATAACCATGCACCATTTGCAAACTACTGGATGCATAATGGATTTATTAATATTGATAATGAGAAAATGAGTAAGTCATTAGGCAACTTTGTGTTAGTGCATGACATTATTAAAGAAGTGGACCCAGATGTATTACGTTTCTTTATGATCAGTGTGCATTACCGCAGTCCAATCAATTACAATATGGAACTAGTTGAGTCAGCTAAAAGCGGTTTGGAACGTATCCGCAACAGTTATCAAGCCATCGAAGAACGTGAAGCCATTGCAACAGATATTGAAGAACAATCTGAATATATCGAACAAGTTGATCAATTGTTGGCACAATTTGAGAAAGTAATGGATGACGATTTCAATACAGCAAATGCGATTACTACTTGGTATGATTTAGCGAAATTAGCGAATAAATATGTATTGGAAAATACCACTTCTAAAAAAGTAATCGCTCGCTTTAAAGAAGTCTTCCAAATCTTCAGTGATGTCTTAGGTGTTCCATTAAAAGGTAAACAACAAGATGAATTGTTGGATGAAGATATTGAAGCCTTAATTGAAGAACGTAATGAAGCACGAAAAAATAAAGACTTTGCACGCGCTGATGAAATTCGTGATCAATTAAAAGAACAAAATATTATCCTTGAAGATACTGCACAAGGCGTGAGATTCAAACGTGGATAATATAAATAATATAAAACTGCTGAACCCATTATCTTTAGCATATATGGGGGATGCAGTTTTAGACCAATTTGTCCGCAAACATATCATTTTGAAATTACGTGCAAAGCCGAATCGTTTGCATCAGCAAGCTAAACAATATGTAACTGCTAAAAGCCAAGCTGCTACGCTGGATTTTCTGATGCAAGAAGACTGGTTTACAGAAGAAGAACAAGAAATCATACGACGAGGCCGTAATGCTAAAAGTCATACTAAAGCTAAAAACACTGACGTACAGACTTATCGTAAGAGTTCGGGGTTAGAAGCGGTAATAGGCTATTTATATTTAGAAAATAAAGAAGAAAGACTGCAAGCATTATTAGAAAGTATTGTAACTGCAGTAGAAGAAAGGGAGTGACGGACGTGGAAGATTCAGTGATTGTCGGACGACATGCCGTTAAAGAAGCCATTACATCAGGACATTCAATCAACAAAATCTTAATTCAAGATGGCGTAAAAAAACAACAACTTGAAGAAATATTAAAACATGCAAAAAATCAAAAAATAGTGGTCCAAACTGTCCCAAAATCAAAATTAGATCATTTAGCTGAAGCGCCGCATCAAGGGGTCGCTGCATTAGTGGCACCGTATGAATATGCTGAGTTAGACGACTTGCTCGCTCAATTGCAAGACAAAGAAGGATTGCCGACTTTGGTAATACTAGACGGATTAGAAGATCCTCATAATCTAGGGTCTATTCTACGTACCGCAGATGCTGCAGATGTGGACGGAGTCATTATTCCGAAAAGACGTTCTGTAGCCTTGACCCAAACTGTTGCCAAAGCTTCTGCAGGCGCCATTCAACATGTACCTGTAGTACGCGTGACAAACTTATCTCAAACCATGGATCAATTGAAAGATAAAGGTTACTGGATAGCAGGTACAGCTGCTGATAATGCAACAGACTATCGACAAATGGCAGTCGACATGCCGCTTGCTATTGTTATCGGTAATGAAGGTCACGGTATGAGCAGATTGGTGAAAGAAAAATGTGATTTTTATATTAAAATTCCTATGGCGGGCCATATCAACAGCTTAAACGCTTCTGTAGCTGCGAGCTTGATGATATATGAGATTTATCGCAAACGCCATCCGGCAGGTGAATAAATCATGAAGGATCGTTATTTAATTATTGATGGTTATAACATGATAGGTCAAAGCAGCTATCTGACAAATTTAGCTAAAGATAGTTTAGAAGAAGCTAGAGAAAAGTTGTTGTTATCGATAGGTAATTATAATGCTGCAGTAGCAGGTGAAATTATTTGTGTGTTTGATGCCTACGAACAAGAGGGCAATGAAAGCGTGAGTTACTATCATGGGATTAAAACTATTTTTACAAAAGAAAATGAAACAGCAGATAGCTATATAGAACGACTTGTGTATGATTTGTACGATAAGCATACGACACATATCGCTGTAGTAACGAGTGATTTGAGTGAACAGCATGCTATTTTTGGAACAGGTGCTTATCGTATCCCTTCGCGGGAAATGTGGCAAAATATCAAGTTGAACGAAGCGAGCGTTAATACATCAATGAAATCCTTTGACAATAACAAGCCGAGAACTCGCATTCCTCTGTCAGATGAGGTGCTCACAGAATTTGAAAAAATACGGCGCGGCAACCAAGAAAAATAAAATTTTGCAAGTTGATTAACGAAGATGAATTCAGGTATGCTAATTTCACTTTCTGTGAAAGGAACAATGCCATGCCTCAGCATCCCAGTGAAATCACCACGAAAATCACCTCGTTAATTTTACGCGCTCAAGCAGAAGACAAAGAAGCGGTTAACCAGTTGCTTATCCTATTACAGCCCTTGATCCGTCAACGTATTCAAAATAAAAGTATCGCATTTTCAGATTGTGATGACTTACTCCAAGATATCTCTCTTAGAATTTGCAGAAATATAGATAAATATCAACTATCAACCAGTACACCCTTTGACCATTTTCTAAATCGTTTAATTAAAACTTCAAAGTTTGATTACTACCGAAAACAAACCAGATTGAATAAACAGCACCAATGTTTGATAGAAGAAGCGCGAAGTCGATATGAGACCGCTGTTTCAGAACAAAGCATTGAGGAAAGATTAATTATAGAAGAAGCAAGGGAAAAGTTGGATTCTTATTGCAAGAAATTAAGTAAACTAGAACAAGAAGTAGTACAATATATATTGGATGACTATTCTCCGCAAAAAACAGCATATGCGATAGGGATTACGGAAAAAGCAGTATATAATGCTCTTTATCGCTGTAAAACAAAATTGCGCAAAGAATACAAACAATATGAATGAAATACCATACTTATTTTACATATAGGCACAACTTACAATTGATTAGTCGTTTGACATTGTAAGGGTTTCTTATGTATAGTAAGTGAGTATTTAATATAGGTAAGGTGAAGGTATTATGAAGAAAGTCCCGCTCAATTGTGAAGTATGCGGAAATAGAAATTATACCGTTCCAAAGAACAGCGACCTTGCAGAGAGATTAGTATTGAAGAAGTATTGCAAAACTTGTAATGCACATACGATACACAAGGAATCGAAGTAGTTGCCTTGCGCCACGATGAATTTAATGACTAATTGGAGGTACGACAATGGCTGAAGATAAGAAAAAAGCACCTAAAGATAGTTTCTTTAAAGGCGTTATTTCTGAAATGGAGAAGACAAGTTGGCCGACTAAAGAAGAATTGTTGAAATATACAACTATTGTTATCGTAACAGTAGTATTCTTCTTACTCTTCTTCTATGCCTTAGATTTGGGAATCGGTGAATTGATAAAATTAATTAGTTAATATGAGGAGTGACAACATACATGTCTGAGGAAGTTGGAGCAAAGCGTTGGTATGCCGTGCATACTTACTCTGGCTACGAAAATAAAGTTAAAAAGAATTTAGAAAAACGTGTGGAATCGATGAATATGACAGAACAAATTTTTAGAGTTGTCATACCAGAAGAAGAAGAAACACAAGTCAAAGACGGTAAAGCGAAGAAATTGACGAAAAAAACATTTCCAGGTTACGTTTTAGTGGAATTAGTAATGACAGATGAATCATGGTATGTCGTTCGAAATACACCAGGTGTAACTGGATTTGTTGGATCGGCTGGTGCTGGTTCTAAACCTAATCCGCTGCTTCCGGATGAAGTCCGCTTTATCTTGAAACAAATGGGAATGAAAGAGAAAACAATCGATGTAGAAGTTGAAGTCGGTGAACAAGTACGTATCAAATCAGGCCCATTTGCTAACCAAGTCGGTGAAGTGCAAGAAATCGAAGCAGATAAATTCAAATTGACTGTATTAGTAGATATGTTCGGTAGAGAAACTCCAGTTGAAGTAGAATTTGATCAAATCGAGAAACTTTAAGATTTAAATTGAACAGCATAAAACACTAAAAATGAAAATAGTGTTGATTTTACATTTTTTAAATGATATAATACTGTGGTCGTGCTCGCGAAGGGCAGGCCATTTCGTCACGAAATGTTTTAAGAGTGGGAGGGCAAAATTGAGCCCTGTGACCACATCACGATATCAAGGAGGTGCACATCGTGGCTAAAAAAGTAGAAAAAGTAGTTAAATTACAAATTCCTGCAGGTAAAGCGAACCCAGCACCACCAGTTGGTCCAGCATTAGGTCAAGCAGGTGTGAACATCATGGGATTCTGTAAAGAGTTCAATGCAAGAACACAAGAACAAGCAGGTTTAATTATTCCGGTAGAAATCAGTGTATATGAAGACCGTTCATTTACATTCATTACTAAAACTCCACCGGCTCCAGTACTACTTAAAAAAGCAGCTGGCGTTGAAAAAGGTTCTGGTGAACCTAACAAAAACAAAGTTGCTTCAGTAACTAAAGATCAAGTACGTGAAATCGCTCAAACAAAAATGCCTGACTTAAATGCGGCTGATGAAGAAGCGGCTATGCGTATTATCGAAGGTACTGCTCGTAGTATGGGTATCACTGTAGAATAATAACGTAGCAAAGAGAGCTATTCTATAATGCATCTCTTAAACGAACAAACATAACAATTTGAAACTTGAAACAAACCGGCAGATGACTCAAAGTGAATCCAATATTTATATTGCGAACAGCTGACAGCGTCATCTGCTCTTAACTTGCAGTAGCAAGTAATGTGGGAGGACATTCCGCTAAAACCACTAAAGGAGGAAATAATAAATGGCTAAAAAAGGTAAAAAGTATCTAGATGCTGCTAGCAAAGTTGATCGCAACGAACACTATAGTGTTGAAGACGCAATCAGCTTAGCTAAAGAAACAAGCGTTGCTAACTTTGATGCAACTGTTGAAGTAGCATTCCGTTTAGGTATCGATACTCGTAAAAACGACCAGCAAATCCGTGGTGCAGTAGTATTACCGCACGGAACTGGTAAAACTCAACGTGTATTAGTATTCGCAAAAGGTGATAAAGCTTCTGAAGCAGAAGCTGCAGGCGCTGATTACGTAGGTGAATCAGAATACGCTACTAAAATCCAACAAGGCTGGTTCGACTTTGATGTAGTTGTTGCTACACCAGATATGATGGGCGAAGTTGGTAAATTAGGTCGTGTATTAGGACCTAAAGGTTTAATGCCTAACCCTAAAACAGGTACAGTAACTATGGATGTTAAAAAAGCAGTTGAAGAAATCAAAGCTGGTAAAGTTGAATACCGCGCTGAAAAAGCTGGTATCATCCACGCTTCAATTGGTAAAGTATCATTCAGCACTGAAGACTTAATTGAAAACTTCAATACGCTTCAAGATGTGATTGCTAAAGCTAAACCAGCTTCTGCAAAAGGTACTTACTTCAAATCTGTTGCAGTTACAACTACAATGGGTCCTGGTGTTAAAGTAGATACTTCTAACTTCAAACTATAATATATAACTGAAATGAATGAACTAGAGAAAATAACAAGATGTGACGTGCCGAACGAATTGATTTGAATCTGCACTTACTTGAAATTATTTTCTCTAGTTTTTTAAAACATATTGACATATCACATCTAAACCGTTATATTGGTTAATGTGATTATTTTACCTAAGACAGTAGGAGTTAATAAATAACTTAAAATCTATATCCTACCGAGGCTAAAATTGACTTGAACGTGATCTATGATAAACTTTCAAGCACTTTTTGCCGTAGGGTGAAAGTGCTTTTTTTATTGGGGTAAACCAAATGAAAAGCACCGAACTAAATTAATATGGAGGTGTCTGAATGTCTGGAATTATTGAAGCAAAAAAACAATTAGTTGAACAAATTGCAGATCAACTTAAAAATTCTGTTTCAACAGTAATCGTGAATTACCGTGGTTTAACAGTAGCTGAAGTAACAGAATTACGTAAACAATTACGTGAAGCTGGTGTTGAGTACAAAGTATACAAAAACACTATGTTACGTCGTGCTGCAGAACAAGCTGGCCTTGAAGGTCTTGACGAATTCTTAACAGGTCCGACAGCTATTGCAACAACTACTGATGACGTAGTTGCTCCTGCAAAAGTTATCGCTGGATTTGCAAAAGAACACGAAGCTTTAGAAATTAAAACAGGCGTAATGGACGGAAGCATTATTTCAGCTGAAGAAGTTGAAACTGTTGGTTCTTTACCATCACACGACGGTCTTGTATCTATGTTACTTTCTGTATTACAAGCTCCTGTTCGCAATTTCGCTTATGCAGTTAAAGCAGTTGGAGAATCTAAAGAAGAAGAAAGTGCTGAATAATCAGCAACGTAAATATTTTATAAAACGGAGGAATATAATAATGGCTAATCAAGAACAAATCATTGAAGCAATTAAAGAAATGTCAGTATTAGAATTAAATGACTTAGTAAAAGCAATTGAAGAAGAATTTGGTGTAACTGCAGCAGCTCCAGTAGCAGCAGCAGGTGCAGCAGGCGGCGGCGAAGCTGCTGAAAAAACTGAATTTGACGTTGAGTTAACTTCAGCTGGATCATCTAAAATCAAAGTTGTTAAAGCTGTTAAAGACGCAACTGGTTTAGGATTGAAAGATGCTAAAGAATTAGTAGACAACGCTCCTAAAGTAATCAAAGAAGCTTTACCTAAAGAAGAAGCTGAAAAACTTAAAGAACAATTAGAAGAAGTTGGCGCTTCAGTAGAATTGAAATAATTCTAATCGCTAATTGAATTGAATGAAAAGAGAACGAGGCTAATAACCATTGTTAATATCGTGAAAATTAAGGTTTTCACAGCCTGAATTCTTTGAGAAATGAAAACCCCGTTATTGAGTTAACGGGGTTTTTCTAATGTAAGCACGTTAGAATTATCCCTTCACCTTATTGCCTTTTCATAGCTTTATAGACTATAAATGTGTATTCTAAAGGTGGATAGAAATGCATCTGCAGAGTGTTAAATAAATGAGGTGTAAGTATGAGTCATTATTATGATAGAGATCCAGAAGTAGCAAGTCATAAAGAAAATTTTAAGTATCGTTATCAGCAGGATGAATTAAACCTTATGACTGACTCAGGCGTATTTTCCAAAGGGAAGATCGATTATGGATCCGACTTATTATTAAGAACATTTCTAAAAGAACATCCTCCCGGTCCAAGTAAAACAATTATAGATGTAGGGTGCGGTTATGGGCCGATTGGATTGATGATTGCAAAAGTATCTCCGCATCATAAAGTAATACTTTTGGATGTTAATCATCGTGCTTTGGAATTGGCTAAAGAAAATAGCGAAAAGAACCATATTGATAATGTGGTGATACAAGAAAGTGATGGATTAGCTGAAATTTCAGATGACAGTGCAGACATGATTGTAACAAACCCTCCTATCAGAGCGGGTAAATCAGTTGTACATGGAATATTAGAAGATGCATATTCAAAATTAAAAAAAGATGGCGAACTTTATGTCGTAATTCAAAAGAAACAAGGCATGCCATCAGCCAAAAAGAAAATGGAAGCTGTTTTTGGCAATGTCACAACCCTAACTAAAGATAAAGGGTATTATATTTTAAAAAGCAAGCGTTAACCATTGACATTTATTTTTATTTCTGATATAGTTATAGAATGTAAAAATTTATGTTCAAGAAGTGTGTACTTTTACGTATAAAATAACAAAGTAAATCATTAATAACGCAGAATAGAAAATGGTGTCATCAGGTGTGCTGCCGTTTTCTTTTTGTCTTGTTGCATTTCAAATTATTTTTTATAGTAAAAGGCATTCGAACAATTTTTGAGGGGTGAATCTGTTTGGCAGGTAAATTTGTCCAATATGGAAGACATCGTAAACGTAGAAATTACGCGAGAATTTCCGAGGTTTTAGAATTACCGAACCTTATCGAAATTCAAACGAAATCGTATGATTGGTTCTTAAAAGAAGGATTACTTGAAATGTTCAGAGATATTTCTCCGATTGAAGATTTCACAGGCAACCTTTCTTTAGAATTTGTGGATTACAGATTAGGTGAACCGAAATATGATTTAGAGGAATCTAAGAACCGTGACGCAACTTATGCTGCACCTCTTCGTGTCAAAGTGCGTCTCATTAACAAAGAAACAGGAGAAGTGAAAGACCAAGAAGTATTCATGGGTGACTTCCCATTAATGACTGATACTGGTACTTTCGTAATTAATGGTGCTGAACGTGTTATCGTTTCACAATTAGTTCGTTCTCCATCCGTATATTTCAATGAAAAAATAGATAAAAACGGCCGTGAAAACTATGATGCGACTGTAATTCCTAACCGTGGTGCTTGGTTGGAATTCGAAACAGATGCAAAAGACATCGTTTATGTGCGTATTGATAGAACTAGAAAATTGCCGTTGACTGTATTACTTCGTGCACTTGGTTATTCAACTGACCAATCAATCATTGATTTGTTAGGTGATAACGAGTACTTACGTAATACTCTTGAAAAAGATAGTACTGAAAATACTGAACAAGCATTATTAGAAATTTATGAACGTTTACGCCCTGGCGAACCACCTACAGTAGAAAATGCAAAAAGCTTGCTCTACTCTCGTTTCTTCGATCCAAAACGTTATGATTTAGCGAGCGTAGGCCGCTACAAAATGAACAAGAAACTTCATTTAAAACATCGTTTGTTCAACCAAAAATTGGCTGAACCGATTGTGAACAGTGATACTGGTGAAATTGTTGCTGAAGAAGGTACTGTACTAGATCGTCGTAAATTAGACGAAATCATGGATGTTCTAGAATCAAATGCTAACATCGAAGTAGATGAGTTAGATGACAGTATTGTTAATGAACCAGTAGAAATTCAATCAATCAAAGTTTACGTACCAAATGATGAAGAAGGACGTACAACAACTGTAATCGGTAACGCATTCCCTGATTCAGAGGTTAAATGCATTACACCTGCAGATATTGTTGCTTCTATGTCATACTTCTTCAACTTATTGCATGGTATCGGACAAACTGATGATATCGACCATTTAGGTAACCGTCGTTTACGTTCAGTAGGCGAATTGCTTCAAAACCAATTCAGAATCGGTTTATCAAGAATGGAACGTGTGGTACGTGAAAGAATGTCTATTCAAGACACTGATTCTATTACACCGCAACAACTTATTAATATCCGTCCAGTAATTGCTTCAATTAAAGAGTTCTTCGGAAGCTCTCAATTGTCTCAATTCATGGACCAAGCAAACCCGTTAGCTGAATTGACACACAAACGTCGTTTATCAGCATTAGGACCTGGTGGTTTAACTCGTGAACGTGCTCAAATGGAAGTACGTGACGTTCACTATTCTCACTATGGCCGTATGTGTCCGATTGAAACGCCAGAGGGTCCGAACATCGGTTTGATCAACTCATTATCTAGTTATGCTCGTGTGAACGAATTTGGTTTCATCGAAACACCATATCGTAAAGTTGACCTTGATACTAATACTGTAACTGATCAAATTGACTATCTGACTGCTGACGAAGAAGACAGTTATGTAGTAGCTCAAGCAAACTCTCGTTTAGATGATGAAGGCCACTTCCTTAGCGAAGAAGTAGTTTGTCGTTTCCGTGGTAACAACACAATCATGGATCGAGAAAAAATGGACTACATGGACGTTTCTCCTAAACAAGTAGTATCAGCTGCGACAGCATGTATCCCATTCTTAGAAAACGATGACTCTAACCGTGCATTAATGGGTGCGAACATGCAACGTCAAGCAGTACCATTGATGAATCCGGAATCTCCATTTGTAGGTACAGGTATGGAACATGCTACTGCACGAGATTCAGGTGCTGCTGTTATCAACAAACACTTTGGCCGTGTAGAACATGTTGAATCAAATCAAATTAAAGTGCGTCGTATTATTGAAGAAGACGGCCAACAATTTGATGGTGAAGTAGATACGTACAGATTAGCTAAATTTAAACGTTCTAACTCAGGTACTTGTTATAACCAACGTCCTATCGTTAAAGATGGCGACATTGTAAGCCAAGGCGAAATCTTAGCGGATGGTCCTTCTATGGAACTTGGTGAAATGGCGTTAGGCCGTAACGTAGTTGTAGGATTTATGACTTGGGACGGTTATAACTATGAAGATGCGGTTATCATGAGCGAACGCCTTGTAAAAGACGATGTCTATACTTCAATTCATATTGAAGAATACGAATCAGAAGCACGTGATACTAAACTAGGACCTGAAGAAATCACACGTGACATTCCTAACGTTGCAGAAAGTGCACTTAAAAACTTAGACGAACGCGGAATTGTTTACGTAGGTGCAGAAGTTAAAGACGGTGACATCTTAGTAGGTAAAGTAACGCCTAAAGGTGTAACAGAATTAACTGCCGAAGAACGTTTATTACACGCAATCTTTGGTGAAAAAGCACGTGAAGTCCGCGATACTTCATTACGTGTACCTCATGGTGCAGGCGGTATCGTTCTAGATGTTAAAGTGTTCAACCGTGAAGACGGCGATGATTCATTATCTCCAGGCGTTAACCAATTAGTACGTGTATATATCGTTCAAAAACGTAAAATTCACGTAGGGGATAAAATGTGTGGTCGTCATGGTAACAAAGGGGTTATCTCTAAAATCGTTCCTGAAGAAGATATGCCTTATTTACCAGACGGAACACCAATTGATATCATGTTAAACCCACTTGGTGTACCATCACGTATGAACATCGGACAAGTGCTTGAATTACACTTAGGTATGGCTGCTAAAAACTTAGGTATCCATGTTGCATCACCAGTATTTGATGGTGCGAACGATGATGATGTATGGTCTACTATCGAAGAAGCTGGTATGGCTAGAGATGGTAAAACTGTATTATATGATGGACGTACAGGTGAACCATTCGATAACCGTATCTCTGTCGGTGTAATGTACATGTTGAAACTTGCACATATGGTTGACGATAAACTACATGCACGTTCAACTGGTCCTTACTCACTTGTTACACAACAACCATTGGGTGGTAAAGCTCAATTCGGTGGACAACGTTTCGGTGAGATGGAGGTATGGGCACTTGAAGCTTATGGTGCTGCATACACATTACAAGAAATCCTAACTTATAAATCTGATGATACTGTAGGTCGTGTAAAAACTTACGAAGCGATCGTTAAAGGTGAAAACATCTCTAAACCAAGTGTTCCTGAATCATTCCGTGTATTGATGAAAGAATTACAAAGTTTAGGTCTAGATGTTAAAGTCATGGATGAAGATGATAAAGAAATTGAAATGGCAGATGTTGACGACGATGATGTAAATGAACATAAAGTCAATATCCAACAATCTTCAATTCCTGAATCACAAAAGGAAACTACTGACTAATTCTTGCAATGTTCAATAAGCAAATAGCGTACTGAAATAATGTAAATATTAAAGGTCTGCATTAGGCAATGTCACTGGAAAATCCATACATTGTCTATATGCACCTTGAATATTTTTCATTTTATTGATCATTTATCAATCAAATAGCACAGCTAATCTAAATTGAAGGAGGTAGGCTCCTTGATTGATGTAAATAATTTCCATTATATGAAAATCGGCCTTGCTTCACCTGAAAAGATTCGTTCTTGGTCGTATGGTGAGGTTAAGAAACCTGAAACTATCAACTATCGTACTTTAAAACCTGAAAAAGATGGTTTGTTCTGTGAAAGAATTTTCGGACCTACAAAAGATTGGGAATGTAGTTGCGGTAAGTATAAACGCGTGCGTTATAAAGGCATGGTTTGTGACCGTTGTGGTGTAGAAGTAACTAAATCTAAAGTACGTCGTGAAAGAATGGGCCATATTGAGCTAGCGGCTCCTGTATCACATATTTGGTACTTTAAAGGTATTCCAAGTCGTATGGGACTATTATTAGATATGTCTCCTAGATCATTAGAAGAAGTTATCTATTTTGCTTCTTACGTGGTTGTAGACCCAGGTCCAACTGGTTTAGAGAAAAAATCATTGCTTTCTGAAGCAGAATACAGAGAATACTATGATAAATATCCTGGTCAATTCGTTGCTAAAATGGGCGCTGAAGGTATTAAAGACTTACTAGCAGAAATCGATTTAGATGAAGAATTGAAAGAATTGCGTACTGAATTAGAATCAGCTACTGGCCAAAGATTGACACGTGCAATCAAACGTTTAGAAGTAGTTGAATCATTCAGAAACTCAGGTAACGATCCTTCATGGATGATTTTGGATGTACTTCCAATTATTCCTCCAGAAATTCGTCCAATGGTACAATTAGACGGCGGACGTTTTGCAACAAGTGACTTGAACGACTTATATCGTCGTGTTATCAACCGTAACAACCGTTTGAAACGTTTATTAGACTTAGGTGCTCCTGGCATCATTGTTCAAAACGAAAAACGTATGTTGCAAGAAGCAGTTGATGCTTTAATCGATAACGGTCGTCGCGGTCGTCCAGTTACAGGCCCAGGTAACCGTCCATTAAAATCACTTTCACATATGTTGAAAGGTAAACAAGGACGTTTCCGTCAAAACTTATTAGGTAAACGTGTTGACTATTCAGGCCGTTCAGTTATCGCAGTAGGACCAAGCTTGAAAATGTATCAATGTGGTCTGCCTAAAGAAATGGCGTTAGAATTATTCAAACCTTTCGTTATGAAAGAATTAGTTCAACGCGAAATTGCGACAAATATCAAAAATGCTAAAAGTAAAATTGAACGCATGGAAGATGAAGTGTGGGATGTTTTAGAAGATGTTATCAAAGAACACCCAGTTCTATTAAACCGTGCGCCTACTTTACACAGATTAGGTATCCAAGCTTTCGAACCTACATTGGTTGAAGGCCGTGCCATTCGTTTGCATCCATTGGTAACAACAGCATATAACGCTGACTTCGATGGTGACCAAATGGCGGTACACGTACCTTTATCTAAAGAAGCACAAGCAGAAGCACGTATGTTGATGCTTGCAGCTCAAAACATCTTGAACCCTAAAGACGGTAAACCAGTAGTTACACCATCACAAGATATGGTATTAGGTAACTATTACCTTACTTTAGAACGTAAAGATGCAGTGAATACTGGAGCTATCTTTAATAACACAAATGAAGTCTTAAAAGCCTACCAAAACGGTTATGTGCACTTACACACACGTATCGGACTTCATGCAGGTTCATTAAACAACCCAACATTTACTGCAGAACAAAACAATAAAATTCTTACAACTTCAGTTGGTAAAGTTATTTTCAATGAAATCATTCCAGATTCATTTGCATATATTAACGAACCAACACAATCAAACTTAGAAGATAAAACTCCCGATAAATATTTCGTAAGTGCTACTGAACTTGGTGAAGGCGGCTTGAAAGAGTACTTTGCTGAACAAGAATTAGTAGAACCATTTAATAAAAAATTCTTAGGAAATATTATCGCCGAAGTCTTCAATCGTTTCAGCATTACTGATACTTCTATGATGCTTGACCGTATGAAAGACTTAGGTTTCAAATATTCTTCTAAAGCCGGTATTACTGTTGGTGTATCTGACATCATCGTATTACCAGATAAACAAGAAATTTTAGACGAGCATGAAAAATTAGTTGAACGTGTTCAAAAACAATATAATCGTGGTTTAATCACTGAAGATGAACGTTACAATGCTGTCATTGAAATTTGGACAGATGCTAAGGATGAAATTCAAAGTCGATTGATGAAATCCTTAGAGAAAACTAACCCAATCTTCATGATGAGTGACTCTGGTGCCCGTGGTAACGCATCTAACTTTACTCAGTTAGCCGGTATGCGTGGTTTAATGGCTGCACCATCAGGTAAAATTATCGAAATGCCTATCACATCTTCATTCCGTGAAGGTTTAACAGTATTAGAGTACTTTATCTCTACTCACGGTGCGCGTAAAGGTCTTGCCGATACAGCACTTAAAACTGCCGATTCAGGTTACCTTACACGTCGTTTGGTTGACGTTGCTCAAGACGTTATTGTTCGTGAAGAAGATTGCGGAACTGACCGCGGCTTACTTGTTTCTGATATCAAAGAAGGCACAGAAATGATTGAACCATTCATCGAACGTATTGAAGGACGTTATTCTAAAGAGACAGTTCGTCACCCTGAAACAGATGAAGTATTAGTAGAACCTGATCAATTGATTACACCAGAAATTGCAAAACGTATTACAGATGCAGGTATTGAGCAAATGTATATCCGTTCAGCATTTACATGTAACACACGTCATGGTGTTTGTGAAAAATGTTATGGTAAAAACCTTGCAACTGGTGAAAAAGTTGAAGTTGGTGAAGCAGTCGGTACAATCGCTGCACAATCTATCGGTGAACCAGGTACACAACTTACAATGCGTACCTTCCATACAGGTGGGGTAGCCGGAAGCGATATCACACAAGGTCTTCCACGTATTCAAGAGATCTTCGAAGCACGTAACCCTAAAGGTCAAGCAGTTATTACTGACATTGAAGGTACAGTAGAAGATATTAAACTTGCGAAAGACCGTCAACAAGAAATCGTGATTAAAGGTGCTAACGAAACAAGATCTTATCTTGCTTCAGGTACATCACGCTTGAAAGTTGAAAAAGGACAACACGTTGAACGTGGTGAAGTCTTGACAGAAGGTTCAATCGAGCCTAAGAACTATTTAGCAGTAGCTGGTTTAAATGCTACAGAAAGCTACTTGCTTAAAGAAGTTCAAAAAGTTTACCGTATGCAAGGTGTTGAAATCGACGATAAACACGTTGAAGTAATGGTACGTCAAATGTTACGTAAAGTTCGTATTATCGAAGCTGGCGATACTAAATTATTACCAGGTTCACTTGTGGACATCCACAACTTTACTGATGCGAACCGCGAAGCATTCAAAGAACGCAAACGTCCAGCAACTGCTAAACCAGTATTGCTTGGTATTACTAAAGCGTCTCTTGAAACAGAAAGCTTCTTATCTGCTGCATCATTCCAAGAAACAACTCGTGTTCTTACAGATGCTGCAATCAAAGGTAAACGTGACGACTTGCTCGGCCTTAAAGAAAACGTTATTATCGGTAAATTAATTCCAGCTGGTACAGGCATGAGACGTTATAGCGAAGCTAAATACGACAAACATGTCGATCCAATGGTAGAAGAAGCAATCGAAGAACTTGCTGAATCTAACACACCACAACAATAATATAATGAATATCTTAAATTAAGCCGATGCTGCTTTTCTCTCATCAGAAAAGTTGTATCGGCTTTTCTGATAAATTATCGCTAAAATCGTTTGACTTACAGTGCAAATTTGTTAAGATAAGAAAAGTGAGCAATATGATAACAATAGTGTTGACGAACCCTATGATAAGTGTTATTATAGTTAAGGTTGATGCAAGCAGAACTTTGGAGGATAGTCAATGTCTAATGAAAAAGTTGCACGCTTTAACAAACACCATAGTGTTGTTGGTTTAAGAGAGACGCTCAAAGCGCTCGATAAAAACCAAGTTACATCATTGATTATTGCTCAAGACGTTGAAGTCTATTTGCTTTCAGACGTATTAAGTAAGATCAATCATAGCGAAATGCCTGTTTCTTTTTTCGAAAGTAAGAAAGCTTTAGGAAAATATGCAGGTATCAACGTAGATGCAGCTGTTGTTGCTCTATTGAAATGAGAAATAGTAAGTGTATGCTTACTAAATTTTATTTACTTTAAAAATGAACCACCTGGATGTGTGGGATTATAAAACAGGAGAGGAGGACATCTTAAATGCCAACTATTAACCAATTAGTGCGCAAACCTAGAAAAAGCAAAGCGAAGAAATCAGATTCACCTGCTTTGAACAAAGGTTTCAATAGTATGAAAAAACAATTTACTGACTTGAACTCACCACAAAAACGTGGCGTATGTACTCGTGTTGGTACAATGACACCTAAAAAACCTAACTCAGCATTACGTAAATATGCTCGTGTTCGTTTGTCAAACAACATCGAAATCAACGCATATATCCCTGGTATCGGCCATAACTTGCAAGAACACAGTGTTGTACTTGTACGTGGAGGTCGTGTAAAAGACTTACCTGGTGTGCGTTACCATATCGTTCGTGGTGCACTTGATACTTCAGGTGTTGAAGGTCGTATGCAAAGCCGTTCATTATACGGTACAAAACGTCCTAAAAAATAAGTTTAAGATTGCGTAAATTTTCGAGATAAATTGTGAGATTATACTATAATATGAAGGGAGGACTCTGATTATGCCTCGTAAAGGATCAGTACCAAAAAGAGACGTTTTACCAGATCCAATTCACAACTCTAAGTTAGTGACTAAATTGATTAACAAAATCATGTTAGACGGTAAACGCGGAACAGCTCAAAGAATTCTTTATTCAGCATTCGACATCGTTCAAGAACGTAGTGGTCGTGATGCAATTGAAGTATTCGAAGAAGCTATCAACAACATTATGCCAGTATTAGAAGTTAAAGCTCGCCGTGTAGGTGGCTCTAACTACCAAGTACCAGTAGAAGTTCGTCCAGAACGTCGTACTACTTTAGGTTTACGTTGGTTAGTTAACTATTCACGTCTTCGTGGTGAAAAAACTATGGAAGAACGTTTAGCTAACGAAATCTTAGATGCAGCTAACAATACAGGTGGCGCAGTTAAGAAACGTGAAGATACTCATAAAATGGCTGAAGCTAACAAAGCATTCGCACATTATCGCTGGTAAGATTAACGGTTTAACCCTGAGCGTGTTCAACTTGGTACATCCAAAGGCATGCTTAGGGCATCGCCATATCAAAGTATTTACTCAGTAATTACTGGAAGGAGAAACAATACAATGGCTAGAGACTTTTCTTTGGAAAAAACTCGTAACATTGGTATCATGGCTCACATTGACGCTGGTAAAACTACAACTACTGAACGTATCTTGTACTATACTGGTCGTATCCATAAAATTGGTGAAACTCACGAAGGGGCTTCACAAATGGACTGGATGGAACAAGAACAAGACCGTGGTATCACTATCACATCAGCAGCAACAACTGCTCAATGGCATGATTATCGTGTAAACATCATCGACACACCAGGACACGTAGACTTCACAGTTGAAGTTGAACGTTCTTTACGTGTACTTGATGGTGCTGTAACAGTACTTGATGCACAATCAGGTGTTGAACCACAAACTGAAACAGTTTGGCGCCAAGCAACAACTTATGGTGTTCCACGTATCGTATTCGTTAACAAAATGGACAAATTAGGTGCAAACTTCGAATATTCAGTAAGCACTTTGCATGACCGTTTACAAGCGAATGCACAACCGATTCAATTACCAATCGGTGCAGAAGACGAATTTGAAGCAATCATTGATTTAGTAACAATGAAATGCTACCAATATAACGGCGACTTCGGTGAAGAAGTTGTTGAAATTGAAATTCCAGATGACTATAAAGACAAAGCTGCAGAAGCTCGTGAATCATTGATCGAATCTGTTGCTGAAGCTAATGAAGAATTAATGGAAAAATACCTTGAAGGTGAAGAAATCACTATTGATGAATTGAAAGCAGCAATCCGTCAAGCTACTTTGGATATTGAATTCTATCCTGTACTTTGCGGTACTGCATTCAAAAACAAAGGTGTTCAATTAATGTTAGACGCAGTAATTGACTACTTACCTTCACCATTAGATGTTAAAGCTATCGTTGGTCATCATGCTGACAACCCTGATGAAGAAGTTGTCGCACCACCTGATGATGATGCAGATTTCGCTGCATTAGCATTTAAAGTTATGACTGACCCATATGTTGGTAAATTAACATTCTTCCGTGTGTACTCTGGTACTTTAAACTCAGGTTCATACGTTAAAAACTCTACTAAAGACAAACGTGAACGTGTAGGTCGTTTATTACAAATGCACGCTAACACTCGTAAAGAAATCAGCACAGTTTATTCAGGAGATATCGCTGCTGCGGTAGGTCTTAAAGAAACTGGTACTGGTGATACTTTATGCGGTGAGAAAAATGACATTATCTTGGAATCAATGGAATTCCCAGAACCTGTTATTCACTTGTCAGTAGAACCAAAATCTAAAGCTGACCAAGATAAAATGACTCAAGCTTTAGTTAAACTACAAGAAGAAGACCCAACATTCCATGCTCACACTGATGAAGAAACTGGACAAGTTATCATCGGCGGTATGGGTGAACTTCACTTAGATATCCTTGTAGACCGTATGAAAAAAGAATTTAACGTTGAAGCTAACGTTGGTGCGCCAATGGTTTCATACCGTGAAACATTCAAAACACCAGCTAAAGTTCAAGGTAAATTCTCTCGTCAATCTGGTGGTCGTGGTCAATATGGTGATGTTCATATTGAATTCACACCTAACGAAGTCGGCGCTGGTTTCGAATTCGAAAACGCTATCGTCGGTGGTGTAGTTCCTCGTGAATATATCCCATCAGTTGAAGCTGGTCTTAAAGATGCTATGGAAAACGGTGTAGTAGCTGGTTATCCATTAATCGACGTTAAAGCTAAGCTTTACGATGGTTCTTACCATGATGTCGATTCATCTGAAATGGCCTTCAAAATCGCTGCTTCATTAGCGCTTAAAGAAGCTGCTAAAGTTGCAGATCCAGTAATCTTAGAACCAATGATGAAAGTAGAAATCTTAATGCCTGAAGAATACATGGGTGACATCATGGGTGACGTAACATCTCGTCGTGGACGCGTAGATGGTATGGAAGCTCGCGGTAACGCTCAAATGGTTCGTGCATTCGTTCCACTTTCAGAAATGTTCGGTTACGCAACTTCATTACGTTCTAACACTCAAGGTCGCGGAACTTACACTATGTACTTCGATCATTATGAAGAGGTACCAAAATCAATTGCAGAAGATATCATCAAGAAAAATAAAGGTGAATAATCGTATTTATCTTTAGGTTCACAGCCAAGAATTCTTTGGCAGGGTTCCTGAATTGATTTTTTCATGCAAATGCTTTATAAAGGAATTAGTCCTTTACACAACACAACAATAGTGCTCTCATGATGGTGAGAAACTATCATGAGAGATAAAAATTAAAATAACTTTTTATTAAGAAGAGGAGAGATTTCATAATGGCTAAAGAAAAATTCGATCGCTCAAAAGAACATGCCAATATTGGTACTATCGGTCACGTTGACCATGGTAAAACAACTTTAACAGCTGCAATTGCAACTGTATTAGCAAAAAATGGTGACACTGTAGCACAATCATATGACATGATTGACAACGCTCCAGAAGAAAAAGAACGTGGTATTACAATCAATACTTCA
Source organism: Staphylococcus debuckii (assembly GCF_003718735.1). Taxonomy (NCBI): domain Bacteria; kingdom Bacillati; phylum Bacillota; class Bacilli; order Caryophanales; family Staphylococcaceae; genus Staphylococcus; species Staphylococcus debuckii. Next base: position 2,659,950 of record NZ_CP033460.1, on the reverse strand, counting down.
CACATCGAGTATCAAACTGACAAACGTCACTATGCTCACGTTGACTGCCCAGGACACGCTGACTATGTTAAAAACATGATCACTGGTGCTGCTCAAATGGACGGCGGTATCTTAGTAGTATCTGCTGCAGATGGTCCAATGCCACAAACTCGTGAACACATCTTGTTATCACGTAACGTTGGTGTACCAGCTTTAGTTGTATTCTTAAACAAAGCTGACATGGTTGACGACGAAGAATTATTAGAATTAGTTGAAATGGAAGTTCGTGACTTATTATCTGAATATGACTTCCCTGGTGACGATGTACCAGTTATCGTTGGTTCTGCATTGAAAGCTTTAGAAGGCGATGCTGAATACGAACAAAGAATCTTAGACTTAATGCAAGCAGTTGATGACTACATTCCAACTCCAGAACGTGACTCTGATAAACCATTCATGATGCCAGTTGAGGACGTATTCTCAATCACTGGTCGTGGTACTGTTGCTACAGGCCGTGTTGAACGTGGTCAAATCAAAGTCGGTGAAGAAGTTGAAATCATCGGTATCACTGAAGAAAGCATGAAAACTACAGTTACAGGTGTAGAAATGTTCCGTAAATTATTAGACTACGCTGAAGCTGGTGACAACATTGGTGCTTTATTACGTGGTGTTGCACGTGAAGACGTACAACGTGGACAAGTATTAGCAGCTCCTGGCTCTATTACTCCACACACTAAATTTAAAGCTGATGTTTATGTTTTATCTAAAGACGAAGGTGGACGTCATACTCCATTCTTCTCTAACTACCGCCCACAATTCTACTTCCGTACTACTGACGTAACAGGCGTTGTTAACTTACCAGAAGGTACTGAAATGGTTATGCCTGGCGATAACGTAGAAATGACTGTTGAATTGATTGCTCCAATCGCAATCGAAGACGGTACTCGTTTCTCTATCCGTGAAGGTGGACGTACTGTAGGATCAGGCGTTGTTACTGAAATCCAACAATAATTTCAGCTCAACAATAGTTGATGCTTAATATTAGAGAGCTCCTCATTGAGGGGCTCTTTTTTTATGGAAAAAATTAAGGGAGCGGGACATAATAATGTCTCAGCTCCTCTCTTTGAATTAGCGGTAGCTATCTGAATAGAAAGTACGCTTGTTCCAAGCTTTTTTCTATTCTAGTTAGCCTTGCCGGGGCAGAACGACGAAATAATTTCAACCAAAAAATATTTCTGTCCCGCTCCCTATATCATTTTTATAATCTTTCAGGCTTTAAAACTTCTTCCAATTCTAATATCTTTAAAAACTCACTTGCCGCATATTTCATCGCCGCTTCATCAATATCAAAATAGGGACTATGATGAGGGTGGTCAGTACCTTTCTTATGGTTACCGCAACCTGTTAAAAAGAAAGCGCCCGGACGCACGCGTTGATAGGCTGAAAAGTCTTCTCCGACCATCATCATATCTGCTTTAGTAAAGCGTAAATTTAAATCATCTGCCGCTTCTTTTACAATTTCATAAGCTTGCGGATTATTGTGCACAGGTACATATCCACGTTCGTAATCTAATTTATATTCGATATCATTAGCGACTGCTAAGCCTTGCAGCAACTTATCCAACTTCGTCATAATATGATTTTGAATTTCTGCATCAAATGTCCGTACTGTGCCTTTACAAACTGCTGAGTCAGGAATAACACTATCTGATGACCCTGCTTGAATCATGCCGAATGTCACAACAGCCTGTTTAACAGGATCCACCGTACGCGAGACGATTTTTTGAGCACTTAAAATAAATTCAGCCAAGATGACAATAGGGTCAATCGTTTCATGCGGTTTGGCTCCATGCCCTCCTTTTCCAGTAATCTTAATCGTAAACTCGTCAGGAGAAGCCATCATAGCACCAGGACGAGAATAGATTATTCCTGTTGGGTAGCCACTCCATAAATGATTGCCGTAAACACGGTCGACACCTTCTAAACAGCCGTCATCAATCATTTGTTGCGCTCCTCCAGGCACAATCTCTTCGCCATATTGGAAAATCAAAACAACGTTGCCATTTAAATACGCGAGATGTTCATTAATCACTTCCGCTACACCTAATAAAATAGCAGTATGTCCATCGTGACCACATGCGTGCATACATCCTTCATTTTTAGAACGATAAGGTTTGTCATTCAGTTCTGTAATTGGTAATGCATCGAAATCAGCACGCAATGCAACTGTAGGTCCATCTCCTTGTCCCTTGAAGGTCGCGACAATGCCATTTTTACCGACAGGACGACGAATCTCGCATGAAAGCTGTTCTAACTGATTCACAATATAATCATGTGTATGACTTTCTTCAAAAGAAAGCTCGGGGTACTGGTGCAGGTGTCGTCTAATTTGAATCATTGTTTTTTCTTTATCATGTGCAAGCTGATACCAGTTAATCATTGGTTTCAACCCCTTCATTAAAGTATAGATATACATATTATAGCACGTAGCCAAGGCAATAAACCTTATCCATTAAAAGGTGAATAATTTAAAGAATTACAATTTATAGCAGGTTAATGATTCGCAGCTTTTATATTCTAAAAAAATAGGTTATGATAGATGTGAATTTATTTAAACAAGGGGGATTCACTTAAATGGTGCAATCATTACACAGTTTTCTTGATGAAAACATTCAATACTTAAAAGATAATGGTCTTTATAATGAAATCGATACAGTTGAAGGGGCGAATGGGCCGGAAATTACAATTGATGGTAAACGTTATATCAACTTATCTTCTAATAACTACTTAGGATTGGCAACGAATGAGGACTTGAAACAAGTTGCGAAAGACGCAGTAGACAAATATGGTGTCGGCGCAGGGGCTGTGCGTTCGATCAATGGTACGTTAGACATCCATGATGAATTAGAACAAACCTTAGCAGAATTCAAAGGCACAGAAGCTGCCATTGCATACCAATCAGGCTTTAACTGTAACATGGCAGCTATTTCAGCGGTAATGAATAAAAATGATGCGATTTTATCAGATGAATTGAATCACGCTTCAATTATTGATGGTTGCCGTTTGTCTAAAGCTAAAATTATTCGTGTTAATCACTCTGATATGGATGACTTACGAAAAAAAGCAAAAGAAGCAGTAGAATCAGGTCAATATAATAAAGTAATGTATATCACAGACGGTGTCTTCAGTATGGATGGCGATGTTGCAAAATTACCTGAAATCGTTGAAATCGCAGAAGAATACGGCTTGATTACTTATGTTGATGACGCACATGGATCAGGAGTGATGGGTAAAGGCGCAGGTACCGTAAAACATTTCGGCTTACAAGATAAAATCGACTTCCAAATCGGTACATTATCTAAAGCTATAGGGGTAGTAGGCGGTTATGTCGCAGGTACTCAAGAATTAATCGACTGGTTGAAAGTGCAATCACGTCCATTCCTATTCTCAACTTCATTAACACCAGAATCTTCAGCAGCGATTATTGCAGCCGTAAGAAAGTTAATGAACTCTACTGAATTACATGATAAATTATGGGATAATGCCAATTATTTAAAAGAAGGCTTGAAAAAGTTAGGCTACGATATTGGTGCCTCTGAAACACCAATCACTCCAGTAATTATTGGAGATGAAAAGAAAACACAAGAATTCAGCAAACGTTTAAAAGATGAAGGCGTTTATGTGAAATCTATCGCATTCCCAACAGTACCTCGCGGAACTGGACGAGTACGTAATATGCCTACAGCAGCGCATACTAAAGAGATGCTAGATGAAGCATTAAATGCGTACGAAAAAGTAGGAAAAGAGTTAGGCGTTATTTAATAAAACATGAGAAGAGGGAGCTGCGACATTAATTTGTCTCAGTTCCCTCTTTTTCTGCGCTCTATACTTATTAATTTTTAAGCGTCTGCCTCTTCTTCATTTAGATTTGAAAATCTCAATTTAGGTTTCACAGTATAAGACTTCGGTTCTTCTGCTGTTAACAACTCCTCAGTTAATTCAATCGTATAAACATCAGAACCGTAATAATCACGATAGTAGTACTTCAATTTGCTGCAATTCATTACACACTGATATTGAGTGTAATGCGGTTTGCCTTCATCTAAAATAATCCCGCGTGGCACGCTCACGGTATCTAACAATTTAAACATATTATTCAATCGTTTATTGTCATCTTCAGTATCTTCAATAAATTGACGGAAATAAGCAGCCCGTACAAAGCGTGCGGGAGAAGTGTAACCGCCAGGCAGATGTTCAGTGCCTGCTTCTACTCCGATAGGCTCGATATGTTTCATACCTAATAATTGAGGCGCCGGGGCTTCTACATTAAATGTGGTATGTTGGCGTAAGTTCTGATAATGCCACTCTAAGCTAGGATTATTAGTTAAGACTTGAACCGGATTATCTTGGACGACGAGTTGGCCATCCACTGGTGTGATAACGACACTTTGACCAGTTTGATCTGTAACGATGAAATGTAATGGCGGTACTTTATCTAAAGTTGGGTTCACTTGCTTGAGCAAGCGGACTGTATCGATATTTTCCTTCATATCGTGAATGGATGCATTCATGCCTAAGAACCACACAATAAATTCTTCTGGTTCTAAATTAATATTATTAGAAGATGTCGAAGTCGCATAAGAAGCTTCTCCTGAATAATATAAAACGGCAATGGACAAGCCTTGTTCATTAATGCCATCCGCAAATACGACACCATTTACCGTCATCGCCGTGCCCACAAATCCATAATCGAAGTTGAATGTACGGCCATTCGCAGTTTCCCATTCATAACCGCGTGGCATAACCTTAGGAAAAGAATTTAATTGAAAAGCAAAATCCATGGTACGTGCAAGATAATCTGCATCATAATCTGAAGTAAAAGTAAAACTTGTACACATGATAGCGTCCCCCTGAATATGTATTCAATAAAAGAAATTGTTAAAATCATGATAACATAGAGACAAATCAATAAGCGACTAAATAAGGGGGCGTATGATAGTGGAAATACGTGAGTTAGAAATAACAGATGAGGCTGCTTTTGATGCTTATATCAAATCATGGGAAAAAGAACCAATCGTACCGACTGCCATAGATCCTAAGCGTTATGCTTCGTACAGAGAGCTGGTTTCTGAATTGAAACAGCGTACTTTAAATAAAGAATGGGTTCCAAATACGACACTTTTTCTTTTGGTTAAAGATAAAATTATTGGTTCAGTCAACATAAGACATCATCTCAATGAGCATTTAAAACGTATCGGAGGTCATATCGGTTATGGCGTTCGTCCTGACTATCGAAGACAAGGCTATGCGAAGAGTTTGTTGAAAGCAGGACTTGAATTTTTAAATCAACATGGTGTCCCTAATGCACTTGTGACATGCGATAAAAGTAATATTGCTTCTGCTAAAACGATATTAGCTTTTCATACGCAAGAATTAGAAAGTGTAGTTATAGATGGAGAAACAGTAAGAAGGTTTCTAGTCTCAACGGATCAATAAAAGAAGGTGAAAGTAATGGAAATAAAAGTATGTAGAGATGCTGCCGTTTTAGCAAGATTGAATGAAGCGGTCCATAGCTTGCATGCCAAGGCTTATCCGGATATTTTTAAGCCTTTTAATTATTTAGACAGCTTAGATTTCTTTCAAAAGTTATTAGAAAGAGAAGATCAGTATTTCTACGCAGTATATCAAGGTACAGAAGCTATCGGTTATATTTGGTTTCAAATTATCTCATTAATGGAAACTCCTTTTCGTTACGGAATGAAGTCGTTGTATATTCACCAATTAAGTATTGAAGCAGAATATCGTCAACAAGGACATGGTCACGCTTTGATGACCTTTGCGGAAACTTTTGCTCAGCAGCAGGGATGCCAAACGGTAGAGTTAGATTATTGGGATAAGAATCTTTCTGCAGCTTTCTTTTATGAAAAAGAAGGTTATGAAAATTTACGTCAGTATAGTCGCAAAATATTATAATGCTTCAAAAAAAGGATGAAAACGAAAGTAAAATTAATTTCTAGATGAAAAATTGCAATTTTAAATGTAAGCGCTTTACTTATTTTTGTACGTATGGTATATACAATAGTAAGGAATTATAGTAGAATATATACAAATAATGACAGAATGTACATCTCAGAAATACACCATGTTTATTTACTACGAACTTTTTTGAGGGGATGAATGGCATGGAAAGAATTATGATTACTGGCGCACTTGGCCAAATCGGTACGGAACTTGTATTGAAATGTCGTGAGATTTATGGAGAAGAGAATGTTTTGGCTACGGATATCAGAGAGCCGGAAGCGGATTCTCCAATTAAGGATGGACCGTTTGCGCTTTTAGATGTTACAGATATCAATCGTATGGAAGAAGTTGCAGCAGAATTCAAACCTGATGCGATGATGCATATGGCGGCACTTTTATCTGCTACAGCAGAAAAGAATCCGTTATTAGCTTGGAATATTAACATGGGTGGATTGGTCAATGCTTTAGAGGTTGCACGTGAGTATAACTTGCAATTCTTTACACCAAGTTCAATTGGCGCATTTGGACCTACAACTCCTAAAGATAAAACGCCAGCATTAACGATTCAACGTCCAACTTCAATGTATGGGGTCAATAAAGTTTCGGGTGAATTGTTATGTGAATATTATAATAGTAAATTTGGCGTCGACACACGCAGCGTACGTTTCCCTGGCTTGATTTCTTACGTTAAAGAACCAGGCGGCGGCACAACAGATTATGCAGTAGAAATTTATTTCGAAGCTTTGCGTAATGGCAAATATACAAGCTTTATCGATAAAGGCACATATATGGATATGATGTTTATGGACGATGCCATTGATGCTATTATCAAGTTGATGGAAGCGGATGGAGACAAGATTAAACATCGCTGTGCTTATAATTTAAGCGGTATGAGCTTTGAACCAGAAGAAATTGCGGAATCCATCCGTAAACATATTCCTGATTTCGAAATGAATTACGATGTCGATCCAGTGCGTCAAGGTATTGCTGATAGCTGGCCAGACCGTATCGATGTCAGCTGTTCTGCAGACGAATGGGGATTCAAACCTCAATATGACTTAGACGCAATGACAGTAGCGATGTTAGAAGGTATTCAAGAGAAAGACGCTGCCACACAACATTAAGGCTTATTGAGTCATTACACAGTAACTTGTGAAAAGAGGGTACAAGTTTCTAAAATAGACGAGTTGGATATAACAAAATATAAATTAAAGACAGGCAATGTAGTATTTCTTGTGAGGGCTTAGAAATATTATGTGCCTGTCTTTTTGTTAAAGTCTTAAAGAGAACCGCTTCCGTTTGCATTCCCGCAGTGCATATAGAATAATGATAGGGCTTTAAAGGGTTCAAATTATAGTAGTGTTTTTTAAATTTTCTAAAAACTCATTGAATACCGCGAGCGAGATTGCTATAATTTGAGTGTTAACACTTTATTAAGTATTTATTATAGGAGGCACAATCATGTCAGAAAAAGTAAAATTCGAAAAACGTGAAGAATTAAAACAAAAACCAGATCCGAAAAATTTAGGGTTTGGTCAACACTTCACAGATTACATGTTAAGTTATGACTACGATAGCGAAAAAGGCGGTTGGCATGATTTGAAGATTACACCTTATGCACCGATTGAATTAGATCCGGCTGCACAAGGGCTTCATTATGGTCAACTTGTATTCGAAGGTTTGAAAGCTTATAAACACAATGGGGAAGTTGTGTTATTCAGACCTGATCAAAACTTCGCGCGTATCAATCAATCACTCGATCGTTTAGAAATGCCTCAAATTGATGAAGAAGAGTTATTAGAAGGCTTGAAACAATTAGTAGACGTTGAACGCGATTGGGTACCAGAAGGAGAAGGACAATCTTTATATATCCGTCCATTTGTCTTCGCGACTGAAGCAGGATTAGGTGTTCACCCTGCAAATAACTACAAATTATTAATTATCTTATCACCATCTGGTTCTTATTACGGCGGAGATTCATTGAAACCGACACGTATCTATGTCGAAGATGAATATGTACGTGCCGTACGCGGTGGCGTAGGTTTCGCTAAAGTTGCAGGTAACTATGCAGCTAGCTTACTATCACAATCTAATGCCAACGAACAAGGCTATGACCAAGTATTGTGGTTAGATGGTGTAGAACGTAAATATATTGAAGAAGTCGGCAGTATGAATATCTTCTTCGTAGAAAACGGTAAATTAGTAACACCTCAGTTAAACGGTAGTATCTTACCAGGTATTACACGTAAAACAGTTATCGCCTTAGCTAAAGAATTAGGTTACGAAGTAGAAGAACGTCATATCTCTATTGATGAATTATTAGAGTCTTATGATAAAGGTGAATTAGAAGAAGTCTTCGGAACAGGTACAGCTGCAGTTATTTCACCAGTGGGTACTTTAAAATACGAAGACCGTGAAATCACAATCAATAATAATGAAACGGGTCCAATTACTCAACGTCTATACGATGAATACACTGGTATTCAAAGCGGTAAATTAGACGACCCACAAGGTTGGAGAGTCGTAGTTCCAGAATATTAAGCACAAGTTTTAAATACTTTATAAATAGAGGATGGAACATCTTTTGAAGTTGAAACAGGTCAGAAGCTGCTCGTGACAGCAGATGGCCTGTTTTTTTCTTTCGCAGCAGTTTTTTGCTATAATTGAAATCAATTATCAATTAGAGGTGCTTGAATGAAATATTTGCTCATTACACTCGGCCTTATCTTCGCTGTCGTAGGATTTATAGGCATTGTCGTCCCTTTATTGCCGACCACGCCATTTTTATTACTAGCTGCGTTGTGCTTTTCCAGAAGTTCGGAAAAATTCAACCATTGGTTGGTCAACACGAAGATTTACGATGAATATGTGGAAAGCTTCAAAAGAGACAGAGGATTTACTTTAAAGAAAAAGTTTAAAATCCTAATAAGCTTATATATTCTTATGGGATTTTCCATTTTGATTATCAATAACTTTTATATTCGAATCACTTTGCTGGTTATGGTCATCATTCAAACGGTCGTCCTATTTACCTTTGTAAGAACCTTGCCGAATAATCCCTCAGAAAAGGGAAAAGAATAAATATAAGTGTTATATCAAAGAGAGCATCCGAACATTAGGGTTCAGATGTGCTCATACAAAAAACGAAAGTAAACAGAAAGAAGTGTGTTAACAGATGGCTTTGAAATGGATATTATTTGATAAAGATGGTACGTTGATTGACTTTGATATGAGTTGGATGAAAGTCGGCATTCAAATGGTCGATGAATTTGTAGAACGCTATATTTCTCCTGAAAATGCAGAGCATGCTTATAAAACTTTAGGGGTAGATAAAGAACAAGATCAAGTATTGCCAGGTACTCCAATGGCATGCGGTTCTTTAGATGAGATTATTCAGAACTTCAATGCTTTAGCCGGAGAAGATGTATCCGAGTGGACACGGCAAACCAGCCAATACTTGATAGACCACCGCGTTCCGGAAATTAAATGGATTGAAGGCATGACAGATGCACTCGATACACTTAAAGATGCTGGTTTTCAAATCGGCATTCTTACCAGTGATACGAAAAAAGGGACAGAACAATTCATTGAAGCCACAAACACAGAGGCCTTCTTTGACTTCATTATATCAACCGAAGCCAACGCTGCAGAGAAACCTAATCCAGAAGTACTGCGACCGCTCTTTGACCATGCACCTGACTTGAAGGCAGACGAAATTGCAATCGTCGGCGATTCGCCAAACGATATTCAAACTGCAATTAACGCAGAATTAGGCCTTTCAATTGGCGTATTGACCGGAGTAGGCCAAGAGCACGAATTGCAGCACGCAGATTACGTCGTGCAGTCAGCTCCCGAAGCTGTAGAAATTTTGGAAAAGAAAAACGGGAGAGAAGCATAACTGTTAACAGCAGTTCTTTTTGAAAACAGAGGTGAATGAAATGGCAGACCAACGCACCATAGTAGATGGACGTTACGCAGAATATCAAGGAGAAGTCTTTCGGGTACTGAATGATTTCGGTTCTAAATTAAAATTAGTGACAGAAAATCCGAAAGCAGCCGCGTTAGGATTCGACGTGCAAACCACCAAACATACGACGCATACGCTTTATTATAAAGAGGTCAAACGCACAGAGGTCGAGGCGCTGTATGAGATTAAACATGAAGCCCGTTATGGCGGCACGTTGTTTGATTTGTATTATGATGCACAAGGACAAAGTTATATTGGAACTAGCGAAGCGGATAAAGCGGAAGCGTACGGTTTGAAAGAAACAGATGAAGATTATTACAGCAAACCTGTGGAAGAAGATGACTATGAACCAGTGATTTATCGTAATGATTTAGAGTAGTTCACTTTAAAGGAGGATACGACGATGAAACATCACTTAATTCTATTTGACTTTGACGAAACTTATTATAAACATGCGACGACAAAAGAAGATATTCCCGATTTACGTGATTTAGAAGAGACGCTTACACAAGCGGTGAAAGAAGATGGCGTCATTACAGCATTCTTATCTGGCAGTATTTTTCCGAATATCTTGAAGAAAATGGAAAAAGCTGAGATGGAATTCAAACCGCAATATATCTTTTCAGATTTATGTTCTCAGATGTATCAATTAGATGATCAAGGTGAGTATCAAGAATATAAAGAATATGAAGAAGCGGTTTCTGAAGCACCTTTCACTAAAGAAAAAGTCGATGAAATTATTGATAACTTTGAACAAAAGTATGATGTGAAACTTCAACCGCAACGAGAATATAGAGATAAAGAAACTTTGTACGAATATTATTTTGATTCACAAGGTGACCAAGATGAAGATATAAAAATGTTAGAGAATTTGCAGAAAGAAGCGGCCTCTTATGATTATGCAGTTCATTTCAATAAGACGAATCCGTTAGCCGGAGACCCTGAAGATGCTTATGATGTGAACTTCACGCCTAAGAATGCCGGCAAGTTATTCGCAGTGAAATATTTGCTGGATTTATTTGATATTCCAGCATCTGAAGTCTTAGGATTTGGAGATAGCGGTAATGATGAAACTTATTTAAGCTATATCGGACATCCATTCGTCATGTCTAACAGTACAGATGATGAAATGAAAGCACAGTTTCCAAATACTAAATATGAATATTACCACGGTTTGAATGATGAAGTAAAGAAATATTTAAAAGAAATAAAATAGACTAAATTAAAAAGCAATGAGAATGTCTTTTCTCATTGCTTTATATTTATCTCGGATCGACTTCACGATGTATTTTAATAATATTAGCGATTTTATCTAATACAGGATCAAGTGTATCTAAACTTTCGTGCAAATCATATTCATTAATGTTAACGCGCACGACAGGACAAGCATTGAAGTTATAAATCCACTCATCGTAACGGCGGAATAATTTCTTCCAATACTCAGGATCTGTATCAATTTCCATTTGACGGCCACGTTGATGGATACGATCAATCACTTCATCATAATCACACTCTAGATATACTAAAACGTCTGGTTTAGGGAAATAAGGTGTCATAACCATCGCATCAAAGAGTTGAGAGTAGGTTTTGAAGTCTTCTTGAGACATCGTACCTTGTTCTTCATGCATTTTTGCGAAGATATCAACGTCTTCATAAATGGAACGGTCTTGGATGAAACCGCCGCCGTATTCAAACATACGCTTTTGTTCTTTAAAACGTTCAGCTAAGAAATAAATTTGCAGATGAAAACTCCAACGTTCGAAGTCATCATAGAATTTATCTAAATAAGGGTTATGGTCCACATTTTCAAAAGAAGTGCGGAAATTTAATTTTTTTGCAAGGGCGCGTGTCAGACTAGACTTGCCGACGCCTACGGTACCTGCAATTGTAATCACTGCATCTTGAGGGATACCGTAATTATTCATGTGTTGTGCCTCCTATCATTGCTTGAACAATGTTTAATATCTGTGCGTAATCATCAGGATGATTGACGAAATCAAGTTCCGTAGTATCAATCCATTTGGCTTGTTTACCTTGTGCTTTTAAAGATTGATAGAATTCCCAATACGCTTGTTTTAAATTTAATAAATAGTCATCTTCAATTTGATGTTCGAAACTACGATTACGTTTGGCAATGCGTTGTTTCAGAACTTCTAAATCAGCATCTAGAAAAATCACCACATTCGGCATTATTAAATCTTCAGTTAATATTTTGTAAATGCGGCTGAATTTATCAAATTCTGTATCCGTCAAAGTTTGACGAGCAAAGATTTTATTTTTAAAAATATGATAATCACTGACAATACCAGCAGTCTGCTGCTCAAGATCTTGAACTTGCTTGTATCTGTTGCATAAAAAGAACATTTCAGTTTGAAAACTCCAAGTTGAGATATCCTCATAGAAATCAGAGAGAAATGGATTTTCATCCACAATTTCTTGAGCTTCATGATAGTCCAGTGTGTCGCTCAAATAGTGCGCCAAAGTAGATTTTCCTACTCCTATAGGACCTTCTATGGCAATATAAGGTTGATTCATAAACAACACTCCAAGTGTTAAAATAGACAATAGTTATTGTATCACAAGGCAGGAGATAGAACATATGACTACAGATGAAAATTATATGAAATTTGCATTAGAAGAAGCAGCAAAAGCAGAACGTATCGGTGAAGTGCCGATTGGTGCAGTAATAGTGAAAAATGGTGAAGTGATTGCGCGTGCTCATAATTTACGCGAAACGGCACAGCAGCCGACTGCACATGCGGAACACATTGCAATTGAGAGGGCCGCTGAAGCAGTAGGCAGTTGGCGTTTAGAAGATTGTACATTATATGTGACTTTGGAACCTTGTGTCATGTGTTCAGGTGCTATCGTCATGAGTCGGATTCCGCGTGTAGTGTATGGGGCTGCTGATCCAAAAGGTGGATGCAGCGGCAGCTTGATGGATTTATTGCAAGAACCGCGTTTCAATCATCGTGCTGAAGTGGTCAGTGGGGTATTGGAAGAAGAATGCAGCCAATTGCTTAAACACTTTTTTAAACAGTTGCGAGACAAGAAGAAATTAATGAAAAAATCTACAGAAAACGAATAAATTTGCGTGGTATAATTACAATAAAAATAACGTTATAGCTTATAAAAATCACATCTTGAGAGGGTTATGCATCATGAATTCGACAATTTTCAGCATTGTATTTATCGCGTTTATATGTACACTTTTGGATCAAGGCTTTAAAACTATTTCTAAACGTACCACGGTGATTTGCGGGGTACTCGTAATTGTGTCGTGCATCAATGTTTTTGTACCCAATGTTGTTTTGAAAATATTGGTAGCCATCGGTTTGATTTCATACTTTTGGGCAACTTGGTCAGACCGCAAATTATTAACACCGCAACCTACAGTTTGGCGGTTTGTATTTATGGCGATTGTGTACCTTGTTTTAATCGTATTATTATTTGCTAAATAAAGCGAAATGACGACATAACTTAATAAATCAGTCAAGCAGACGATAGAAATATAGGCCGATAATTTGGTAGAATAGCAAGTGAACTATAGGCTGGCGCGCGTATTTGGCCAACCAAACTGCAAAGGCACTTTTGACTGCTTTTCAGCTCTCCAAAGTTTTCTTTTTCAAAAAATTAAATTTCTGCAAGTTAAAGACAATAGAAATGAGGTAAAGTCATGATTAAATTGATTGCAACTGATATGGATGGTACTTTATTAAATGCGGGACATGAGGTCTCTGAGGAAAATATCCAAGCGATTAAAGCAGCGCAGGATCAAGGGATTACTGTGGTTATCGCGACTGGACGTGCGTTCTATGAAGCGAGTTCTCCGATTGAACCTACAGGCTTGAAGGTGCCTTATATCTGCTTGAATGGTGCGGAAGTGCGTGATGAATCATTTGATATTATGCATACTTCTAGTTTGAATAGAGAGATGATTGAACAAATCACGGATGTATTGAATCAAGACGATGTGTATTATCAAGTGTATACGAATTTCGGTATTTATACGGAGGATCCTCAGAAAGACTTGGATATTTATATTGATATCGCGGAGCATGCGGGTCAGAAAGCGGATGTGGAAAAGATTCGCAATCATATCCAGCATCGTATCGATCAAGGAACGTTGAAAGTGGTAGATAATTATGATCAAATCACTGGTCGACGCGGCGAAATTGTAATGAAGATTCTTGCTTATGATGCGGATGTTGAGAAAATTGAACGTGTCAGCAAGCAGTTAGCGCAACATTCTAATTTGGCAATTTCATCGTCAGCTCGCGGTAATATTGAAATTACCAATGCTTATGCGCAAAAAGGGATTGCGCTTGAAGAGATTGCGAGACAGCTGGGCATCGAGATGAAAGATGTGATGGCGATCGGCGACAATATGAATGATGTGTCGATGTTAGAACGTGTCGGTTATCCGGTTGCGATGGAAAATGCGATTCCTGAAGTGAAGGAATATGCGAAAGATATTACGGATACTAACGAACATAGTGGTGTCGGCAAAGCAATCAATAAAATGCTGGTAGAAAATCAGAAGCATGAAGGATAAGTCGCTAAAGTGCGAGCATACAGTGGGGTAAAGGCGCCCACTTGAAGAGAGTCAATTTGAAAATATATTATGAGGTGAAATATTATGAAAGGCTTAATTATTGTAGGAAGTGCACGTGTGAATTCACATACGAACGCGCTTGCGCAATACTTAAAAGGACAACTAGAAGAGAAAGATGTTGAAACAGAAATCTTTGATTTGGCAGATCAGCCGATTCATACATTAGATGTGTCAGGAGCGAGCAACCCGCCTGATGCATATAAGCGCAATGTCGAAGCGTTGCAGAAGAAGGCACGTGAAGCGGACTTTATTATTTTAGGTACGCCGAACTATCATGGTTCTTACTCTGGTATCTTGAAAAATGCACTCGATCATTTAACAATGGACGATTTCAAAATGAAGCCTGTTGGTTTAATGGGTAATAGCGGCGGTATTGTCAGTGCAGAACCATTATCACACTTGCGCTTAATCGTGCGTACTTTACTTGGTATTGCGGTGCCGACACAAATCGCTACGCATGATTCAGACTTCGGTAAACTCGACGACGGCTCTTTCTATTTACAAGACGAAGAATTCCAATTACGTTCACGTTTATTCGTAGAGCAAATCGTGTCCTTCGCAGAAAGCCGTCCATACGAACATTTAAAATAATAGTGAAGCGGTGCAGAAATGATGCTGTTGCATTGTCTGTTGCCAACTTAGAAAGCAAGGATTGGAACTATTTAGATGTTCCAGTCCTTTTTTTCTTGAGATTTTTTGGGAAAAGAAAGCTTTAGAGAGAAGGTGTGATGAGAAGAGTAGTTCTTGAGGGGAGAGGCGAGGGAGTATGTGGCGGAGTTTCAGGCTATCCATAGAAAAAAGGCTAGAACATTTTTCATGTCCCAGCCTTCAACTTATCAAAATATTTTACTCTAAATTCGCATGATTTTCCTGCATTGCCGTTTCATCAATATTGAAATCCTGCATGAAATCCAACACAACGGCATCCAAGAAAAGTTGTGCAGATTGTTCAAACAAACTGCCGAGCGGCTGTTCCGAACCTTCTGCATCATATTTCGTACCGGCCGGTAATTCGATAACCGTATCGGCAAGTTCACCGATTTTAGAATCGGGTTGAGTGGTAATCAAGGCTACTTTAGCGCCTTCACCTTTGGCTTTTTCAGCAAGCAGACGTAAATGTTCTGTACTGCCCGAACCTGAAATCACGATGAACAAGTCGCCTTCATGAATCGAAGGCGTTGTAATGCCTCCGATAATGAAAGCAGGTTGTTCAAGCTGATTCAAACGCATCGTAAAGCCGTTTGCGACAAAGCCTGAGCGGCCTTTGCCGGCTACGAAAACATGCTTGGCATCTTTCACAGCCTGTTCAAAGTTTTCAACATCTTCATCTTTGACATTGGATAAAGTCGTTTTCAACTCGTCCAAAATCAATGGATATTGTAGTTTGGCCATAGATTATTCACCCTTAACTGCGTCGCGGCAAGCTTTCGCAGCTTCTACAGGATCGTCAGCGTTTGCAATACCGCCACCAACGATAACTAAATCCGGACCTTCAGCTACGATATCTTTGATAGTATCCGGTTTGATTCCGCCGGCAACCGCAACTTTAGAATTTTTGATAACAGATTTAACTTTGTGCAAGTCTTCTAATGGAGATTTGCCTTCTGCTTGCAAGTCATAACCAATGTGTACTGCGATATAGTCAGCACCCATTTCATCCAATTCTTTCGCACGTTTTTCGATATCTTGCACTGCAATCATATCGACTAATAATTGTTTGTCGTTTTTGTGTGCTTCTTCGATGGCAGCTTTGATTGATGCGTCTTCAGCCACACCTAAGATAGTTACTACGTCAGCGCCGAATTTAACTGCTTGGCTGACTTCGTAATCTGCAGCGTCCATAATTTTCATATCTGCAAGCACTTTAACACCGTCAATATGCTCGTCCATGTATTGTACTGATGGCAAGCCTTCGTTATATATGATAGGAGTACCGATTTCTACGATATCAACATAATCTTTTACTTTATTAGCTAATTCTGCCGCTTCTTCTTTATTTAATAAATCAATTGCTAATTGTAGTTCCAAAATGATTCATCCCTTCATATTTTAATATTTTTTAATACGAGTTCACGATAAATAATATACCCCGCAGTAGCGAAATCAAACACGGCACATATTTCTGTATTACCTAAACATCTCGTCCCATATCATCTGGAGCTGCTGCATCATCTACATAAATTTCCACATTCGGATGCTCATATAAAATAGTCGCAGGCACATCAGCATCTTCAACCCCGCTTGCCAATTTGGTAATAGCCGCTTTCTTTTTCTCACCAAAAGCCAGCAAGATAATCCGTTTCGCAGACATAATAGTAGAAAGCCCCATAGAAATCGCCTGTTTCGGCACCTCATCCTCATTGTCAAAATAACGACTATTCGCACGAATCGTACTTTCAGTTAAATCTACAACACGCGTCTTACTCTCCTTAGAAGTCCCAGGCTCATTAAACCCGATATGACCATTCTCGCCAATGCCTAGAATCTGAATATCCGCAGGCCCACGTTCTCGAACCAATTGTTCATAACGCTCAGCTTCCGCATCTAAATCCTCAGCATCACCCACAGGCACATGCACACGGCTCGCCGTGAAAAAAGGATACTGATCGAACAAGACATTCTGCATATATTGATGATAACTTTCAGGATGCGTTTGCGCTAAACCCACATACTCATCCAAGTTGAACGTCTCGACCTTAGAAACATCCACATCATTCATCTTCAACAAATTGACGAAATGCCCATATACATCCACCATAGTGCCGCCAGTCGCTAACCCTAACTTACTCTCAGGATTACGCTCAATCTGGTTGAACAACTCACACGCTGTATAAAACGACGCATCATGGCGATTACCTAAATTAATAATCTTCACTGATATCCTCCTTCGGGAAAAAAGTAATGGGAGAGGAGCAGACTGAATAAGAGTGCCCCTAACACGACACCAGGTCTCTTTCAGTCCATTCCAACTCTGAATACACACCTATTATAACGACGGCAAACATAAACAGATAGTAAAGCACTTTAAAATTCCAGAAATATCACTTTAACCTCTTTAGAAACTCGCCGAACAGTTATATAATTAAAATATTGTTTCTAAATTATGAACGGCATGGGCAAGAGAAAAATCTTATTTAAATTGTCGGAATAAATTGAGCAAGACGATATATTTATATCCGCAGATTTAGTACAATAAAGTGATACAAGTCACGGTAACGCAACAGTTACTGTTAATAAATACTGAATATAATGAAGTAAAATATATAAATGAATTACTAAACTAATTCTATTTGTTGCGTTTTACGCAAGGGAGTGAAGGAATTGGAACCGATTGAATACGAGAAAGTTCAAGCATTGCTTGAATCGTATGTAGACCAGCCGGTTTATCTGCATGTCGAGACGACGAACGGGGCATATGCGAATCATTTCGATCAACGCGTCTTTAATGCAGGGACTTTTTTAAGAAATATAAAGGTAGTTTTTGAACATGCCAAACTGAAAGGCGGGGGCAAAGATCCGTTCAGAGTAGGCTTGAAACTGCAAGATAATGGCTGGGTTTATGTGCAAGGTTTGACGCATTATGAAGTCAATGAGAATAATGAATTTTTATTAGCAGGTTTTAATTATGAAGGACAGTTAGCTGCAACATTAGAAATCAGCACTGTTCCTTTCCAAATATAAGGAGGACGTAACATGTCAGAGGAAAGCCAAGTACTCGTTATTTTTCCGCATCCTGACGATGAGACGTTCTCATCAGCAGGAACATTAGCGCGCTATATCGATAATGGCGTGCCTGTAACATATGCTTGTTTGACACTCGGTCAGATGGGCCGTAATTTGGGGAATCCACCGTTTGCGACACGAGAATCACTTCCGGAAATTCGTGAACGTGAATTGGAAGAAGCTGCGAAAGCAATCGGTATCAAAGATTTACGCAAGATGGGGTATCGCGATAAAACAGTAGAATTCGAACCTTATGAAAAAATTGATGGGATGGTGCAGTCTTTAATTGAAGAGCTTCATCCTTCATTAATTATTTCATTTTATCCAGGGTATGCGGTACATCCTGATCATGAAGCAACTGCAGATGCGGTAATCCGCACAGTCGGCCGTATGCCAGAAGATGAAAGACCACGTTTGCAACTGGTCGCATTCAGCAATGATGCTATTGAAGAATTAGGGGAACCTGACGTAGTCAATGACATCAGCGAGTACAAAGAAATGAAATTAAACGCATTTAAAGCACATGCATCACAGTCTGGTCCGTTCTTGCAACAATTAGCAGAACCGCAAGTGCCAGACGAAGCCAAAGGTTTTTTAGAACAAGAAGCCTATTGGACATATAAATTTGAATCATAAGTGGAGGCGCACACAGATGAGTGAATTTGATTTAACAACACGTGAAGGTCGTTGGAGACACTTCGGTTCTGTTGATCCAATCGAAGGTACAAAGCCTACTATAAAAGAAGAAATGACCGATTTACAAAGTACACATAAAGATTTTTTATTCGAAATTGAAGAAGTAGGAATTAAAAATTTAGTTTATCCAGTAGTGATAGATGATTATCAAACAGCAGGTACTTTCGCTTTCTCCACAAGTCTGACTCGTGAAGAAAAAGGTATCAACATGAGCCGTATCTTAGAAAGTGTTGAGAAACATTATGACAATGGATTAGAACTGACATTTAATAATTTAGAAGCTGTTTTGCATACTTTAGAAAAACACATGAAGCAAAGTTCAGCAGGCGTAGATGTATCTGGCAAATGGTTCTTCAATCGTTATAGTCCAGTTACTAATATGAAAGCGGTAGGCAACGCGGACGTAACATATGGCTTAGCTGTAGCAGGCAATCAAGTGACACGTAAAGAATTGACAATTCAAGCCACAGTTACTACATTGTGCCCATGTTCGAAAGAAATCAGCGAATATTCCGCACATAACCAACGCGGTGTCATTACTGTGAAGATGTACATCGATCCTTCAGCAACTTTACCGACAGATTATAAAGAAATTATTTTAGATGCTATGGAAGCGAATGCCAGCTCTATTTTATATCCGATTTTAAAACGTCCAGATGAAAAAAGAGTAACAGAACGCGCTTACGAAAATCCGCGCTTTGTCGAAGATTTAATTCGTTTGATTGCAGCTGATTTAGTTGAATTAGATTGGACAGAAGGCTTTGATATAGAATGCCGCAATGAAGAGTCTATTCATCAACATGATGCATTCGCAAAATTAAAATATAGAAAATAAAGCTAAAATATCACACTCTTGGGAGAGAAGACGGAAGTAAGAGTTATTTTATGTCTCTCTGTCTCAAGAGTGTTTTTTCATTTATTAAATCATGGTTGACTAAGCTGAAATTATTTTTCAAGTTATAGCCGAGTATCTGTGATTATTGGTTGCATAATAAAGGAGTCTTCTGTATAATAAAATTATAAAATATCAGTCGTAAAAAATGACACACCAAACCCCACTCATTAAGGCCATAATGAATGGGGTTATTTCTATGTATCTACAGGTGTTGGTTAATTATTTATTTTTATGTTTTTCGCTTAACCAATGCGTGAACAATGCGATAACACAACCGCTAATTGTGGAAAATAGCGTCGTAATTAAAGCACTGATGAAAATATCAGCCATAGCGCATCACCTCCTTTGCGGAGGATTGCGCTATATATGATAGCGACCTTATTATTATACTACTATCCATAGTGCAAGTATATTATTTTTAATTATTATAAATTTTATAAAAATGATGAACTTTACGCTCTTTTTTTAACTTTTTCTCAAAGAGGACGACAGAATATGTCATAGCTTTTATCGATCGATTTGCTATAAAAAATTATTATTATCTTCAAAAATTGTACACAATCTCCTCTTACGCAAATTTTTATAACCACAACTTATTTGTAAATTTAGCCACGAAAACTACAAAATCGTTAAAAATGTTAATTATTGTATTTTTGAAAAGTTGTTGTTTGATACTTTTGAATAGTGGTATATAATTACATATGTTTTATCACTAAACGTAGAGGAGATGAAAGTACATGCGTTTAAAAACAAAATTAATCGCGTGGATGCCAGTGTGGCTAAGAGGAGTGTGGTCGCAACTGGGATTGGTAACGCTATGGAATGGTTTGACTTCGGTCTCTATTCTTATTTAGCTGTTATCATCAGTAAGAACTTCTTTTCAGATGTTCAAAATGATCAATTAAAATTAGTATTTACTTTTGCAACGTTTGCAATTGCATTTTTATTACGCCCTGTCGGAGGTATTGTCTTCGGTATTATTGGGGATAAATTCGGACGGAAAATTGTATTGACCATCACAATTGTAATGATGGCTATTTCTACAGTACTGATCGGTTGTCTGCCGACGTATGGACAAATAGGAGTATGGGCACCGATTCTATTATTAGTCGGAAGGGTTGTCCAAGGATTTTCAACTGGAGGAGAATATGCAGGAGCTATGGTGTATGTAGCTGAAACAGCACCTGATAACCGACGTAATTCATTGGGAAGCGGATTAGAAATCGGTACTTTATCAGGATATATTGCTGCTTCCGTACTATGCGGTGTTTTATTCTTCTCATTATCAGATGCGCAAATGGCCGCATGGGGTTGGAGAATTCCCTTCTTCTTCGGTCTGATTTTAGGTTTTGTCGGACTATACTTAAGAACACATTTACAAGAAACACCAATATATGAAAATGAATTATCTAGTGGAAGCGAACGTGATAAAATCAGCTTTTGGACAAGTGTCCGCTTCTATTACAAAGACATTATTGTTTGTTTCGTAATGGTCGTATTCTTTAATGTAACGAACTATATGGTAACCTCATATTTGCCGTCTTATTTAGAAGAAGTGATTGGCGTCAAAAATGGTATGGTAACCGTCTTGATAACTTGTATCATGGCGATCATGATTCCGCTAGCATTATTCTATGGTAAAACAGCAGATAAGATTGGTGATAAGAAAGTAATGTTATTTGGTTTAAGCGGTGTGATTCTCTTCAGTATTTTGGCATTCTGGTTGATTAACTTCAAAGCCATTTTGCCGGTCGCAATCGGAATTTTAATCTTAGGAATTTTCTTAGCGACATACGAAGGAACGATGCCAGGCACACTGCCGACAATTTTCTTTACACATATACGCTATCGTACATTAGCAATTACCTTTAATGCCGGCGTTTTATCTGACAGCCATTAGTATCATTGGTTTCTTGGTTATCTTCTTTTTGCATACTAATACTGCCAGCAGGTCTTTAAAAGGATCATATCCAAATGTTGATACTGAGGAAGACTTTGAAAAAGCAGCCAACAATCCTAAAGAATCATTATGGTGGGTGCAAGAAAAGAAAAAACGTGAAAAAGATACAGGTATTGATATGGAAGGCATTAATTAAATAGAAAGATAGAGACACGGGGAGTTTTCAATGACATGGACTCTCCGTGTTTTCTTTTATCAAAAAAATAAATAAAGCACCGCTGTCAAACCTGAAGGGACAAATCAGGCAACGGGTGAGAGGGACAATCTCACCAGTGACAGGGTGCTCTATTTTTAGGGTGAGTCTGCAAGTTATATCAGGGGAAATACAACTTACGACTAAATTAAATTCAATGATTAGATTATTAATGCAATCGCATTTCATGTTTCGTTCAGGATATGAAATTTACGTCTATTTAGGAGGTTATACGCGATTTTGATGCATTATGGATTGAGAGGGAGCTCTGACATTTAGGGTGGGCAGAAAGGTGTAACGATTACCATTAGAAATCTGTATTTAGGATTGCCTCGGATTTACATTACAGTCGCTCCCTCTACACTCATTATTGTATTCAATTTCCTTTTCAAAAACATGAGTCCTGAGTATCAACTTTTACTCCGACTAATTACCGAGAAGGTGAAAGTTGCAATTTCTGAAAAAAGTTGTTCGGTTGAAAACTTGGAAAGTGGTTAATGCTGTGAAATGCAGAACAATGAAGAGGGAGCGTAAAAGAGGTTCGAACCTTTATTGAGTAGGGTGGCTCGGAAAACTGTCTAGGCAAGGATGGCGAGTGAACTGACCCCTAACATACGGCCGACACCCCATAAATCGCCCCACACAAAAAAGCTGAGACATTCAACAATGCCTCAGCCTCTATCCAACTCACTTAAAATTATACTTCTTTAACGTCAACGTCGATTTTTTCGATACGGTTATAAGCACCATGAACAACGGGACCGACGAAATCGTTCATTTTCCAACCATGTTTAATCGCAGAAGCCACAAAGGCTTTCGCATTAACCACTGCATCTTTAGGAGATTGGCCATTTGCCAAGTTAGCAGTTGTCGCAGCTGCGAACGTACAACCCGCACCGTGGTTATAACTTTGTTGGAACATATCAGTAGTTAATTGATAGTATTTGTCGCCATCGTAATACAAGTCATAAGATTTCTCTTGATCTAACGCTTTGCCACCTTTAATGATTACATTCTCAGCACCTTGATCATAAATGATTTTCGCTGCTTTTTTCATGTCATCAATCGATTTCAAAGTACCTAAACCAGACAATTGACCCGCTTCAAACAAGTTTGGTGTTGTAACAGTTGCTTTCGGCAATAAATATTTAATCATTGCATCTGTATTGCCAGGATTCAATACTTCATCTTCACCTTTGCAGACCATTACCGGGTCCACCACAAAATATTTCGCGCCAGATTCAGTAAACGCTTCACCTGCACGTTGAATAATTTCCTCAGAACCTAACATACCCGTTTTGACAGCATCAGGACCGATAGAAATCGCCGTTTCCAATTGCTTGTTGAACAACTCAAACGGAAGCGGAGTCACATCATGCGACCAAGTTTTCGGATCCATCGTTACCACCGCCGCCAAAGCGACCATGCCGTACGTATCCAACTCTTGGAACGTTTTCAAATCTGCTTGCATACCAGCCCCTGCACTTGTATCAGAGCCGGCAATCGTTAAAACCTTTTTCAAAGCCATAAACCATACACTCCTTCACGAACTCTTTATTACTATTTTATCACGTTTAAATCACAAGAAACATCTTCTTGCACCCTAACCCTCCTTACAGGAAAGAAAGCTTCAGAAAGCGGGGCACCCCTAAGAGTGCTCAAATCTTTATGTCCTATGTTATGATAACGATGAGGTGATTCCATGAACTGGTCAGAAGTATTTCATGACATTACAAGTCGACACGATTTTAAAGCAATGCATGATTTTTTAGACAAAGAATATTCAACTAAAACGGTTTATCCAGATAAAGAAAATATATATCAAGCCTTCGATTTAACCCCCTTCGACAAAGTGAAAGTCGTTATTATCGGTCAAGATCCTTATCATGGCCCGAAACAAGCCCACGGTTTAGCTTTTTCAGTGCAGCCAGAAGGAAAATTTCCGCCATCTTTACGCAATATGTATAAGGAATTGGAAGACGATATCGGATGCAGACGTACGGTATCGCATTTGCAAGACTGGGCCAGAGAAGGCGTCCTGCTCTTAAACACTGTTTTAACTGTACGTAAAGGCGAAGCGGCCTCACACCGTAATATCGGCTGGGAAGTTTTTACAGACGAGATTATTAAAGCGGTTTCTGAGTATCGCGACCATGTTGTTTTCATTCTATGGGGCAAACCCGCACAACAAAAGGAAAGACTGATTGATACATCAAAACATGCAGTGATTAAATCTGTACATCCGAGCCCATTATCAGCTTATCGCGGCTTCTTCGGCTCTAAGCCTTATTCTAAAGCGAATGCATATTTAGAAAAATTCGGCGAAACACCCATCGATTGGTGCGGAGAGGAGGCGCAGCGTGGATAAAGATAAAATTATCGCGTTGATTGAGCAAGAACTCGTACAGGCAGATGAGGCAGGGAGTGAAGCGGATTTTCAAAAACACATGTATGCCATTCACACACTGACAGCGCTGTATACAGACAGTGCGCCAGCATCCCAACACAGACAAGTACAGCAATCTACATCTAACCAGACGTCCGGCGCCTCTATGCCGAGCACAAACAGTACTACACACAATAAGGTGTCAGTTGCAGAAATCGAAGCAATGGGCGGCAAAGTAAACACATCAAATACATCGACACCACCTGGCAATTCCAATAAAATGGTAACTGATGATGAACTTGGCAATGGAGATTCCATCTTTGATTTTTAGGTAATCGAAGAAGAGAACAAAGTTGCAGTCAGCAAACAAACGCACTCACATATTTTATTATTTTTATAAAGGAGAATTTCAGAATGAATCTTAAATCAATGAAAACATTTCTAGCATTAGGTGCAGGAGCTGCAGCACTTTCAGTTGCAACAGGCGCATTCGGTGCCCACGCTTTAGAAGGCAAATTATCAGAACACTATATAGATGTTTGGCAAAAAGCCACACAATACGAAATGTATCACAGCTTAGGCTTAATCGGCATCGGTATCTTAAGTGGTACAACAAAAATGAATTTGAAAGCAGCAGGATGGATGATGTTCGGCGGAATTGTCATCTTCAGCGGCTCACTTTACGTATTATCATTAACACAAATCAAACCATTAGGCGCAATCACTCCAATCGGCGGTGTTCTCTTTATTGCGTCATGGGTGACTTTATTGGCACAAGCTTTAAAAATTAAAAAATAAACCGCAAAATACGTTCAAAAACTCGCCTCACAGGGTATAATGTATCGAATGAGGTGAGTTTTTATTATGGGACAGACAAATAAAGAAAATATCCATAAAAAAGTAGATCGCGGAGATTTACAGCAAAACCTATCAGAGAAATTCGTTTGGGCCATTGCTTACGGCTCATGTATCGGTTGGGGTTCCTTTATCCTGCCGGGTGACTGGATTAAACAATCCGGTTCCATTTCCGCAGCCATCGGAATTACCATCGGGGCATTACTGATGATTGTTATCGCCGTCAGTTATGGCGCACTCGTCGAACACTTTCCAGTTTCCGGCGGTGCATTTGCATTCAGTTACTTAAGTTTCGGACGTTATGTCAGTTTCTTCTCATCATGGTTCCTGACATTCGGTTACATTTGCGTAGTGGCCTTGAACGCCACCGCCTTTAGTTTACTGTTGAAATTTATGTTGCCAGGCGTGCTAGAACACGGCAAGCTATATACTATTGCAGGATGGGATGTTTATTTAACTGAAATCATCATTGCTACTGTTTTATTACTCGTATTTATGTTGATTACCATTCGCGGAGCCCATGTATCAGGCAGCTTGCAGTATTATTTCTGCGTTGCGATGGTCATTGTCGTATTACTCATGTTCTTCGGTTCATTTTTCGGAAAGGACTTTGCGTTCAGCAACTTGCAGCCTTTAACAGCCGCACATGAAGGATGGTTTACATCTATTATCATGATTGTCGCTGTCGCACCATGGGCATACGTCGGATTCGACAACATTCCGCAAACAGCAGAAGAATTCAGCTTTTCACCAAACAAAACATTTAAACTGATCGTTTATAGCTTACTGGCCGCAGCAGGTACATACATTCTGATGATCTTATACACTGCATGGTTAGGCAAAAGCGGTTTAAGCTTAAACGGGAATCTTTGGGTGACAGGAGCAGTTACAAAATCAGCATTCGGTTATGTCGGACTTGCAGTACTTGCGATTGCAATTATCATGGGAATCTTTACAGGACTCAACGGCTTCCTAATGAGTGCCAGCAGACTCCTCTTCTCAATGGGACGTTCAGGCATTATGCCGAAAGTCTTCAGCAAACTGCATCCCGTTTATAAAACACCATACGTCGCGATTATCTTCCTAGTCGCTCTAACCTTAATCGCACCATGGCTAGGACGTACCGCGCTGACATGGATTGTCGATATGTCGTCAACAGGCGTATCCGTAGCCTATCTCATCACATGCTTATCAGCAGCGAAACTATTCAGCTACAACAAGGCAAGCAACACCTACGCACCCATCTACAAGACCTTTGCCATTATCGGTTCAATCTTTGCAGCCATCTTCCTAGGACTACTACTTATTCCAGGATCACCCGCTGCACTATCCGTGCCATCCTATATCGCCTTGGCCGGTTGGTTGATACTCGGACTCATCTTCTTTGTCGTCCGTTATCCTAAACTGAAGAACATCAACAAAGACGAACTCAGTCGCTTAATTCTGGATACGAGCCAAGCTAAAGTTGAATCCATGATAGACGAACCCGATTCGGAAAAAAAAGCCCTGGAGAGCAGGGACCCA
Source organism: Staphylococcus debuckii (assembly GCF_003718735.1). NCBI lineage: Bacteria > Bacillati > Bacillota > Bacilli > Caryophanales > Staphylococcaceae > Staphylococcus > Staphylococcus debuckii. The sequence continues at coordinate 2,633,136 of NZ_CP033460.1, read as the reverse complement.
CAAAAGAGAAAAACTAATTCATAAAAATACAGAAGCGATGAAAACCAAGACGCGTTTTCATCGCTTCTTTTTTTACTGATAAGCTACCTACAAGGATATTACTTGCAATGGGTTATGAAATTATATAAGTTATTAAAAGCAAACAAAATCACACTTTGAATTTGTTTGTTTAAAAATGTATTAGGAGGAACAATATGGAAAAAATGGTCGAGCAATTTATCGATCAATTTGGTTACCTCGGTGTTTTCTTATTAATTGCTTTAGAAAACATTTTTCCACCCATACCATCAGAGTTGATTTTAACTTTCAGCGGCTTTTTAACCTTGCATTCTAAGATGCATGTTATTGGTGTAATTATTGCTGCAACCCTTGGTTCTGTATTTGGTGCCATCGTGCTGTACTTTATTGGACGCTTCTTATCTATAGAACGTTTGCAGAAATTGGCAAATGGTAAAACAGGCAAGATACTGCGTTTTAAAGCGGAAGATTTAGAAAAAGCAGACCACTGGTTTGATCATCACGGTAAGAAAATTGTCTTCTTTGCGCGCTTTATTCCAGTTATCAGAAGTCTGATTTCAATTCCGGCAGGTACAACCAATATGCCGCTCGCATCGTTTTTAATCTTAACTACACTCGGAACACTAATTTGGAATACAGTACTCGTCCTACTTGGTCAACAAGCTGGTGAAGCATGGCCGAAGATTTCTGCCGCATTCGATTCATTCTCAAGTATTGTACTTATTGTCTTAATTATTTTACTTATTATCGGTATTATATACTTTGTGAAGCAACGATTTGGCAAATCTAAATCAGACGAGTAAACAAATAACAAGGACCAGGATGTTAATTTGTCCTGGTCCTTGCTCTTTATTATTTTTTTCTCAACATCCTTAGAAATGCATATAAACAGGAAACAAATCAAATTGAGAATAGATATAAATATCTTTTTCAGGAATATTTAATTTTTTGCTTATATCTTCTAAAATAACTTCCTTAGGTTCTTTGCTAAACAAATTATAATAATACTTATCGTCTTTTTCTGTTTGATAACGCCAAGCGCCAAGATATCTCAAATGACTGACGTCAGGTTTTTGACCTGTACCTTTGACAGAAACAGAATAGCTGAGATAGAGTTCATCTTCCGGCTTAGGGCAATGCTTTCTGATACGACGATTGATTAAAATGTTGATAATCAATAATACTACAAAGACGCCTATCATGATTTCTATGGGTATCACAAGTGTAGATGATGGTTTGCCAAGTGCAGTAAAGTAAGCCCACAATGCTACACAAATAAACATAGTGAGAACTGCTAAACTAAAAATAATGCGTTTGAAAAAACTGAGATATTCGTGTTCTGCAGCTTTAGTATCTGTCAAGTTATAAAGTGGATTATCTTTTTCTTCTAAGTAGCTGTAAAGAACAGTATATTTAGAGTAATTCAGTTGTTTCGCATAAACGGAAAGGAATGGACTGTTTTCTTGGTGGGAGTTCGCTTTCTTCAAATCCTCCGTCTTAGCAAAGGTCACTTGCAGTTGAGTATCTTTAACGGCTGGATTTTTCTCGAAAGTATAAATGCCGTTTTTAATATTTGTCAGCATATAACCTTCTTTTTGCTGTGCTTCTAAGTAACTAATTTCCGAAGGACTGCCTTTAAAATGAAATTTGAGTTTTTGCATGATGTAAGTGCCTTCTTTCATTTTTTCGTGGTCAATAATATTACCTCTTAATTATATTTTAAATATTCTGAATACTAACTGCAATCCTTTTTAGCGAAATTTTATAAAAATAACAGTAAAGAAACTCAAAATGTTCACGTTTCTTCACTGTTCATTAAAAATTTATTGATTCTTTTATTTGAGAGACTGCTTTTTCAGCAAAGTACTTTTTCCACTAACCACTAAGCGGGCAATTTGATCTGCGAATAATAAACCGGCCGCAATTGCACCGGCAATCAAAGTGACTTCTAACATTGTCTTTACTGCATTACCGAATTGCAGAATAACCAGGCTCTTTGTAGTATCAAATGCAAGTCCTCCAGGAACAAGCGGTATAATACCAGGTACCATAAAGATGATCACAGGTTCCTTTTTAATACGGGCCATAATATGACTTAAGAGACCTAAGGCTAAACTGCCGAAGAAGGAAGCATAGATAGTATGTAATTCTAGGCCGCGGAATAAGACAATATAAACCATCCAGCCACAAGCACCTACCAGGCCAGCCCAAATATACATCCGCTTAGGCGCATCGAAAATAACACAGAAGAAGAGAGAAGCGATACAACTGAAAATAAAGTTTAATAACCAAAACATGAGTATATCCCTCCTAAAAAATTAACAACATCGTGCCGACGCCTGCTCCGATACCGAACGAAGTCACGAGCGCTTCTAAAGATTTCGTCGTAAACATCATCATATGACCGCCGAACAGATCTTGAATCGCATTAGTAATCAACACTCCTGGTACAATCGGCATGACTGCAGCAATAATAATGGCTGATAAAGAACCATCAGGAATCATCGTATGCCCGAAAATAGCAATCGCTCCAATAACCGCCGAACCTAGAAATTCGGGAATAAATAACGTCTTCAAATTAGCACGATACAACGATTCAACCACCAAATAACCAAAACTACCCGCAAATATAGTCGCCAAAATATCCACAAAATTACCCGTCTGCAAATACAAGAAACTAACAGAAATAATAGCCGCTGCAATCCCTTTATAAATTAAATCATGCGTTTGTTGCGCTTTATAAATCCGCTTCAACCTCTCATAAGCTTCTTCAAGCGTCATCTGCCCAGCACTTAACTTTCGCGACACAGAGTTCGTTTGAGAAATCTTAATCAAATTTGTATCTCGCGACTCGATCCGATACATTCGCGGCGTAGTGTGATTATCAAGCAGAAAGTTGATCACCGTATTCGTCACAAAACTATTACTTTCACGATACCCCAACGTTTCAGCCATCCGGGTCATCGTACCTTCCACCCGCGTACCCTCAGCCCCCGATTCCAGCAAAATACGGCCCGCTAACATAATCGCATCCTTAGCCAACTTTTCCTCTGGCGTATCTTCAATATAACTATTTCTATTATCCTTAATCATCTCATCACTCATTTAATAACTATTATTTATAAATATATAATTTCCGACTTTTGTGAAAATTATAGGAGTTATTACGATTATGTCTTAAAAACCACAGATACTCAAGGTATTATTTTGTAATATTCCTGTAAAACTTTTGAAAAGAAAACTTTAGAGAGGGGCAAAAATGAAAAGATTTTTCTTATCTTAAAAATAATAATTCAAAAGAAAAAGTCTGTTATAATAACTTAGTAAATTAAGAATATAAATTAAAAATAATAGAGTAGTAGTTGTGTGAAGCCTTTATAAAGCTATTTGTTTAATTGTCTTTATAAGTAGGTTGCGTATATTTATAATTTTAGAAAATAGAAAATTTATTAGAATTAAATGTATTGAGAAATAATGTTTTAACCATTATGTTATGTTTCAAATATTTCAAAACGGTTAAAGTTAAAGTGGTTGGCTGTTGAAGCTTGTTAACTGGGTAGCGACGGTTGACATCGTTTCACAGTTAACCAGCTAACAAGTAGTGGCAAAGTTCTCCAAGGACACTACACAAGGGATGAGCGACACTGTATTTACAAGCCATACATGTGTGCGCTTTATAGGCAGATACTGCCGGCATTGAGAGTGAGAGATGCCTTTGGTCAGTGCCACTATTGTTCGAACTGTGCTAGACAGGCAGCGTACATGTGGTACATAGGTGTCGCTCACTTCTTAATGTTGTGCAGTCATCTGTCTCTATTTTTTCATAGAAACAATATATTTAAATAGATAATAAAAAGAGGAACTTGCTTCTAGTGAGTAGGCAAGTTCCTTTCGTGTTTATACATAGTAAATTCGCATATTAAAAGGACATCTCTGCTCGAGATGTCCAGACATAGAAATTATAATCTAAAGAATGTTTCTAATGTTTCTTCAGGTAAGATGTGTCCTACGAAGAAACTGCCGAAATCGCCATAACGCGCTGTTGTTTCATCAAAGCGCATTTCATACACGATTTTTTTGAATTGTAACGGGTCTTTCGCGAATAATGTCACGCCCCATTCATAATCGTCAAAGCCGACTGATCCGGTGATAAATTGTTTGATTTTACCAGCATATTTACGACCAATCATACCGTGGTCATACATCAATTTCTTACGTTCTTCCATTGATAACATATACCAGTTGTAAGTTTCATTACGACGTTTATTCATAGGATAGAAACAAATGTAGTCTGAATGTGGTAATTCAGGATATAAACGGGCTTTTACATGCGGATTTTCATATGGGTCTTCATCTGATTTACCAGCTAAGTAGTTGCTGAGTTCGATGATAGAAACATATGAATAAGTAGGAACTAAATAATCCGCAATACGTAATTTATTAAGTGCGAGCTCGATTGAGTTCAATTCTTGCATTTCAGGGCGTAGCACCCATAAAAAAATGTCTGCTTTTTGACCTGTAATATTATAAAGTGCGTGGTCACCATTATGGTCATCACGTACTGATGCTAATTTGTCCAAGAAATCATGGAATTCTTGAACGATTTGAATACGGTCTTCATCAGGTACAAGACGCAATGTAGGCCAATCTACTGCATAGAATAGATGGAGACTGTACCATCCATCTAAAGTTTCTGCTGCTTGACTCATTTAAATCGCTCCTTTTACTATCTGTTATTTCACTAAAAATTCTATCATAAAGCGTGATTGAAATCATAGAAATTGATTATGTTTTACTGCGTGAAATGTTGCTGCAAATGGCGTATAATTAAGGATGGTAAAAAATAAAACTCGTAAATTTGAGGAGGACATTATGCCTAGTTTATTAAATGTATTACAAGACAAACTTTCAGGGAAAAACGTAAAAATCGTATTGCCGGAAGGTGAAGATGAACGTGTATTGACAGCAGCAGTAAAATTACATTCAACTGATTATGTAGAACCTATTGTTTTAGGTAATGCTGACAAAGTTCAAGCGCTTGCTGAAGAAAAAGGTTTAGATATTTCTGGAATTGAAATTATGACACCTGAAACAAGTGATTTGAAAGCAGAACTTGTGGAAGCTTTTGTTGAACGTCGTAAAGGCAAAGCAACAAAAGAACAAGCAGAAGATATGTTGAATAATGTAAATTACTTCGGAACAATGCTTGTGTATACAGGCAAAGCGGACGGACTTGTAAGTGGTGCAGCACATTCAACTGGCGACACTGTACGTCCAGCATTGCAAATTATCAAAACTAAACCAGGTGTATCTAAAACATCAGGTGTCTTCTTTATGATTAAAGGTGACGAGCAATATGTTTTCGGCGATTGTGCTATCAACCCTACTTTAGAAGCGGCAGACTTAGCAGAAATTGCAGTAGAAAGTGCGAAAACAGCTAAAAGTTTCGGTATGGACCCACGCGTAGCTTTATTAAGCTTTTCAACTAAAGGTTCAGCAAAATCTGACGATGTAGAAAAAGTAGAATCAGCTACTAAACAAGCACAAGAAAAAGCTGAAGAAGAAGGTTTGAGTGATGTCGTTATCGACGGTGAATTCCAATTTGATGCGGCTATCGTTCCTAAAGTAGCAGCGAAAAAAGCACCGGATGCAAAAATCAAAGGTGACGCTAACGTATTCATCTTCCCAAGCCTAGAAGCGGGTAATATCGGTTATAAAATTGCACAACGTTTAGGCGGATATGAAGCTATCGGACCTGTATTGCAAGGCTTAAATTCACCAGTAAACGACTTATCACGCGGTTGCTCTACTGAAGATGTCTATAATTTATCAATCATCACTGCAGCACAAACTTTACAATAATGGATTTAGTGCAGAAATACTTTAATGACTCAGATTGGCGCTACATCGATCATTCAACAGGTTTAGCGCCGATGCAGTCATTTGCATTTGATGATACCTTTTCAGAAAGTACGGGCAAGGATTTGTCATGCAGTGTGGTCCGTACTTGGATTCACCAGCACACCGTTATATTAGGTACGCATGATGCACGTTTGCCGCATTTAAATGATGGGATTCGTTATCTGGTCGATGAATGTGGTTACAACGTGATTGTGCGCAATTCTGGCGGTTTAGGTGTTGTATTAGATCAAGGTATTTTAAACATCTCTTTAATTTTCAAAGGGAAGACTGAAGTTTCAATCGACGAAGCTTTCAATTTGATGTATGAACTCATTTGTAAAATGTTTGAAGATGAGCAGGTTCAAATTGATACCAAGGAAATTGAACGTTCGTACTGTCCAGGAAAGTTTGATTTAAGTATTAATGATAAGAAATTTGCCGGTATCTCACAAAGACGGGTACGCGGCGGTATTGCAGTCCAAATTTATTTGTGTGTTGAAGGCTCTGGAGCTGGAAGGGCTGAAATGATGCGTCATTTCTATCAACGTGCACTGCAAGGCGAAGAAACGAAATTCAAGTATCCAGACATCGACCCATCTTGTATGGCGTCATTAGAAGACTTGCTCGGGCACCCGCTCACTGTCAATGAGGTCATGTTCAAGTTGCTTTATGCGCTTAAAGCGTTAGGGGCGACTTTGAATATGGATCCAGTTACTGATGAAGAATGGGAGCGTTTTGAAAAATATTTCGATCGTATGATAGAACGTAACGCGAAAATTAATGCAAAAATGGACGATTAAAATATGGAGATGTGAATAGCTGCAACGCTGGCACATCTCCTATTTGTGCGCATCGATAGAAAATAATCGCAGAGTTTTATGTCAAATTTATGTCTAAATCATTTAAATCATTTGTAGTTTTAGGTAAAATAAGAGAGAAGTTTATTAGCAGGTCTTAATTTTTCCATCTTAGGTAGTATAGAATTGAGTAAAAGTTAAGTTATAATAAGACGGTATTTAAACATTTTCCGTAAAATTATAGTAATATTTAAGCGGAATGTTTAAAATAAACAGAGTATATAAAGATAATAAGTATATGAGAAGAATGCTTTAATTAAGAATCTAACTAGTCATTGATAAGTATAGAAAGAAAGTGGCTGGCTGTTTTGGCATGCACGCAAGCGATGCATAGGTATCCTTCGAGAAATTTGGGAAAGTGTTAAAGGTGATGAGAGTATGACACGAAAAGGCTACGGAGAATCAAACGGTAAAATTATATTAGTTGGAGAACATGCGGTCACGTTCGGTGAACCTGCGATTGCAATTCCTTTTTCATCAGGAAAAGTAAAGGTCACAATTGAAGAAATGCCTGAATTAGCTGTTTCAACGATGATAAGTGATGTATATGAAGGAGAAATTGCTTATGCTCCAGAACATCTTCATGCCTTAATCAGCAGATTCGAAGCGGAGAGTCATATCCAATCACCTGTTATGATTAAAATTGATGCCAAGCTGCCGCCATCTAGAGGTTTAGGTTCAAGTGCCGCAGTAGCAGTAGCCTTTACGAGAGCAGCTTTCAATTATTTAGACAAACCATTGAGTGATGAGGAATTAATTGAACATGTCAATTGGGCAGAAATGATTGCACACGGCAAACCTAGTGGTGTCGATGCACAAACGATTGTTTCTAATCAACCGACTTGGTTTCAAAAGGGAGTATTTACTTCTTTAGAATCTTTGCAGCTCCCTGGCTATATGGTAGTTTTGGATATCGGTATAAAAGGGAATACCAAAGAGGCTGTACATGATGTCCATGAATTAGTCGATAATAATCATGAAAACAAACAATTTATTGAACGTATCGGACAACTCGTTCATTCAGCAAACCAAGCTATTACTACACGCAACTTTGATTTGCTGGCAGAAATTTTTAATGAATGTCAGTCATACTTAGCAACATTAACTGTCAGTCATCCGAAGATTGATAAGTTGTTGAGTGCTGCCAAACAAGCAGGGGCAGTGGCAGGCAAGCTGACAGGAAGCGGTCGCGGCGGAAGTGTGATTACGCTTGTTAAGGATTATGCTACTGCTAAAAAAGTAGTAAAAGCAGTAACGCAAGCTGGCGCACAGCATACTTGGATAGAGAGTTTAGGAGGGTAATTCAAAGTGGCGAAAACTGGCAAAGCAAGAGCACACACTAATATTGCGTTAATTAAGTATTGGGGAAAAGCAGATGAAGCGTTGATTATCCCGATGAATAATAGTATCTCTTTGACGCTGGATAAATTTTATACAGAAACACGTGCAACTTTTGATGCAGCGTTCACAAAAGATACTTTCTTTTTGAATGGCGAAGAAGCAGATGAAAAGGAAACAAAGAAAATTTCTGCTTATTTAGATTTGGTCAGAGAACGTGCTGGTACTGGACTAAAAGCACGAATTGATAGTACTAACTTTGTACCGACAGCAGCAGGTTTAGCTTCTTCAGCAAGTGCCTTTGCAGCGCTCGCAGCAGCTTGTAATGAAGCGTTAGGTATGGGTCTTTCACATAAAGATTTATCAAGACTTGCAAGACGCGGTTCTGGTTCTGCATGCAGAAGCATCTTCGGCGGTTTTGCTGAATGGGAAAAAGGACACGATGATGCTTCTTCATACAGTCATCCAATCGATGCTGATCATTGGGAAGATGAACTGTCTATGATTTTTGTAGTGATTAATAACCAATCTAAGAAAGTGAAAAGCCGTGCAGGTATGTCGTTGACCCGTAATACTTCGCGTTTTTATCAATATTGGATGGACCACGTTGAAGCGGATATTGTAGAAGCTGAAGCGGCAATTCAAGAGAAAGACTTTAAACGTTTGGGAGAAGTGTTGGAAGCTAATGGTTTACGCATGCATGCAACGAATCTAGGTGCGCAACCTCCATTTACTTACTTAGTTGCTGACAGTTATGAAGCGATGTCGCTTGTACATGAATGCAGAGAAGCGGGCATTCCAGCTTACTTCACTATGGATGCCGGCCCTAATGTAAAAGTGCTAGTTCAAAAGAAAGATCAGCAAGCAGTGATTGATAAACTCACTTCATATTTTGCTCCAGAACAAATTATTGCCAGCGACATCGGCACAGGTGTTGAAATTCTAAATGAGGAAGATGAATTATGATTCAAGTCAAAGCGCCCGGTAAATTATATATCGCAGGAGAATATGCAGTGACAGAGCCCGGCTATAAGTCGGTATTAATAGCTGTGGACCGTTTTGTTACAGCGACTATTGAAGAAGCATCAGCTGCAACAGGAACTATCCATTCAAAAACGTTGCACCATGAACCGATTACTTTTCAAAGAGAAGAAGATAAGATTGTAGTATCGGATTCCAATGCTGCTAACCAATTAAAATACGTGATTACCGCAGTAGAAGTATTTGAGCAATATGCGAAGAGCTGTGGCAAAGAATTGAAGCATTTCGACTTAGTAATTGACAGCAACTTAGATGATGCTTCTGGGCATAAATATGGCCTTGGCTCCAGCGCAGCAGTGCTGGTTTCGGTCGTAAAGGTTTTAAATGAGTTTTACGAACTCGATTTAGCCAACTTGAATATTTATAAGTTAGCTGTCATCGCGAATATGAAATTACAAAGTTTAAGTTCATGCGGCGATATTGCGGTCAGTGTCTTTACCGGATGGCTCGCTTACAGTACCTTCGACCATGATTGGGTCATGCAGCAAATTGAAACGTCATCTGTTGCAGAAGTGGTGAAGAAAAACTGGCCTGGGCTTTATACTGAACCACTTCAAGCTCCCGAAAACATGGAAGTGTTAATCGGATGGACCGGCTCTCCAGCCTCTTCTCCTTATTTAGTGAGCGAAGTCAAACGTTTGAAATCCGACCCGATTTTCTACGGTCATTTCCTAGAACAATCACAATCTTGTGTTGAACATTTAATTTATGCATTTAAAACCAATAATTTAAAAGGTGTTCAAGCTATGATTCGTCGTAATCGCTCTATTATCCAACAAATGGATCAAGAGGCGAATGTCGATATTGAAACACCGCAATTAAAATTATTATGTGATATTGCTGAGACATACGGCGCAGCGGCCAAAACATCAGGTGCAGGCGGCGGAGATTGCGGTATCGCAATTTTGGGCGAGCATAAAGAACGCGCTGCGATTTATAACAGTTGGAGAGCGTCAGAAATCAAGCCGCTACCGTTTCATGTCTATCAAGGTCAATAAAGAACGAGAAGCTGTCGAACCGCAAACAGGTGAATATGCGGCCAGGCAGTTTTTTTCGTTGTGTTTGGATAGAGTGTGTTTGGGATGGCGGGCTGAAAGTATCGCGAGAGGTCGTCAAGAGTGCGAGACGCGAATTCACTCTTGAAATTTTACGGAAAAAGGGTAAAATAGATAAAGTTGAAATACGATGAAAAATGAACTGAATGAGAACTTGATTAATAGATAAAGAGAGGTGGACAAAGCAGTGCAAAACAAATTCTTGATTTGTGATGATTGCCAAGCCGTCAATTGCAAATCCCTAGAAAGAAAATTGAAGAAATTAGATCCCGAAGCTGAAATTGAAATAGGGTGCCAATCATACTGCGGTCCAGGTCGCAGAAAAACATTCGCTTTCGTAAACAACCGTCCTCTTGCAGCTTTGACGGAAGACGAATTAATGGAAAAAGTTGAAAAACAACTCCAAAAACCACGCGACCCAGAAGAAGAAGAGCGCTTGCGTAAACGTAACGAAGAACGTAAACGTCGTAAAGAAGAGCAAGATCGTAAACTTAAAGAGAAATTGGCAAAACGTAAACAAGCCAAGTGATGATAGAGAATGAAGGGAACGGAGATATTAATTATTATATCTCCGCTCCCTTTATTTTTGGCTGATGAATTGATTTGAGATTATACAGCGGGGCTATGTGGATGGAGTTGTGTAATCTAGACACAAGTTTCAGAGAAGTGTCTAGAAAAGGGGTGAATCTAGACACAAGTTTTTAGGAAGTGTCTAGAAAAGGGTGTAATCTAGACACAAGTTTCAGAGAAGTGTCTAGAAAAGGGTGTAATCTAGACACAAGATTCCGAGAAGTGTCTAGAAAAAACTCAGCCCCGTCAACCCCCGCGCCCGCCTACTGCCAGACCATCCCGCAATTACCACAACTCCATTTCTAGATAATAGCGTCTATCCTTCGTGATGCCGACATGTTTAAATGTAGTCATCAAGATTCTATAAAGCATCTTATGTTGATTGTTATTTCCCTTTTCACAATTGCACCATTTCATAGCTTCACTCAATGAAAACGGCTCACCTTTACATATAAACAATTCTATTAAATTATGATGAATCAAATCGACTTGCTTTAACTCATGCTTACAATGAGGGCATTGCCATAAACGTTTTCGTGCGAGTGGAGGAGCGAATGTGAGTTTCTGACATTTAGGACAACGTAATCCGGATTTCATAGTGTCGAACGGTAGACGTTCCACTTTGATGTATTTATTTTTACATGGGGAAAATTTTCTCAATAGCTTGTTCATAATATGAGAGTTGCGCTTAAAGCAACCGGCTTTCAATTTCTGTTTCAATTGGTTGAGTTCAGAACGAAGAAGGACTGTGCCTTGTTTTTTCAAAGCGAGAGGGTTAAGAAGTGTGAATTCGGGATGTGTGAATACCAGCGCGCTTATTACGGGGATGTCCACGCCTATTTCCTGCAATGTAGATTGTAAAAGGAGTTGGGCGCGATTCAATTGGTTGAAAGGGTTCTTATGAATAATTTTCTTATTATATTGATGCACTAAACTGCCTTCTTCTAAAAGATAAGGGCCACGATAATGTTTTATTTCAAAAATGTAAAGTGCTTCGCAAGTAAAGACAATAAAGTCAAACTCTACAAAAGAAAATTCTCCAAATTCAATGCGCTTTAAATACTGGCAATCAGGAAGTAATTGTAAAAAAATTATCGAAAAACCTTTCGCCTTCAATACCGCTTCTTGCCGCTAAATAAGCATTTTGATTAACTGAATACTGTGGGGAACGAAATTGTGTGGCTTCATAATAGGGGATAATATTAATGTTGAGGTACCTCCGAGGTGAATAAACTTTAATAACATTTTAAGCACAAACCTGAATTCAAGCAACAAAAAAGAGACAGAATCTGTAATTTCGCATTCACTCATTTAAAAGCGACTCATTTCAGATTCTGTCTCGAATGTTTATAAATAAAATAGTGCATAGTCCTTTCTATATCGACAAAATTCATAAGTGAAAATCAAGCATTTCTAATAGCTGCTTAATATACTTTCACATATGACCGACAAGCGTTCAGAACATCTTTAGTATAGAAATGACGCAGATTATCCTTCGTATAAGAAGGGATGAGTTGTTTTTTGTTGACCCACATGTCAATAACTGAAGACGGAATCCCATCGACTTCCATTTCAGATTCGTCTGTTACTAAAGTGTCCCAATCTAATGTCACAGGTTGGGAGTCAATATAAATGTTACCAAAGCTCGTATCATCCATATTATAATCACCTTTTTTAGTTTTTTAGTACCAGCAACTAATTTATGTGTGGTACTTGGGAAATACTTACAAAATTCAAATACCCACTCTCAAACCAAAATATTCATTATTTTTACAAAAAATTAATGTAAGATTCATCAAAATGGTATATTTAGATAAAGTGCCTTATAATAATAAAGTAATGTAAACGTTCACAACTGAATATTATTAAGGGATACATAAAAATAGCTTTAAAAGCGTTGAAATAAAGAGAGGAAGCGTCTTATGATTACAGTTTTATTTGGAGGTAGCAGACCAGCAGGGAACTCGGCAGAATTAGCAAAAATAACTTTACAAGATTTAGAATATAATTGGATTGACTTAACTCAATATCATTTTAATCCAGTCAGAGATGTTAGACACGACGAGCAAATCATCTCGGATTACAACGATGATTATAAAAATATTATAGACCAGGTACTAAAAAGCGACACCGTTTTATTAGTGTCACCTGTATATTGGTATAGCGTATCAGCTTCTATGAAAGCATTTATCGATCATTGGTCTGAAACTTTAAGAGATCCGAATTATCCAGATTTCAAAGAAAAAATGGCACAGATAGATTTTCGTTTGATTTTAGTCGGTGGAGATTGTCCTAAAATTAAAGCGAGACCTTGCATGCATCAAATAGAATATAGTCTTGAATTTTTAGGAGCAACTCTCAAAGATTATTTAATCGGTAATGCAAATGCCCCAGGAGAGATTGTGAAAGATACGTATGCAGTGAGAATTGCTGAAAAATGGAATTCAGAATTTAAATATAACAGCAAAACACTACAAGAAACAAAATAGAATGTAAGTCGTTCCAGATATTCATTAACGGAGGCAAGGCAGGAAAATCGTCTTGTCTCGTTTTATTTTTTTCAAGTTACAAGCACCACTCCAGTACACAACTCAAACTGAAAAGGAGGCATCACGATGCACAAAACGTTTAAAATCGTACAATATACATTGGTGATATTGACTTTAATCAGTTTTTTAGTAGGCCTAATCAGTCCGAATGAACAAGTCAAGTTTTGGACGAATATCACGATTTTTGTGTTGATTATTTGTCTATTCATTATCACTTTAATAATAGGGAAAAACAAAAGGTAAAGAACATAGGTGAGATAGCGTTCCACTCCCGTCCAAACTGGGACCTATGCTATAATTAAAATACTATTTTCGAAATTTATAAGGAGAGATTTGCCATGCGAAAAGTAAGAGAAGCAACACCAGCAGATGTCGTGAGCATTAGAGATGTCGCAACAAAAGCTTGGTACAATACTTATTTGAATATTTATGCTGCGAGAACAGTCAACGAATTGTTAGCAGCTGCATATAATGAACAACATTTAACTAAAAGATTGAAAGACCAGCTATTTTTAGTAGCCGAAGAAGACGGAGAGATTGTAGGGTTTGCCAACTTTATTAATGGCAGCGAGTTATTCTTATCCGCCCACTATGTACGTCCAGAATCTCAACGTAAAGGGTACGGAACTGATTTGTTAGAAGCTGGCTTGAAACATTTTAAAGGCCAATACGATGCAGTTTATCTAGAAGTAGATAATCAAAATACAGAAGGCGTTGAATATTATAAACAACATGGCTTTGAACTAGTACGTGCCTACCATCATGAAATGTATGGCGAGGTGATGGACTTAGCTTTAATGAAAAAAGAACTCTGAGTGAATCAATTGCAGAAATATCATCTACAAGGAGGGGAATCGGATGTCAGAGACAGATTACGGCACTAAAAAATTATTTGAAGAGAAAGTATTCAAAGATCCGATTCATCGTTACATTCATGTAAAAGATCAAGTTATTTGGGACTTGATTAAAACAAAAGAATTTCAACGATTGCGCAGAATCAAACAACTTGGAACACTTTATCTGTCATTTCATACGGCAGAACATAGTCGCTTCGGCCATTCTCTCGGCGTCTATGAAATCGTACGCCGGATTATAGACGAATCTTTCAGAGGAAGAGAAGCCTGGAATGATGCAGACCGTCCACTTGCCTTATGTGCAGCACTTTTACACGATTTAGGGCATGGTCCTTTTTCTCACAGCTTTGAAAAAATCTTTGATACCGATCACGAAGCATTCACTCAAGCCATTATTACTGGCGATACCGAAGTGAATGAAGTGCTCAGCCGTGTTTCACCGACGTTTCCGCAAGAAGTGGCAGAGGTGATTAATAAAACACATGAAAATAAACTCGTCATTTCGATGATATCTTCCCAAATCGATGCAGACCGAATGGATTATCTGCAACGTGATGCCTACTTTACAGGTGTGTCTTACGGTAAATTCGATATGGAACGGATTCTGCGTTTAATGCGTCCGACGAAAGATGAAGTGCTGATTAAAGAAAGCGGCATGCATGCAGTGGAGAACTTTATAATGAGCCGTTATCAAATGTATTGGCAGATTTATTTCCATCCTGTCAGCCGTGGCGGGGAAGTATTATTGAATAATACATTGAAACGGGCTAAAGAGTTATACCAAGACGGATATGAATTCGAACGTTTTCCAACTGACTTCATTCCATTTTTTGAAGGCACAATGACGATTGAACAATATGTAGATTTGGATGAAGCGGTAGTCCTTTATTACTTAAAAGAGTGGATTAAAGAACGTGACCCAATTTTAAGCGATTTAGCGCGCCGTTTCATTAACCGCGACTTATTCAAATTCTTGCCGTTCGATGGTTCGATTATTACTATGAATGAGTTGCGCGAACTCTTTGAAGAAGCGGGCATCAACCCGAATTACTATTTTGTCAGCGAGTCATTCTCCGACTTGCCTTATGATTATGACCGCCCGGGGTCTAACCGCCAGCCGATTCACTTGCTGCAACGTAATGGAAAGATACGCGAAATCAGCAGCCAATCTATGGTAATACAGAGCATTACGGGCATCAATCGCCAAGATTATAAATTATATTTCCCTAAAGAATTGATTTATAATATTGAAGATGACGCAATACGCGAACGTATCATCAGTATTTTAAACGAACTTAATTGATTAAATTGTGTTAGAAATACTTCAGATGATACAGTAAAATAGCATTGAAAAACTATTGGAGGTGAGACTTTTGTCAGAGAATAAAGGTTTTAAATTCAACATTATTAAAAATGATCCGCTTGACGGGCATAAAGGTACAAATATCGGGTCCATCAGTTTAGATAACGTTGCACCCGTGTTTATAGACTTGCAATCTAAAGAAGCATTTATCGATATCGGTGCGATGCATGCACGTGCGGATGTTGAAAAAGGCGTAAAATGGATTACCGATAAAGAAACGGTAGAAGGTCCAGAAGCTAAAGAATATTGGTTGTGCTGGGTCACTACAGAACGTGGCGAACATGGTGCTTATTACGCAGGTTTAACTGCATGTTATTTAATGGTGAATAAGAAGATTCGCCGCGGTTATAAGAGCATGCCGGAACACGTGAATATGATGGATAAATCCATGAAACATAAAGTAGTCATTGATCATATCGGTAATGAAAATATTGATATTATCCGTGAATTCTTGAAAAATCATGACATTGACATGTGGAATAATTCTAGTGATGAATTAAAAGAAGCATTGCACGATAAATAAAGTGTTAAGATAAATCTCTCGGCAAAATTTGCTGGGAGATTTTCATTTTCCCCATATTTCGTTCGAATATGTTACAGTAAGAGTATTAATTATCAGAATAATTTTAATTATTAAACTTTTAAGTAGCCAGAACAGTATTTATTTTTTTCCAAAGGAGTGGGTAAGATGAGTTCAGAATTAATTCGCAGACTCAAAGAGAAAGAAGAGAAAATGGTGGAGATGCGCAGATATTTACATGCGCATCCTGAATTATCTTTCAAAGAGGTAGAAACACCGAAATATATTGCGGATTTCTATAAAGGAAAGGACTGTAAGGTAGAAACGAATGTCGGCGATAATGGGGTTAAAGTAACAATCGACAGTGGTAAGCCAGGGAAAACCATCGCAATTCGTGCTGACTTTGATGCATTGCCGATTGAAGAAGCTACCGGGCTGCCATTTGCGTCTGAGAATCCAGGCGTTATGCATGCGTGCGGCCACGATGCACATACAGCTTATATGCTGACTTTAGCAGATACATTAATCGATATGAAAGATCAATTTAAAGGCAAAGTCGTCGTAATTCATCAGCCGGCTGAAGAAATGCCTCCAGGCGGTGCACTCGGAATGATTCGTGACGGTGTCTTAGAAGGTGTAGACCATGTCTTAGGCGTTCACGTGATGAGTAATGGCGAACGTGGCACAATTTACTATCGAGAAGGCTACGTACAAACAGGGCGCGCCATTTTCAAATTGACGATTCACGGTCAAGGAGGACACGGCTCTTCACCGCATGCAGCTAATGACGCTATAGTAGCAGGTGCTAATTTCGTAACGACTGTTCAAACTGTGGTTTCTCGTCGTTTAAGTCCCTTCGAAACAGGCGTAGTCTCAATCGGTTCATTTGATGCCAAAGGACAATTTAATGTCATCAAAGATAAAGTTGAAATTGAAGGGGACGTCCGCGGCCTCAATGATGAAACTAAACACAGAATCGCTGCTGAATTGGAACGCATTGTAGACGGCCTTGAACATACCTTCGGCGTGACATGCGATTACGAATTTATAGACGACTATCCAGCACTTTATAACGACCCAGACTTCACAGAATACGTGGCAGATACATTGAAACATGCTGAACACGACGCTATTCAAAAGGTTGAACGTTGTGCACCATGGCCACCATCCGAAGATTTCGCTTATTATGCTAAAGAACTGCCAAGCGCCTTTATTTTTGCTGGGGCAGAGCCGGAAGAAGGAGAAGCCTACCCGCATCATCATCCAAAATTCAACATCAGCGAAACGTCCATGATGAGTGCGGCCGAAGCGGTCGGAACCGTCGTACTAGATTACTTGAATCAAGATACTGAGGGAAAATAAAACCTGGGAGAGCAGCTAGCTGAAAGAGAGTGCTTCTTCACTTAAAAACAAGGCATGCAGTGTGAATTTCATCACTGTATGCCTTGTATTTGTATGATATAATGATGTGTATTAATTCAAAATGAAGAATAGGGTGAGTGCATCAATTGGACCAGAATATCCAGATCCAAACATTGCAATTAATCAAACGCGATGGAGAAACCGATGAGTTTGAATACGAAACAAATGGCACTTGGCAAGAAAAGCGTCAAGTTGAATATATTCGTTATGATGAACAAATTGAAGATATTTCGATTCATGTCACATTGAAAATACAAGATAGCGAAGTTAAATTGATGCGTAGTGGAGAGATTAAGCAAAATCTGCATTTTGTTGAAGGCAAAGACACCGTTTCTTTGTATGAAATACCCGCAGGCAAAATTCCATTAACCGTCCGTACTTTAAGTATCAATCATTTTATACAGCCAGAAGCATCAAAGCTTAAAATTCGTTATGAACTTTTTCAAGAAGAAGAAAAAATGGGCACCTACCTTTATCAAATTACCTATAAGGAGCTGTAATGAGTGAATATTATAGATCAAGTCAAACAAACATTAATTGAAGAAATCACAGCAAGTGTTAAAGCCGCTGAACTTGCAGAAGAAGTTCCTGAAGTCAAAGTGGAAATTCCGAAAGACCCTAAGAATGGGGATTACTCAACTAACATTGCGATGGTACTTACTAAAATTGCAAAACGCAACCCACGCGAAATTGCACAAGCTATCGTAGATCATTT
Organism: Staphylococcus debuckii; assembly: GCF_003718735.1. Taxonomy (NCBI): domain Bacteria; kingdom Bacillati; phylum Bacillota; class Bacilli; order Caryophanales; family Staphylococcaceae; genus Staphylococcus; species Staphylococcus debuckii. The sequence continues at coordinate 2,614,933 of NZ_CP033460.1, read as the reverse complement.
AGATAAATCTAAAGCAAATGTAGAGAAAATTGAAATTGCAGGCCCTGGCTTCATCAATTTCTATCTTAATAATCAATATTTAACTGCGATTATTCCTGAAGCTTTAGAAAAAGATAAAGATTTCGGACGCAATGAAGATCCGAAACATCAAAAAGTATTAGTGGAGTATGTTTCAGCCAATCCAACTGGCGACTTGCATATTGGTCATGCGCGTAATGCAGCTGTCGGTGATACATTAAGCAATATTTTAGATGCTGCAGGTTATGATGTGACACGTGAGTATTACATTAATGATGCAGGTAATCAAATCACAAATTTAGCACATTCAATTGAAGCACGTTACGACCAAGCAATGGGTAAAGAGGCAGAACTTCCAGCTGACGGTTACCACGGTAAAGACATCGTGAATATCGGTAAAGACTTAGCTGAAAAACGTCCTGAATTGAAAGACTTGCCTGAAGATGAACGTTTGAAAGTCTTCCGTCAATTAGGTGTCGATTACGAAATGGAAAAATTGAAAAAAGACCTTGCTGATTTCAATACGCACTTTGACGGCTGGTTCAGTGAAACAACTTTATACGATAAAGGTGAAATTAAAAAAGTCTTAAAATTGATGGAAGAAAACGGCTACACTTATGAAGCGGACGGTGCCACTTGGTTGCGTACTTCTGACTTTAATGATGACAAAGACCGTGTCATTATTAAAAAAGACGGTTCATACACATACTTCTTGCCAGATGTGGCTTATCATTATGACAAATTCCATCGTGACGGCGGACAAGATATCTTAATCAACTTATTTGGTGCGGATCATCATGGATATATCAATCGTTTGAAAGCATCTGTTGAAACTTACGGTATTGATGCAGACCGTTTAGAAATTCAAATTATGCAAATGGTACGTTTGATGCAAGATGGCGAAGAAGTGAAAATGAGTAAACGTACAGGTAATGCCATTACTTTACGTGAAATCATGGATGAAGTCGGTATTGATGCAGCACGTTACTTCTTAACAATGCGCAGTCCGGATACACACTTTGATTTCGATATGGAATTAGCTAAAGAAAATTCAGCTGAAAACCCAGTGTATTATGCACAATATGCACATGCGCGTATTTCTTCAATTTTAAAACAAGCAGGCGAACGCGGTATTACACCATCTGAAAATGCAGATTTCAGTGTAATTACGAATGATAAAGCTATTGATTTATTGAAAAAAGTAGCTGAGTTCGAACCGATGATTGAAAGCGCGGCAGAACATCGTGCACCGCATCGTGTGACAAACTATATTCAAGAATTAGCTGCTGCTTTCCATAAATTCTATAACGCTGACAAAGTATTAACTGATGACGATAAGAAAACACAAGCGTATGTTTCTATGGTTGCAGCTGTACAAATTACTTTGCGCAATGCATTGGCTTTAGTCGGAGTATCTGCGCCACATACAATGTAAGATTATTTTAAACAACTTGCTAAGTTTAGCTATGAAGAAATCTATGATGATAGATTTCTTTGTAGCTATTTTTTTATATTTTTGCGATTGAATAGCAGTTGTTTGAATTAATGTTGGATAAGAGGAGGAGTAGAACATTAATTTGCCTTCCACTCTTCAAGGTTTTCTTTTCCCAAAGTTCCTATTTCAACTTCCTCCAAATATGCTAAAATGAGATTTACAAAACAATAAAATAGTAGGAGAAGTCAATGAAACAAAAATTATGGGTTTTCTTAATCGTCATTATCTTAATTGCTGCAGGATGTTCCTCGCCAACGAAAACAGATAAGAAGGACAATCAGGACAAAGCTGAGAATGCTCAAAAGTCTAAGGCTAAGTATCATCGTATTATCTCACTGATGCCGAGTAATACAGAAATTTTGTATCAGCTTGGGCTCGGCGATGATATTGTGGGTGTTTCTACGGTGGATGATTATCCGAAAGATGTGAAACATAAGCAGAAGTTTGATGCGATGAAATTGAATAAAGAACAACTTTTGAAAGCGAAACCGGATTTGATTGTCGCACATGAATCGCAAAAGGGTATGGATGGAAAAGTGCTGCAATCTTTGAAAGATAAAGGTGTAAAAGTCATCTATGTCAAAGATGCTAAGAATTTAAATGAAATTTATGATACCTTTAAGCAGATTGGAAAGGTGACAGGACGCGAATCTCAAGCGGACACATTAGTTTATGATACGAAACATCGTGTAGAAGCTGTGTTGAAAGAAGTACCAAAGCATGAGAAGAAACCGACTGTCTTTTTAGAAGTCTCTCATGAACCAGAAATTTATACAGCAGGTAAAAATACGTTCTTCAACTATATGTTAGAGGAACTGCATGCTGAAAATAGTTTCAAAGATGTAGAGGGATGGAAGAAGGTCAGCAAAGAAAGTATTATTAAACATCATCCGGATATCTTGGTTACTACAGAGGGGATTTCACGTTCAGATTATTTGAAAGTTATCCGTAAACGCGGTGGTTTTGAAAATTTAGAGGCAGTGAAGAAAGGAAGAATTGAAGCGGTAGATGGTGATAAAATTTCTCGTCCTGGTCCGCGTATTGATCAAGGACTAGCAGAGTTGCGAGATGCGATTTACCGTAATGAATAAATGATATGAAACAGACAAAAATCATTGTAAGTTGGTCTATTGTACTGATTGCGAGTATCGCGCTAAGTCTATTCTGGCATCTTGGCAGTTGGTCGAACCCTTTAAACAATAGTATTTTATTCGAAGTGCGGATGCCTAGAATGTCAGAAGCTTTATTGGCAGGCATCGGGCTTTCAATTGCAGGACAAATGTTTCAGACCGTATTGAATAATCCGCTTGCAGACAGCTTAACGCTTGGCCTTGCGAGCGGTTCTGTCTTAGGTGCGGGGATGGCTGTGTTCATCGGATTATCTAGTCTATTCATTCCGCTTGCTTCTATGGTAGCAAGCATTGTCACTTTAGTAATTGTGTTGGTGTTGACTTCCGTCATGTCCAAAGGCTATCCGATGCGTGCATTGATTTTATCAGGCATTATGATTGGGGCGCTTTTCAATGCCTTTCTTTATTTATTAATCTTATTAGACGAACGCCGACTAAAGAATATCGTAATGTATATGTTCGGAGGATTTTCTGCGGCGGAAATGCGTGAAGTCGCAGTCATTACTCCTGTATTAGTAGTCTGTCTCGTTTTGCTGATACTTTTGCTGCCTCAAATTAAATTATTGCAAGTCGGAACTTTAAAAGCACAATCGCTAAGTATTAATGTTCCAGTATTGATGTATAGTGTGTTAGCGATTGCTTCCATCATGACAGCAGTCATCATCTCTTATACGGGAATTATCGGTTTTATAGGAATGATTGTCCCGCAATTGATACGCCGAACATATAGGGTGAAACTTGGTGGACAGATGTTGTTAAATGGTATGATTGGAGGCGCAGTAATGGTCTTGGCGGATAGTTTAGGTGCGCAACTCATTGCACCGACTGAAATCCCTGCTAGTATTATTCTCGCATTGTTAGGCATACCTGTATTAGGGTATTTAATAGCGACACAACCGCGTTAGACGGTTTAATCTTTTGAAAAAGAGAGAAATGAAAAGATTAAAGCATGCTCATGCACGCATTTATAGGAGAGAGAAGCTATGAGTTTAGAAGGAATTAAAGCAGTTGTATTTGATTTAGAAGGTACTTTGCTAGATCGTAAAAAGTCGAGAGATAAATTTATTGAAGAACAATATGAGCGTTTCCATGATTATTTAGTTCATGTTCAAGCGCAAGATTATAAGAAACAATTTATTGAACTGGATGATGATGAAGATCATGATAAACCTGAACTATATAAAGCAATTATTAAGCGTTTCCATATCGATCGTTTAACTTGGAAAGACTTATTTGCGGATTTTGAAATGCACTTTTACCGCTATGTATTTCCATATCATGACACGCAGTATACGCTTGAACGGTTGGTGAAGCGGGGTTACTTAATCGGCGTGATTGCAAATGGCAAATCACGTATTAAACAATATCGTTTAGACAGCTTAGGCATCTTGTCCTATATTAACTTTTTATCTACATCAGAGATGGTAGGTTTCAGAAAGCCGCATCCGAAAATATTTGAAGATATTATTGATCAACTGGGTGTGAAAGCTGAAGAAGTCATGTATGTCGGTGATGATGCTTTGAATGATGTTGCCCCTGCCAGAGCAATGGGAATGGTAAGTGTATGGTTCAATCATGAAGATGAAGAAGTAGAACTTGCACCTGAAGAACATGAAATGGATTACGAAATTGCGACACTTGAAGAATTGTTAGAATTACTGCCAGATGAAGCACCAAATCCTGAGGAGAGTGAAGAAGCAGATGGAACTATTTACGACGAAAGATAATACAGCTATTAATTATGAGACAAAGGGAAGCGGCCAACCGCTTGTTATGATACATTCTGCGTTTGAGAATTATTCAATTTTTAACCAGATTGCAGACAAATTAGCGCATTCTTATCAAATTGTGTTGATTGATTTACGTGGCCATGGTTTTTCTGATAAACCAATGGAAATCAATTTCGAAACGTATGCTTCAGATATTAAAGAATTATTGGATTACTTATATATCCGCCATGCGTTCTTTGTCGGCCAAGAACTAGGAGCTTCTATTGCAGTCGATTTTGCAGTGAAGCACCCAAGTTATACAGATGCTTTAATATTAATTAATCCTACGACTGTGCAAAAAGAATTGCCTTCAGAACGCCTTTTCAAAAAATATGCTGATAAAATCAGAACGTGGGAAGAAGATAAGCAAGAGAAATTCTTAGATAAACATACTTATGGTTCTATGAAAAAAATTAAAAAGTTCTCTAAAAATGTTTCGGACACGACGGGTCTGATGACGGAATACGAAAAAAGAGCAGTTGCGAAATCATTCACTAGAGATACTATCGCTATGGAATTGAATGAAGTTAAAGCCTCGACATTAATCATTGCAGGCAAATATGACGAACGTTCTACTTCAGAAGATATTGAAACATTTTTACATGATATTCCAGATGCCCAATTAGAAACCTTTAAACGCTCTGGCTTATATCCGATGGCGGAAGAAATGAGAGAATTCTTAGAAGTTACGACTGCCTTTTTCAATGTTCAAGCAGTATTGGATGATGAACAAAAACGCTTGCAGACGTCTCATAAAGAATAATATTCATTTGCCTAACTATCTAAATATTAAAGAAATGACACAAAATTGAAAAATATTACAAAAAGTTACAACTCCAGACTGATTACTGTAATACGATTTCAGGGTATAGTAAAATTAAGTAAAGCACAAGATACAGAAATATAGATGACAAAGGAGTTAGTGCTTATGAAAAAAATATTATCAGCAGCGATTGTTTCTGCAACAGTTCTAACAGGGCTAGGTATTAACCAAGCAGACGCAGCATCTGGCAATACGATTCAAAGCGTTCAACAAATCCACCAAGGCGATCAATCATTAGAAGGTGTTAAATTAGGTCAGAATATCCAAGATATTTTAAAAACACAAAAACCTTCTGGGTATTCCTATAAACCTGATAATACTGAACACTATTACGAGTTCAAGACTTCTAAAGGTTTGATGATTGTAACTGCTCAAGGTAAAAAAGACCAAGGTACAGTGAAACGTATTTCTATGGAATACAACAAACCTAATGGTCCGACACTTAACCAAGTACGTCACCAGTTAGGCAATACGGTTAAATGGAGTTACCATTATGACGATAGAACAGGTAACTTCGGTTATGTGAAAGATGGAAAAACAACTTATCAATTCGGAACCGAATCTCCTAAAGATAGAAACTTGAAACTTTACCGCATTGATATTGAAAAATAGGAAATAAGATTTTTAAAGCTGTTGACTAGAGTAAAGTCGGCAGCTTTTTCGATTTTCAAAGTAGAAATATTGTCCGCGAAATGATAAATTGATAGAGATAGCAAATTAAAAGGAGAGTCCTCATGCGACCGAATGATAAAATTTTATTGGAAAACATAGGTGATTATTTTAATTATAAAGGCCTTTCTCCTAATATGATCGATGATATTAAAGAAAGTTTAAGAGAAGATTTGCATAAGTCAGAAGCACAAGATGAAGATTATATCGAATATCGCCGCAAAGCGCCAGCAGAAGTGATTTTAACGATACAACGAAATTTGTTCGGCCTGCAGCTGAACCCGATTTTATTTTTCATCGTGAACTTTCTCTTGATTTCCTATTTATATGATAAACAGTTTGTGCCATTTCAAGCGGCGACTGGATTATCTCTGATTTATTGTCTTTTAGTATTGCCAGCGACCGTCTTGCTTTACTTCCGAATTGTAAAAAAGAATTATTTGTACAGTAACCGAATCGATGTCTTGATGGGATTTGTGATTATTATCATTGCAGCATTACTTGTCGGACTGCATGCCTTCAATATAGATCTTGGTGTATTTGTGGTTACTAAATATGCGCATATGTTTGTTTTCTTTGCAGGTATAGCGATTAGTATTGCAGGGTTATACTTCAAACGCTTAGAGTTTACAGGCATAGGATTATTGCTGACGCAAAAAACTATTGATGCAGTGGTTGTGAATCCAAATGCTGCACAATTTGGTACAGTTATTATCTGGATATTAATTTTAGCTGTGATTATTTATTATTCTATCCGGTTATCAACCCGGGAGAAATAAAAGAAGAAAAAAGGAGCCGAAGTCCATATATACAATGGATTTCGGCTCCCTTTTCTCTCTAAAAATACAGAATTAAATAAAGGAATTGAAACATGATTCCTGACTCAATTCCTTTGTTTAATACAATTAGAATTTAATTTCTTTATTAGCTTTTACAATACGTTCGTCAATTCGACCTAATAATTCGTTGATTTTTTCGCGTTGTTTACTATTAACTAAAATTAATACTGTTCTTTCATCTTGTTCATTACGTTTTTTATCGAAGTAATCTTCTTGTGAAAGGTTTTTAACAGCTTTAACTACTTGAGGTTGTTTGTAGTTTAAGTGATTGATAATATCCTTAAGGTAATATTCGCTATCATCAGATTGACTGATAAAAGTTAACACAGCAAATTCTTCGAAGCTGATTGAAAACTCTTTCTTGATGATACTTTTCATTTTATCTGCATAAGTGACCATAGCTAGCAAGTCAGATGAATTTTTAATTTTAGAAACGGCCATTTGTAGTCCTCCCTTATAACATTCCCAAATTTATTAATAACGCTCGTAAATAAGCACTTATTAACACTAATAACTATAATCGAGGCTTGAACAGACTATTAAAATATTCAAGTCTCTATTATTTATTTAATTATAACTAAATAAAAATGAAATGTAAACAAAAAACATTATAAATGTGTAGTTCTTTCATAAAGATGATACTTTTAAAAAGTTACCATTTTACTCGATTAACTTATTGAACATCATTTGAATTAAGAGAAATTAAATAAATAGATATTGATTTTTGCTTGTAAACGTATTTACATAGAGTAATTATATAAAATACTTAGTTAAACGTGAAGTTTTTTGGTTGGGCAATAACTTTTTCCCCTGATAATAATCCTTCACTAATAATAACCATACCCGATTTTTCATAGCATTTAATAATTCTTTTAACAATTTTCTCATCTTTTTTAATTAATACTGAGTTTTTATCATATAACACTTCTTTTGGTAAAGTAATTAAGTGGGTAGGAAGAGAAATATTAAAATGAGTTCCTATGGGATAGGTAGAATCGGGAGAAATAGCAACTGTATATTCCGCCGGTTTGCTTGTCGTTGAAGCAGAGGATGGGAATTGATCCAGTTTAATTATTCTTCCTTTAAAAGGTTTTCCGAATTGAGGTTGGATTTCTATTTCTTGGTTATTTTTTAATTGACGACGTTGATTTTCATCGACGATGGATTTAATAATTCTTTTAGTGCTGTAAATTTTAGCAAAAGCTTCTTTATCTTTTGAAGGATAAGGTTCTAAGATATACAAAGTACCTTCGAGGATACTGTGTTCTTGAGTGCGGAGCAAGGATTGATTAAGATAAAATTGTTCTTCTAAAAAGGTATGAAGCACAGTGCGGTTTGATTTCTTATCAAGCGCTGTGAGCTGCTTACGAAATGTAGTCATTTGGTGCTCAGCTTTCGAATTATAATATTCCAGCACGGGTGTGTCTTTCTTAACTTTCTTGCCAGATTGAATGAACCAATCATGAATCTTTCCGTATTCTGAATGATAAAGAAAAGTTTGCGTATATTCTGCTTCTTGCACGCCTTTAAAAGTAAGTGGACGATTGTAAGCAGCAGTGTACGTTTTAAGATGTTGTTTTGCCTGGAGATGTTGATGTCGGAAGACGGCATATATTCCGACGGCTATAAGTGTTAATAAGAGGATAGATATTACCACTACCAGCCAGAGGGGGCGTTTCAATTATATATCACCTCATAATATTTTATTTGAATATTATTATACGATAATGATATGGGGTGCGCAACTTTTAAAAGGCACTTTTCTCTCTAATAGATTTCTTTTTCCAAAAAATGAAAAAAGAAAGGAATTGTATCCTAGAATAAACGTAGGATGACAATTCCGATAATAATACAAACCACGCCGATACATTTGCGGATTGAGATGCGATTTCTGGGTGCGCCTAACAGAGCGAAATGATCGATAAGTATGCCCATCAGCATTTGACCGAGCATCGCAATGATAGTAGTGAGTGCGGCGCCTAAATGGGGCATTAAAATGATATTTGCGGTTACGAAGACCACTCCTAATATACCGCCAATAAAATAAAACCATTTTATTTTGCCGAATTCAGGAGAATGTGCACGCATTTTCAATGAACGATTCATGATCAAAGTGATAATAAGTAAAGTGACTGTTCCTACAAAGAATGAAATGAAGGAAGCAAGAAATGGACTTTGCACAGTTTGTCCTAATTGACTGTTAATGGCAGTTTGGATAGGGGGTGCGAATCCAAAGGCGAATCCGATGGCTAGCCATACTGTCAGTGCTAAAGGATTATTTTGCGTTTCAGTGGCACCACTTTGTTTGGAGTAGTTCATAATAAAGATTCCAAAGAACAATAGCAGAATGCCGCACAGTTTCAAGAAAGTAAAAGGTTGCGCTTCTGCACCGAACCAACCGAAAGTATCAATTAAGACACCCATTACAATCTGGCCTGCAATAGTGATAATTACTGTTAAGGAAGCACCGAGTCTTGGGAATAAAATTAAATTTCCTGTTAAGAAAATAACTCCTAAAATTCCGCCCGCAATCCAAGTATAATTAAAATCAAAATGATAGTAATTAGCGTTAAAAACGCCAGGATTAACGATTAAATTAACGATAATTAAAAAGAGTGACCCTACAGCAAAGGAAATAGTAGACGCATAAAATGATGATTTGGTATATTCGATTAATCGAGAATTAATAGAGGTTTGGATGGGTACCATCGTTCCAGCTATTAATCCCAAAAGTAGTAAAAAGACCATCTCAACCCTCCTTGTAAATCATTAAATAGTGTCACAACTTTAACACAATTAGAGAGACTTAACAATAACAAGATGATAGGTGTTAACGATAATGATGGATGAATTTTATTAATTTCTCCCATTTCTACTACTTTTTTTATTTGATAATTGTAAAAAATGTGGATTTTTACAATACATCAATATATAATTTGGTAAAATAAGAGTAATAAGTTAGGACTGATAATCAAGAGGGAAAAGTGGTGGTTAAATGCATAATATTTCAATTATTCGTGTGCTTGATGAGGATACATTTTTTATCGATGCAGGATTAAATGCTCAAATTCAGAGCCAACAATTTATTGAAGTACTCAATCCCAAACATGCCTATAAAAATTTAGCGCAAGTGATAGATGTGTATGAAGATTATGCGATTTGCAGAAAGCTCGGAGATAAACGTATTTTCTTCGGAGATATTGTTAAACCGAGATTGATAGAAAAATAAAACCGAGCATATTCAAAATTTGAATATACTCGGAAAGTAGTTTTAGAAAATAACGTGTGTGTCTTTTTCAACAATTTGTGCACTTTTAACTGCAACAGGTTTACCAGCTGTTGGATTCAACGCGTTAGTTTCTAATAACGTGTTCATAGCATTACGCGCATTTTCCTCAGTGACTCCCGCTTTCAAATCAGGAATCTGCAATTTTACAGGTTTGTTAGCTGCATTCAGAAAAATGAGTTCTAAAGTTTTAGACATATTTTCTTCCTCCTTATAAAGTTTCTACTGTAGTAACTTCGACATTGATGTACGTTTCACCAGTCAATTTTTCAATTACATTTTTAAATGTTTGTAATCCTTGAGTAGAGATTTCTGGGTTTAAACGTGAAAACTTACGACGTTTTTGTACAACTTTGTCATTCTCACCAATTTCTTCGTGAATCAATGTGATGGCAACATCTTTAATTTTTTTCATCTGCTTCACCTCCTTGCTCACTCTATATATCGTTTTCTCTGAGAAAAAAGCACACCCTTTGTTAAAAAAATCTTAATAATTTTTTTCTGCTGTAATAATCAGTAGATAGAACGGGTAAAAATGTAATAGCATAACTCTATTTATATAGCCTCAGATAGAGTACTCAACTTTCGGCTTCCTGCTTTTTTAAGCTGTATTATTTTTTATATTTCAGATTACATTTGAACCATCAACACGCAGTTCTATATCCTCTGAAGTTATATAAATAGATTTTGTGCAATTCAATATTGTATGATTGTAAATAGACGTTAGAAATTGGGTGCGGTTCAATTTTTAACCTCCACTTCATATGAATGAACATAGAAAGAGGTGACAATTTGGAGATAGTTGAAAGCATGCTGATATTTTTAGCAGCAGTAATCATAAGTTCATTAATCCATTCACTATTTCTCCCTAAAGTGCCTTTAGCATTTATCCAAATTTTTTTAGGGGCTTTATTATTTTTAACACCTATCCCTGTCAGTTTTGATTTTGATACAGAAGTATTTATGGTCGCTTTAATCGCGCCGTTATTATTTGTAGAAGGTGTCCAAGTTTCGCGTGTCAGTCTACGGCGTTATATTAAGCCGGTTATGCTGATGGCGCTCGGATTAGTATTTACTACGGTCATCGGTGTAGGTTTCTTCATTCACTGGGTTTGGCCGAATTTACCTATGCCGGCAGGATTTGCCCTCGCAGCTATCCTTTGTCCGACAGATGCGGTAGCCGTTTCTGCGATTACTAAAGGAAAAGTATTGCCGAAAGGTTCTATGACCATTTTGGAAGGAGAATCTTTACTGAATGATGCAGCAGGTATCATTTCTTTCAAAATTGCTGTAACTGCATTAATTACAGGTACTTTCTCAGTCACACATGCTGTAGGAGAGTTCTTGATTGCCGCAATTGGCGGTTTGATTGTAGGTATGATTATCGGTGTAGTATTGGTAAGATTGCGCGTTACACTTTCTAGACGTGGTGTAGAGAGCAATAACATGTTTATCTTTATTCAATTGCTGACACCATTTGTAACTTATCTGATTGCAGAGGTATTTCATGCCTCAGGGATTATTGCGGCTGTTGTAGCTGGATTGGTACACGGTTTTGAACGGGATCGTATTACACACGTCAGTACGCAACTGCAATTAAGTTACACACAAACATGGAACGTCTTGAGTTATGCGTTAAACGGATTTGTGTTTGTTATTTTAGGTTATATGGTTCCTGAAGTCGTCGTCAATATTATTAAGACAGAACCGCAAAATCTTGTGTTCTTATTGACAACGACGGGCATTGTAGCACTTGCGGTATATGTCTTCCGCTTCGTATGGGTCTATGTCCTCTATCCTTACTTTTACTTGCCGGTCAGTCCCTTTGAAAGAGCGATGAATGAAGAAGGTTTACCGCCTACTAAGAAACCGAAACGCAGCAAGTATGCTTTGATAATGACCTTATGCGGTGTGCACGGTACCATTTCACTGGCTATCGCCTTAACCTTACCGTTCGTTCTTGGAGAAAATAAATCGTTCATTTATCGTAATGATTTACTATTTATTTCTTCAGGAATGGTTATTTTAAGTTTAGTAGTGGCTCAAGTATTCTTACCTCTTGTTACACCAGCTATGAAAAAGGTAAAACTAGAAGGCATGTCCTTCAAACAAACACGTGTGTATATATTAGAACATGTGATTGAATACTTAAGACAACATGCGACACCAGAAACATCGTTTAAATACGGTAATGTCATTAAGGATTATCATGATCGTATTGCGTTCCTGAAAGTATTAGACGATGATGATGAAGACTCTAAAGAATTAGAACGCTTGCAAGGTATTGCCTTTGATACAGAGACGAAAACCTTAGATAATCTAGCAAAAGAAGGACGTATCTCTCAAAGTGATTTCGATAACTACATGCGTTACGCTGAACGTACACAAGTATATCGTCAAGCTTCCTTATTGAGACGTATTTGGATGCGTATCAAAACAGGTTTATTAAGACGTCGTGTGCGTGTGCAGACGAATGCAGCTTCTTCACTGGATATTAGAGAAAACTTAAAAGAAATCTCTAAAATCATGCGTATTGTGCATTATAATGTCGTAAAAAGATTGTCGAAAGAAGCGACACCAGACAATCGTTTAGAAATCGGCACTATTTGCGATAGTTATCTGTTGCGTACGGATAATCTTACGCCTGCTAATTTCTTTGGATCTAAGCATCACGATTCTCTATCCAAAATTAAATTGAATGCTTTACGTGAACAACGCCATATCTTAAATGATTTAGTTGAAGAAGGGGAAGTCAGTGAAAAGACAGCCTTGAAAGTAAGAGAAGCAATCAACTATGATGAAATGGCTTTAGTAGATCGTTTAACATAACAATATAACTGCGGATTTCTGTTCGAACAGCAGAATTCCGCAGTTTTTTATGCAAAAAAAGAGCCAGACTTGGAGGAGACTGGCTCTTCGAAAAGCGATGTCATCGCAGCACCGCTTTTCTATAGAAGTAATGTGGTCTCTAGGGAGGATTGTGACCACGCTTATTTATTTATGTTTAGGGTTTAGGATAGATTATTTATGGATGGCGGAATTCGTAAACGAATTAGGAGGTAATCCGCCAATATAAAGGATAATGTGCTTATTTCATGCTGTTATGGACAGTTTCAATATTAGATTCCATCATTTTATAATAGGAATCGCCCTTACTGCCTTTTTTGCCAATAGAATCTGTAAATACTTCGCCTGAAATCGGTACGTCTGTTTCTTCACTCAAGCTTTCCATACTTTTATGATCGACACTTGTTTCGACTAATAGATTTTTTAAATGATGGTCTTTCACAAATTTGATGGCTTGTTTCATTTGTTCAGGTGTACCTTGTTTTTCAGTGTTAATTTCCCAAATATAGCCGGGTGTAATGCCATATTGTTTGGAGAAGTATTTAAAAGCGCCTTCGCTTGTAATCATTGCACGTTGATTTTTAGGAATGTCATCGAATTTGTCGTGACTGTCTTTATTTAATTTTTCAAGTTGTTTGAGATAGCCATCACCTCGTTTTTGGAAATCATCTTTGTGTGCTTTGTCATGTTGAATCACAGCTTGCTGGATCGTTTTGACATATTTGATGCCGTTTTCTAAACTTAGCCATGCGTGCGGATCTTGTTTAGAATCATCTCCTTTTGCACCGTTTAAATAAATTGGTTTGACGTCTTTAGAAACGCGTACGACACTCTTATCTTTTGTGTTTTTGCCAGCTTGTTCTAAAGCTTTGTCGAACCAGCCATTACCGGTTTCGAGATTCAATCCGTTATATAAAATAATGTCAGCGTCTGTTATAGCTTTGATATCTTTCGGTTTGACTTCATATTCATGCGGGTCCTGACCGACTGGAACAATACTATGGATTTCTGCTTGTTTGCCAGTTATATGTTGCGTCATATCTGCAAGAATAGAATTCGTTGTGACAATTTTTAGTTTTTCATCGGAAGAATGCGAATTCGAACCGCTTCCTCCGCCACACGCAGCTAAAAATAGTAAAACTGCAATTAATAAAGGTACTAACTTTTTCATGATGCAACTCCTTTTTTATTTTGTTGAATGATTTTTGAATAGATAAATGTACCTATATAAATCGCGAATGCACACAAGACAATCGTTGCACCGCTGGGAATGTTATAAATATAACTGAAATACATGCCGACGATTGCACTGACTACACTGATCAGACTGGCAACAACCATCATCGACCAGAGTTTCTTAGTGATTAAGAAAGCAGTTGAAGCGGGTGTAATCAGCAATGCAACGACCAAGATGATACCAACAGTTTGGATGCTTGCTACAGTTACGAGTGACAGTAGCAGCATTACAAAGTAATGTATAAATGTTGTATTTAAACCGCTCATTCTACTAAAGGTCGGATCAAAAGTAGAAATCATTAAAGGGCGGTAGAAAATGATGATAAGCAAGAGCACTATCGAGCTGACAATAATAGTTGACCAATATGCAGTTTTAGTAATCGCTAGCAAATTACCAAAAAGAATATGATACAAATCAGTCGTACTATTAATTAAGCTGATAATAATGACTCCGACTGCTAAAAATGCTGTAAAACTAATACCTATGGCGGCATCTTGCTTGGTTTTGCTTTTATCAGAAATAAATCCGATAAACAAACTTGCAAGCATTCCTGTGACAAGAGCTCCGACAAACATCGGAATTTTGAAAAGAAATGATAATGCAACGCCTGGCAGTACAGCATGGCTCATCGCATCACCCATGAGTGACAATCCTCTTAAAACAATCAGACTGCCGACCGTCCCGCAAACAATTCCTACAAAAATAGAGATAATGAGTGCGCGGCTTAAAAATTGGTATTCAAATATGTGTTGAAAAAAATCAAGCATTCTTTATTCTCACTTTCTCATTATGTGAAGTTATCGTACTGGGCGTACTGTGATTCATATAAGTTTCATTTAAACGTTCTGCTGTAATTGCTTCTTTACTAGGTCCGAAATAACGTAAGGTCCGATTAAGCAAGAGGATACGATCAAAATACTCTGCGGCTTTCGATAAATCATGATGCACAATTAAAATTAATTTACCTTGTGCCTTCAACTGCTGTAATTTATCCATAATCAACTGTTCACTTGTGAAATCAATTCCCACAAAAGGTTCATCCAGTAAATAAAGGACACTCTCAGTCATCAATGCGCGCGCTACTAGGACACGCTGTAGTTGGCCACCGCTGAGTTCTGCAATTTGGCGTTTCCGCAATGCAGTTAACTGCATATCTTCGAGCAAATCGTTCAGTCGCATTTTAATGCGGTGGCTCGGCTTCTTAAACCAACCGATTTCTTTAAATGCACCAGAAAGTACAACTGATTCCACACTAATGGGAAAGTCTAAATCTAAATGCGTTTTTTGAGGTATGTATGTAATCTTATTTAATTGCGATAGAATCGGCCTGTCATTCAGTTGTTTTATACCTTCAGCTTTGAATTCGCCGATGAGTGACTTAATTAAAGAAGATTTACCAGCGCCATTAGGTCCCATTATTCCAATTAATTCTCCTTGAATCGGCAACTGTAAATTTATATCTTGCAAAATATGTTTATGTCCTAAAAATAAATTCAAGTTTTCAACTTTCAGCATTCTATAACACCTCCTAACTAAATTTTTAGGTTAACCTAATTTATTTCATCATAAGACATGAAATTTAGCGTGTCAAGTATTTTCGTGATACAATAAAGTGAATCTGGATGGAAGGATCGGTGACAGGATGTTAACGGAAGAAAAGGAAGATTATCTGAAAGCGATTTTGAATAATGGCGGCGCAACTTCATTCGTTACAAATAAAAAACTCTCTCAATATTTGAATATTAAACCACCATCCGTAAGTGAAATGGTTAACCGTTTGGAAAAAGCGGGTTATGTTACAACGAAGCCTTATAAAGGTGTGAAATTATCAGAGGAAGGTTTTAATCATACGTTGGAAATAATTAAACGCCATCGTTTATTAGAACTTTTTTTAATAGAGATTTTAAAATATACATGGGAAGAAGTACATCAGGAAGCGGAAGTCTTGGAACATCGTGTTTCTGATTTGTTTGTAGAACGCCTGGATGAACTGTTGAATTATCCAACTACCTGTCCGCATGGCGGCGTGATTCCGCGCGATGGAAAGTTTGAAGAAATTTATAATGACTCATTAAAAGATTTTAAAGAGGGGGATCATCTGATAATCCGCAGAGTAAGAGATCGTACTAAATTGTTAGTTTATTTATCTAGCAAAGCGATTTCTATCGGAGATGAAATCACAGTTGAATCACAAGATGATACTAATAGAGTAATTGCGATTCGCAAAGGAGAAGATCCTTTAATCATCTTGAGTTATGAAAATGCGGCTCATATTTTTGGTGAAAAAATGGATGCTTAAATAAAAAATTATAGTAGAGGCGGGGCATAATTGTTCTGAACTCATGAAAAAAGGACACATATTTAACGTCAAATAATAGAATATAATGTAGTAAGGGCTGAGACTTCTATTGAGGTCTCAGCCCTTCGCTATTTGGGGGGTTATAAAATCTGATTGAGGCCAGTTTAGGGGCGAATAGGAAATACAGGCTGCGACAAATGAATGTCCCAGCCCGTATGCTCCAGTTTTGGCTTTAAATTTGTTTGCCCCATATATTTAAATCGAGACGTTTTTCATCAATATGCGCAATTTGCGGTAGTTCTCCCCAAAGAGAATAGCCCTGTTTTTCAAAAAGTTTATTACAAGGGATATTTTGAGCAAATACATAGCCGGTAAGATAGTGGATATTAAGTGAGGCAGCTTCTTGTTCCAAAAGTTTCATCACTTTGGTGCCGTATCCTTTGCCTCTTGTCTCAGCATCTAAATAAATACTGAGTTCTGCTGTCTCGTCATAGGCAGGGCGCCCATAAAAATGATTTAAACTTGCATAACCGATTGCTTGCTGCTCATTAAAGATAGTATATAACGGTCTCGAAGTATCATGCTGAGAGAAAATAGAAGCCATTTGTGCTTCAGTAATCTCTTCAATATCCGCTGTAACATTGCGCATGCGAATAGCCTGATTATAGACCTTCGTAAAAAGGGGCAAATCTTCTTTCTCAGCAATTTTTAATAGAACCATAACAGTCATCTCCTAACCTTGGAAGAGTAAGTATTTTACGACAGCATAAACAATGTAAAAGTTGAAAGCAATCCACAGTGTCGAAAAGACGACGACTGGAATGTGTGTTAAATTCCGTAAAGCGGAGCCGTCCCATTCAATCGGATATTGAGTGAAAGTCAGACGAACTATAGTCCAAGTTGACTGCAAGAGCTCGCCGAATAAGACGCCTAGAATAAAATGATACACAATAGAGAGAATGAGTATCATGGTGTCTGGTTGATTATTTTGGATAAGCAAATAAATCATGATTCCGAGCAAAAGCGCGATTAAAATCGGAATACCTTTGCGTGATGTAATACAGACAAAATAAATAAAAATCACTAAATAACTTAACACGAAAAGTGCAGGATAGTGATAATAAGCACTGAAAATACCGATTGCCAGCATCAATGGTGGCATCACATAGCCGCCTAAAGTTGTAATTATCATAGTAGAACGGCGCGAAGCACGTGTAATCGCAAACCCTTGTTGAGAAGTTGCCATGCGTTCTCTCGGAGAAGTCACGATGACTAAATCTTCTGTGCGTCCACCACTGATTTTATTGAAAACAATATGACCAAACTCGTGTGTCAGTACTGGAATATAATTTAGAAAAATATCCAGAAAGGCGAGAGCGGGACGATTACGATAGTGATGCACTGCTAAATAGAGAACGGCGATGATGACAACCAGATAAAGGTGCAGTGTCATCGAAGTACTGATGATTTCTGTAAATAATTGCATAGCAGATACCTCTGAATAGGATTAAGAATTAATATTTATTATAAAGGAAAATGGTGGAGGTATGCTTACGTCTAGAGACCTATTCTAATCCAAAGGCACTTTTCTGATCATGCGCGCCGGGTTGCCGGCAACAACCTGATTATCAGGGACATCTTTAGTGACCACGCTGCCTGCCCCTACGACCACATTGTCGCCGATAGTTACACCAGGCAATACGATGGCTCCAGCACCTATCCATACATGGTTGCCGATGGTAATCGGGAAAGCTAATTCTAATCCTGAAGCGCGTTCAACCGGATTGAGCGGATGTGTAGCAGTAACTAATTGTACATTAGGGCCGAGCAATACATTATCGCCGATAGTAATAGGTGCAACATCTAACATGACCGGGTTGAAATTGGCATAAAAATGATTGCCGATCGAGATATTGTAACCATAGTCGAAATGAATATCTGGTTCGATAAATACATTGTCGCCGCAATGACCGATACTTTGTCTTAAGAGACAATGACGTTCTTTGATTGAAAATGCATTATTAATCGCTTTTGTAGCGTGCCGTGCTTTGTGTCTTTCTTTTACAAGCTGCGGATCTCTGGAAGTATATAATTGTCCGCTCAGCATTTTTTCTTTTTCAGTTGTCATAATTAAAAACCTCTTTAAATGAAATAATATTAAATTCAGATTACCACTTATTGAAAGAAATGCAATCCATCAATCAGGTAGTGTATAATGGTATAAATGATAGGTTGATTCAACCAGATGCGCAAGTTAGGAGACTTAAAATATGGAAAATCACCGAACAGTTAAGCGCGATAAAGTAGATATCTTGTCTGTTCAATTTGATAATGTGACGATGGATGAGATGAGACACTATGTGACTGAATTTGTAGAAGCCGATACAACGGATAATATGTTTGTAGTTACAGCGAATCCCGAAATTGTCGACTATGCACTTGAAGAAAGAAGTTATTATGACTTGATTGGAGAAGCGGATTTTATTATTCCTGATGGCACAGGTATCATTCAAGCAGGCCGCATCTTAGGAACACCGTTGAAAGAAAGAGTGCCTGGCATTGAATTTATGGCCGCATGTTTGGCGATTGCAGAACGCCATCGCCAGAAGGTATTCTTGCTAGGAGCTTCTGAAAAAGTAGTGAATGAAGCAGTGAAACATTTACAAGCAGATTATCCTCATATTGAATTTGCTTCACATCATGGTTATATCGATGTCGGCGATGAAAAAGTAGCACGTCAAGTGAGTACTTTTAATCCTGATTATGTCTTTGTCGGTATGGGATATCCGAAACAAGAAGAATGGATCAAACGACATCGTCACCGTTTGCAGCATACCTTATTAATGGGCGTAGGAGGCTCGATTGAAGTTTATAGCGGAACTAAAAAACGTGCCCCGTGGGTTTTTCGTAAATTGAATTTAGAATGGTTCTATCGTTTGATTACAGATTGGAAACGTATGACTCGGATGCAGCGTTTACCGCGATTTGTCTCTAAAGTATTTCAAACGAGACGCAAAAAATGAAAACGCTTTTAAGTTTTACGGAAATATGAACATCATAAAAGAATATTGATAAATCGAAATCGTTGCGATATACTATAAACAATTTAAAAATAGATTCGGCGATAAAGACAATAAATACACGAATAAAACAGAGAATAGAAGTCATCGGCTGTAAGCTTCTATATAAACTTAGACGTGTGTTTTACTACTTTAGAGAAGTATATGAAAATATACCGTTTAATGACATGTTACGTCATACCAATGAGGAAACAAATGTGGAAATGATGCGAGAGAAAAGCGTCTTCTTTCAGCCTTTTTCATTTGTTTTGAATCTGGGTGGTACCACGAGCAGAAACTGCACTCGTCCCTTTATATCTAAAGGGATAAGTGCAGTTTTTTATTTTATGAGGAATTTAAGGAGGCAATAAATATGGAACAACAAGTCATCGTAACTTTACCAGATCAACGCAAATTGGAGGTGGAACGTAATACAACACTTTACCAAGTTGCACAGAAAATCGGCAGTTCTTTTGCGAAAAAAGCAGCTGTAGCATCTGTAAATGGAGAATTACACGGTTTGAACTCTCAAATCGAGAAAGATTGCCAAGTTGAATTCTTTACTTATGAAGATGAAGAAGGCTTAGAAGCGATTCGTTATACTTTAGGATTTTTAGCAGGGGAAGCAGCGTCAAAACATGAAGTAGAAGTAGCAGACTATGGTGTCAATAAAGAACAATTTTATTGCGACTTTAAAGCAGCAAATAATTTGAAAGCCGCAGATTTAGAAGCAATCACTAAATCATTGAATAAAATGATCAGTGCCAATCATCCTATTGAAGTACGCGAATATCCTAAATTAGAAGCATTAGACTTATTTAAAGATAATCCATTTATGCAACATCATATCGAACAAGCTGAAAGTTCCGTAACTGTAGCCGTACATGGAGATTACAAAGCAGTGGTCGACCAACCGCTCGTAACAAATTTATCTAAAGTTAAAAACTTCAAATTACAATCTATTTCAGCAACAAACTGGTTGCGAGATGTTAATAATGAATCATTGCAACGTATAGCTGGATTTGCTTTTGCAGATGCGAAAGCTTTAGAAGACCATCTCGCATTTATTGAAAAATATGAACAAGTCAACCACCGTCGACTTGGCAAAGAATTAGATATCTTCTCTTTCTCAGAATATGCACCAGGTATGCCGTTCTATGCTCATAATGGCCAAGTCATTCGTTTAGAATTACAAAATATGTTGCGCCAATTGCAATTCGAAAGTGATTACGAAGAAGTTTATACTCCGTTTATTATGGATGAAACTTTATGGAAAAATAGTGGACATTGGGATCACTATAAAGAGAATATGTATTTCACTGAAGTAGACGAACAAACTTATGCTTTGAAACCTATGAACTGTCCTGGCCACATGTTGATTTATAAAAACCATTTACATTCTTATCGTGATTTGCCGATCCGTATGGCAGAATTCGGTCAAGTGCATCGTCACGAATTGAGCGGTTCATTAAACGGTTTGTTCCGTGTCCGTACTTTTAATCAAGATGATGCACACATCTTTGTCCGTCGCGATCAAATTGAATCTGAAATTTTGGAAGTACTAGGTTTAATTCATAAAGTTTATAGTGTATTCGGATTTGATTACAGTATTGAATTATCTACTCGTCCAGATGATTATATGGGTGAAATTGAATTATGGGATTTTGCAGAACAATCTCTAGAAAATGTATTGAACCAACACGGATTTGACTATACTGTAAATGAAAAAGACGGCGCTTTCTATGGTCCGAAAATTGATATTCATATTAAAGATGCTTTAGGACGTAGTCACCAATGCGGTACTGTACAACTTGATTTCCAAATGCCAGAAAAATTTGATTTAACATTTGTTAATCAAGAAGGAGAAAAAGAACGTCCAGTGGTTATTCACCGCGCTATTTATGGCTCAAGCGATCGCTTCATCGGTATTTTACTTGAACACTTCGGCGGCAACTTGCCATTATGGCTTGCACCAGTTCAATTAGAAGTTATTCCGGTAAACGCAGACTTGCATTTAGATGCAGTGAAAGATTTGAAACGTCGCTTGAAAAAAGAAGGCTTCAGAGTAGAGCTTGATTTATCTGATGAAAAAATGGGATATAAAATCCGTCAAGCGCACTTGAAAAAAGTGCCATATACTCTTGTAGTAGGAGATAATGAAGTTGAAAACGGTACAGTAGCAGTGCGTAAACGTGGAGAATCAGAAGAACATAGCGTGAATGTGGAAGACTTCGTGAAACAGTTGAAAGAAGAAGCGGACGTCTTAAATAAAGTAGAGTAAATTTAGATTGAATCTCTAGATTTCCATTTTGTGTTTTTGATATACCTTAGTGTTTAAATGGTTTCACTACCATCCTTAAAAATTATATAAAAAATACGCGTTGCAGTAGAAAGGGTAGCTGCAACGCGTTTTTCGTTTAAGGGTTATAGTTTTATAGTGAATGTGTCTCAATTAAGTAGTTGAGGGAACTTAATTGAACACAGGTTATTTGACATTTTTATTACTTATTTATTAAGGGTATGTGCTCAGATTGAAGGGCTATGACAATCTGAGCAGTCGTGTGATTTATGAGATGAAGGGCTATCATCTCTTTTCCATATACAATTCTGCATTTATTATCGATGGCTATAGGATAGAGCTGATTTGTGACTCTGTTTCATTTAAGGGTTTGTGGGCTGGCACGGTAATAGTGTTGTATATCCAGTTTGAGTTGAGGGGGTCTGCTGGTGGTGATGAATTGTGGGAATTCAGTTCAGCAGACTACTGTGATAATAGCACCTTATTACAGTACCTTCAGCGTTTTATTATTTTTAACGCGTCTTTAGAACCATCAATTAATTTATAGATGTTATAAGTCTATTTTATGCTAATGTTGAAACTTATCAGGTTTTATTAGTTGTTAGGGTTGTTTGAGGGTCAGATGAATTACTTACGCTTAGGAATTATTATTTCAATCACATTATTATTCGGAAAGGAGGTCGCAAGTAATAGATATTCGACGCTGATCTCAATCAATAAGAAGTCATTTGAATGGGCTGAATCAAGACTTCATATTGTTGTTTTGGGCTTGCTATGCAATTTGTTAAATTGTGGTGAGCACAAATTGCAATAGTATTTTGATTTATTTTTATAGAAATGAATGGGTTTTATAATGATAAGTTCCAACTCAATTGTATATGGAAAATAAAAAACTCGATCCTGTTTACATATATCACCTCCTTGAAAAGTTAGTACGAGTTTCAAAAGCGGGTTAGTAAACAGCACCGAGTACCTTACACCAATCCTGATTTATTCGATTGAACGGTCAAATACAAAGATTGAAATGACCTCGTCATCTTCTAGATTAACATCTGTAAATAATTTTACAAATTTTGCGCCTACCAATTCTTCCATTTCAGTTGGAGGATGTTGGTTATAAAGCTGCTTAATTTCTTCTGTACGACCAAATTTGAGCATTCTTTCAAATTCTTTACTTTCGGTATTGCGTAAGTAAAAATTTTCAACTTTACTCAAACTGCCTGTCATATGTGCAATGGCCCAGTTATCTTTAAAGAAAACTTTAATTTGTTCCGGCCCTTTCCCAATATGTGCCTTTCGATATGCACGTACGAGATTAGCAAATTCTTGAGTTTTATTTTTAGTATTCTTGCTAGCTATATCAATCACCTGCTTACTTAAGAAATGATATGACATAATGACTTACAGGCTGTATGTTTGTCTATGCTTACCCATACTCTTCTTCTTTATCTTAGAAAAAGGAAGCAGGGGAAAGCTGCTGATTGAGTTAGCTCTTGTACAAAATGTCATTTGCTGACGTATCACGACATTCTTGTAAATGAGCGGATTTTCAATGCCTGTTATTAATACACTTGTATTTAATAATAATACTTTTAGAAAAGATTTTAAAGGCTTTTGCTTAAAAAATTAAAAAAGTAAGCAATACGCTTATTCGTTTAAGTTTAATCATGAATATATCTACCCGAGTTGATGTGTATTTCAAACTCGATTTACATTTAAATTATATATAAATAAATGTAGTCTTATTTCATGACAAAGCGGGATTTGTCCAATTCTTGTTTAAATTCTTTTTGTTGTGCCTTAGATTTCTTTTTAAAATCTTTTAAGAATTTTTCGTAGTGAGGTAAAACTTCATCTACATCGCCGAATTCTTTTAGACGGCCACCTTCAATCCAAGCAATCTTTGTACAGAATTCACGTACTTGACCAATATTATGGCTGACAAAGAAAATTGTTTTATCTGCTTCTTTAAACTCATGGATTTTATCTAAAGATTTCTGCGTGAAAGTTTGGTCGCCGACAGATAAGGCTTCATCGATAACTAAAATGTCTGGATCAATGGTTACGTTAATAGAGAAACCTAATTTCGCACGCATCCCACTTGAATATTTTTTAACGGGTTGGTAGATAAACTCTCCTAATTCACTAAATTCAATAATTTTAGGAGTGAGTTCTTTTATTTCTTTAGGTTTAAATCCCATACACAACATTTTGAATTCGATATTTTCTAAGCCGGTCAATTGTGCATTTAAGCCTGCATTAATTGCGATAACGCTGACTTCACCATGTTTTTCAATATTGCCGCTTGTATTTGACAATGAGCCGCCGATGATATTGCTTAATGTAGATTTACCGGATCCATTAATGCCTACCAAGCCGATAATATCACCTTTGTGAGCGGTTATAGAAACATCATTCAAGGCGTAAAACGTTTTATTTTTATGGTTAGGAATCAGAGCATCTTTGACTCTCTCTTTATTGTTACGATAAATGCGATATTCTTTTGTTATATTGTCCATTTTTACAGATATATCTTTCATAAAAAACCGTCCTCATTTTACGTTGCTTAATTATGCTGCACTGCATGTCATCATTTATATTATATTATAATATAGGCGTGAAAGTGAGAGAAACGCAATACATGTTTATTAATGTTCTAAATTTTACCATTAAATGATAGAAAGGTCATTATTTTAATATAGCAGATGTTTTCAACTTGAAACTGATGAAATTTGTTTCAATCTATACTATAATTACGTATAATATTAAGATGGATATATTAGGCATACAAAAATATTACATATGACTTGTAGTGAAATGCGCAAATCGTTTGAAAGCGTGGTTTAATCATGGGAGCACTAATAACTGTTCTTAAGGAACATATTAAAGGTTTTTACTTAATTAATAGATTGGCTCAGTTTGAACTGAAAATAGCCAATCACAATAACTATTTAGGAATGGCTTGGGAATTAATCAATCCGCTCATTCAAATTTTAGTTTACTGGTTTGTATTCGGATTTGGGATTCGTACGAACGCGCCTGTTGACGGCATTCCGTTTATTTATTGGATGCTTGTCGGTATCAGTATGTGGTTCTTTATCAACCAAGGTATTTTAGATGGAACACGTTCAATTGTTTCGAAGTATAATCAAGTTGCGAAAATGAACTTTCCATTATCTATTATTCCGACATATACAGTAACAGCGAAATTATATGGACATCTTGTTTTATTATTAATTGTTTTCATATTCTGTATAGCGTCTGGAATCTATCCAACTATTCATATTATTCAACTATTGCTGTATGTACCGTTTGCATACTTGTTTACATGTGCAGTCGCACTTGTGACTTCGACTTTAGGAGTGCTGATTCGTGATACACAAATGTTGATGCAAGCATTAATGCGCGTCCTATTTTATGCATCACCTATTTTATGGGTCGCTAAACCAGGATCGATCGTACAAAAGATTTTAATGTTAAATCCAATTTATTTTATTGCTGAGTCCTATCGTGCAGCGATGTTATTCCATAAATGGTATTTCATCGAGCATTGGGAACTCGCTTTATACAATGTATTTATTGTCTTGTTCTTGTTCTTTGTAGGTTCAATTTTACACATGCGTTACAGAGACCAATTTGCAGACTTTATGTAATCATTGTTAGCTTAAGATAACTCCAAGCATGTTAAGACGTGTTTGGAGTTTTTTTAGAATGAAGACAGAGGGGTAATATGAAATGAGACAAATAATTAAAAGAGTTTATTTATTGATTATCAGTATATTAAACCGTGTTTTTAAAAAGAGAAAATTAGATACTAATCACATTGTTATATTTATGACCTTTAAGGAAGATGTAATGCCGATTATTAAAAGGCTAAACGCAGAAGGTTATGAAATTACAGTTATCGGAAAGTCGATGGATAAAATTAGCGTGAAGCATTTACAGGGTGTTCGATTCATTGATAACAGCAATAAACATATTTTTGCACAAATTAATGCGCTTTCTACAGCGAAAGTTATTTTTATCGATAACTACTATTTGCTGATGGGCGGTTTTCATAAGAAAAAAGGCCAAACTGTCATTCAAACGTGGCATGCGGCAGGTGCATTAAAGTATTTCGGCTTGAAGGACCATGCTGTGGACTTAACTAATAAAAAAATGGTGGACCAATATATGCGGGTTTATCAGGCTACAGATCGCTATTTAGTCGGTGGGAAACCTATGGAGATTTGCTTTACCAATGCCTACAATGCTAAACCTTATCAAATGCTGCAATTAGGTTTGCCACGTATGGTACAGTATTTTTCAAAAGATTTAGATGCACAAAAAGATGCTTTAAAACAGCAATATGGAATCGAAGGGAAACTCGCTGTTTATGTACCAACTTACCGAGAACATTTTCAAGCGAATCGCATGATTGATAAAGAGAAATTTGAAAATGCGCTTCCAGAGTACACTTTGATTAATAAATTGCATCCTTCAGCGCTTAAATTAGGAGAATCATCTAAAATTGATACGCAACGACTGTTCTTGATGGCGGATGTTATTATTACGGATTACAGTTCGCTCGCTATTGAAGCAAGCTTCTTAAATAAACCCGTGTTATTCTATGTATATGACCAAGCAGAGTATGAAGTAGAACGTGGCTTAAATCATTTTTATTGGGAAATCCCTGAAGCCTATAAAGCTTATAATGAAGATGACCTATTGCATAAGTTGCAAGAAGGCCCGGAACATTACCCGCCATTATTTAAAGAATGGCATAGTTTCAGCACTCCTGATACACTAGACAAAATATCAAACTATATTAGAGAATTGGTGAAAAAGTAATGAAAATTTCTATAATTATTCCCGTTTATAATTCTGAAGAAGTTGTAAAACGTGCAGTAAGATCAATTGATACGAAATATGACCATGAGATTATTTGTATTAACGATGGTTCAACGGATAATACTTTACAAACATTAGAAGCGTTGCAAAAAGAAAATAAACACGTGAAGATTATCAGCCAAGAAAATAAAGGGGCAGCCGCAAGTCGAAATGTAGGACTATCCCAAATGACTGGCGATGTCTATATGTTTTTAGATGCAGATGACGAATTTCTTCCAAGTCGTATAGATTTAATGGCACGCAGATATGAAACTAATGAGGATGTAGAAATTGTAATCGGTCAAACAGGACGTGATTTTCATGGAGAATGGCGAACTTTTCCGACACATGAAGCGATTAAAAAAGACGAAGTTGTCAACTTGACGCAATGTCCAGAGATGTTGCAGTCTATCGGACCTCGTGACAAAATGTTCAGTTCTCGCTTTAAAGATTTACGTTTTGATGAGGATATTGTATTTTGTGAAGAACACACTTATATGGCGCGTGCATTCAACCAAGCCCGTGATATTCAGCTGCTCCCGGATATTATTGCAGGCTATAATATGAGAGAAAATTCAATTACAGCTCAAAGTGTTGAACGTTTCTTCCCTTATATGAGAGATGCCTTTAAAGTGCGTCAACGTGTGATGGACTATTTAAGAATGCCGAACGTTCAAGAATATTATAGTTATCGCATGGATGAATTAATTGTCAGTTATATGTTGCAAGCATATATTACTGCAAAGCCAAAGGTTACTCAAGCACTTTTAGATACAGTCATCCAATATATTGAAGGTATGCAAAAAACGCATTACGACGGAAATGCACTTTTTAGAATTATTAAGGTAGTAGAAGGAGGCGGTATCGGCTGGTCGCCTAAATTATACAGACAATGGCGTGAAGCATTGAATAAAGTAGGGATCGGCCGCCCGAACTTTATCGCCTTTCACTTGCAGCTCGTACCCAAGATTGGAATGTTCAGAGGCCGTCATGCACTGAAAAAAGCTTTGAAAAAATAAGAGATAAGCTATTGTATGTGGCTCATTTAATATATTATTGAAATAAATAATGATTTTAAAATGAAAGTATGTTATTTTTTAAACAGTGAAAGAATAATGGAGGAGTTAATATTATGAAGCGTGTCATCACATATGGAACATATGATTTGCTACATTATGGCCATATTGAACTGTTAAGAAGAGCCAGAGAAATGGGAGATTATCTTATTGTTGCCCTTTCTACTGATGAATTCAATCGTATTAAAAATAAAAAATCATATTATAATTATGAACAACGTAAGATGATGTTAGAATCTATCCGCTATGTTGACCTTGTTATTCCAGAAGAAGGATGGGGACAAAAAGAGCGTGATGTGGAACGCTATGATGTAGATACTTTCGTTATGGGGCATGATTGGGAAGGTGAATTCGACTTCCTAAAAGATAAATGTGAAGTCGTTTACTTGAAACGTACTGAAGGTATTTCTACAACTCAAATTAAGAAAGAACTTTATGGAAAAGATGCAAAATAAAAAGCTCACTTTGCAGTGAATACGAAAAAGTTGAACCTGAAAATTCAACTTTTTCAAGACTGCAAGCGAGCTTCTTTTTATATGAATGACTTAGTTTTTGCGACGTCTTATGGCATCAATAATTAAGAAAATAATAATGGCTAGTGCAGCGATAATAAAGGCACATCCAATTACAGTTAACACAGGATGTTCAGAAAATGAAGATTGTGCGAAAGTAGTCGCTTCATGCACTAAAGGTCTTTTTACTTCTACGGAAGGCGGACCATATTGATTAGAAATAAATTGTCTTGGATAATCAATGTGTACGCGACCATCTTTGATTACAAATTTATAGTCTTTTTTCGTGTAATCTTTTGGCAGTACATCATATAAATCTTTTTTGACATAATACTTTTTGCCGTTAATTTTTTGTTCACCTTTAGAAAGGATTTTTACATATTTATATTGATCAAAAGAACGATTCATAATACTATTGCCCATTTTATTACGTTCTTTCTCGCCACCAAGGTGTTTATAATCGCCGGCGCCCATAATAGCTTGATCAATACGAAAACCATCGCGCTTAGTAGTAATTGTATGATTGTAATCTGCAATGTCGCTGGAACCTGTTTTTAAACCATCTGTTCCTTTCAAACTCAATTCTGAGCCTTCGAGAGACCAGTTGAAGGTATAGTATGTAACTCCATGTTGGGTCGGCGCTAATTGCTTAGTAAAATAAAGTACTTTCGGTGTATCTTGAATGACTCTTTGAGAAAGAATTGCAAAGTCTTTAGCAGATGCTCTGCTAGACATTTCATCTTTATACTTTTTAGGTGCGTAATTTTGCAAAAGGTTATTTTCAGCTCCTGTAGGATTCACAAAATGTGTATGAGTCATACCGAGTTTTTTAGCTTTTTTATTCATTTGGTCGGTAAAATCTGAAGTGTTTCCTCCTACTTTCTTAGCTAAAATTAAAGCTGCCGCATTACTAGATGCAGAGACGGTAATTTGTAAAAGTTCTTTGATAGTATAAGTGTCACCTGGGTAAAGTTTCGTATTGCTGAGTTCAGGCAACGTAGACATTCTATAATCATCATCAGTAATTTTCACTTTATCATCAAGAGATAATTTATGTTCTTTGACTGCTTCTAACGTAAGATACATCGTCATTAATTTTGTCATGGAGGCTGGGTACCATTTTTTGTTCATATGATAGTCATATAGAACTTGACCTGTCTGACTTATATTAACAGCACCCTCTGGATTGAAGTCATCTGATATATTATAACCATATTCATTTGCAACTTCGGCAGGGGAGGGGGTATTGGTGTCTGCTTCTGAAAATGGTGTTATAATTGTACTTGCGAAGAATATCAGCAGAGTTATTAATATTATTTTTTTCATAACGTAACTTTCATTCCTTCAATATTAATTTATTAACAGAACTAGTTTATCACAAAAGGTGTTGGAAACAAGGTATGTGCACTTCAGCAAAGACACTCGATATAGGTCGGTCAGTCTGAGGGTTGTCTGACGGAAGAGTGCCGGACCTCTTGTATCTCTTGTTCTGTAAATGTTTTGCAAAGCGTAAAGTTAAAGTAAAGATATTTTAAAATTCAGTTGAGGTAAGTATATGGAACAGACAAAAACGAAGAGCAATCCTTTATTATTTCTTTTGAAAAAATTAAAGTGGCCGCTTGGACTTATTATAGTGGCAGTTTCTATTTCTTCATTAGGTAGTATAAGTGGACTGCTGGTCCCTTTATTTACAGGAAGAATGGTAGATAAATTCACTGGCAGCCAATTTAACATGCAATTTATTCTTATATTTGTTGCTGTTTTTGCGTTGAACGCTGTATTAAGCGGTATCGGCTTGTATTTATTGAGTAAAATTGGTGAAAAAATAATTTATGCAATCCGATCAGTAGTATGGGCTCATATTATACGCTTGCGCATGCGTTTTTTTGATGTGAACGAAAGCGGTCAACTGATGAGCCGTTTAACGGATGATACAAAAGTTATCAATGAATTTGTATCTCAAAAATTACCGAACGTATTGCCATCGATTATTACTCTTATCGGATCATTAATCATGCTTTTCATTATGGATTGGCAGATGACACTTTTAACGTTTATTACAATACCTTTATTTGTAGCGATAATGATTCCTTTAGGCAGAGTGATGCAGCGGATTTCAACGCGTACGCAAGCTGAAATCGCAAACTTCAGTGGATTGCTGGGACGTGTCCTAACAGAGATGCGCTTAGTTAAAGTAGCGAATACAGAGCAAATTGAATTAGATAAAGCTCATTTGAATTTGAAAGAAATCTATAATTTAGGTTTAAAACAAGCTAAAATCGCTGCAGTAATTCAACCTATTTCTGGTTTGATTATGCTATTGACTATCGGTATTATTCTTGGATTCGGGGGCATTAGAATTTCTTCAGGTGCTATTACAGCCGGAACATTAGTTGCCATGATTTTCTATGTCATTCAATTGTCTATGCCGTTAGTTAATCTTTCTACATTAATGACAGATTATAAAAAGGCAGTAGGTGCCAGCAGCCGAATTTATGAAATTATGCAAGAACCGTTAGAAAAAGTTGAAGCACCGACAAACCAAGACTTATCTAATGGCAGTCTTACTTTTGATAATGTAGATTTCGGCTATGATGTCAAAGAAGTATTGCATGATTTAAATTTTGAAATTCCAAAAGGAAAGGTAACCGCATTTGTGGGACCATCTGGGTCAGGTAAAAGTACTATCTTTAATTTAATTGAAAGAATGTACGATGTTACTCGCGGCGATATTCTGTATGCGGGAGTATCTATTTATCAATTACCTTTATCGGATTGGAGAAATAAAATCGGCTATGTTATGCAATCTAATGCCATGATGAGCGGTACGATTCGCGATAACATATTATATGGTATTAATCGAGAAGTTACCGATGCAGAACTTGAGAACTATACGAAACTCGCAAATTGCCATGATTTTATTATGGAGTTCGATGAAGGATACGATACTTTGGTTGGAGAACGCGGTTTGAAATTATCAGGCGGTCAAAGACAACGTATTGATATCGCACGTAGTTTCGTGAAGAATCCAGATATTCTCTTGTTAGATGAAGCTACAGCAAATCTGGATAGTGAAAGTGAAAAGAAAATACAAGAATCTTTAGAAACATTAATGGAGGAACGTACTACTGTTGTAATTGCGCATCGTCTTTCTACCATTATGAAAGCGGACCAAATTATTTTCTTAGACGGCGGTTATGTAACTGGAACCGGCAAACATAAAGAATTAATGGAAACACATAAGAAATATAAAGACTTTGTGATGACACAAAAATTAACAGATTAATAAATTTAAGGAAGGGCTAGGACAAACTAAAGTTCCCCTTCCTTTTTAATTTAAGTAAAAAATGTGACATTTCGATTTTCTAGGTAAGTAATTTCATTTGACTTTTAAAAATGTAATTCAAAGGTACGTTTCAACATGATATACTAAAAAAGCATTTAAATTATCTTTGTAAATACGATCAACTATAATGATGTGAATCCTATTGCTTAAAGAAAAGAGCGCTTATACAAGCAGTTATTTTTGAGTGATAATCTATTCATACATATTTCAGAAAAATAAAAGGCGGGTGTCATATGTACTTACTTATCAATATTATTGGGCTGGCGGTATTTTTAGGAATTGCAGTGCTCTTTTCCAGAAACCGTAAAGCAATTCAATGGAAGTCAGTTGTAATCTTAGTCGTTGTTAACTTATTTCTTGCATGGTTCTTTGTGTTCTTTCCATGGGGCAACTGGTTCGTATCTAAAATGGCGGATGGTATTTCCTGGGTAATAGAATCTGCCAATGCAGGTACTGGTTTTGCATTTGCAAGTTTTGTAAACCAAAAGCAAATGGATATGGCGATTTCAGCATTATTCCCGATTTTACTTGTCGTTCCATTATTTGATATCTTAATGTATTTAAATATTTTGCCGAAATTTATCGGAGCAGTAGGTTGGTTATTAGCGAAAGT
Organism: Staphylococcus debuckii; assembly: GCF_003718735.1. NCBI lineage: Bacteria > Bacillati > Bacillota > Bacilli > Caryophanales > Staphylococcaceae > Staphylococcus > Staphylococcus debuckii. The sequence continues at coordinate 2,582,747 of NZ_CP033460.1, read as the reverse complement.
TACTCGTCAGCCTAAATTCGAGTCATTCTTCGGTATTGAAATGATGTTCTTAGGAAACACTGAGGCATTAGCTGTTTCAAGTGAACAACTAAAAAGAATGAACGAAGTCCGTGTATTAACCATCGCCATGATGTCGATGAGTTCAGTGTCAGGCGCAATTGTCGGGGCATACGTTACGATGATTCCTGGTGAATTAGTATTAACTGCTATTCCTTTAAATATTATTAATGCTATTATTGTGACATCGATTTTAAACCCAGTCAGTGTAGAAGAACGAGAAGATATTATTTATAATATTAAAGAAGAAGGCGCACAACGCCAACCGTTCTTCTCATTCTTAGGTGACTCAGTAATAAATGCTGGGAAATTAGTATTGATTATTATTGCATTTGTAATCAGTTTCGTAGCATTAGCTGACTTATTAGATCGTTTCATCAATTTGATTACAGGCATTATCGGCGGTTGGATTCACGTAAAAGGCAGTTTCGGCCTCAACCAAATTCTAGGTGTATTTATGTATCCATTTGCATTACTTCTTGGATTGCCATGGGATACAGCGTGGATTGTAGCACAACAAATGGCGAAGAAAATTGTTACCAATGAGTTCGTAGTTATGGGACAAATTTCAGATGTGGTTAAATCATATGACCCGCATAGACGAGCCGTTATTTCTACATTCCTTGTTTCATTTGCAAACTTCTCTACAATCGGTATGATTGTCGGAACATTAAAAGGAATCGTAAACCAAAAAACATCCGATTTTGTATCGAAATATGTACCGATGATGTTATTATCAGGTATACTCGTTTCACTACTTACAGCTGCATTTGTCGGATTGTTTGCATGGTAAGTCAATATTTTCGTGAAGCAATGTTCAACTTTTGGTTGAGCATTGTTTTTTATTTTTTATTTGAAGAAAAGAAGTTAATAATATGAAAAGACCAAATTAATGAATGTGGGGAGACACAAACATTACTTGGTCTTTTACGGGAAATGAATTTGATACACGTAATCAGTAAGGACTAGGTACTGTTCGTGCATTCGAGCGAAAATTTTGTTTGTTTATTGTAAACAACACAAAGGAGATAACTCCCTTAATCTATTGATTAAAGAAGTTGAAATTTATTATAGCAAACCGCTAATCGAAAGTAAACAAAATTTTCAGAATTATTAATAAAATATTGGGACGGTAAAATATAAATCGCTATATTGTAGGCATGACGGGACTTATGCTAACATTTAATTGTGTATACAATTTTATAAGGGGGCGGTCATTTTGAACAGAAAAACAGTGCGCGACCTGGCGTTAGTAGTATTTGGATCGTTTGTTTTTTCAGCTGGGGTAAATACATTCATCATTTCAGGTAAACTAGGCGAAGGTGGTGTGACCGGACTTGCCATCGTTTTATATTATGCATTTCATTTATCACCAGGCATTACCAACTTTGTTTTGAATGCAATTTTAATCATCATCGGTTATAAATTTTTAAGTAAGCGGAGTATGTTTTTAACTATCATTGCAACCGTTTTAATTTCTGTTTTCTTGGGATTGACAGAATCTTGGCATATTGAGACAGGCAACGTTGTGGTAAATGCAGTTTTTGGGGGTTCTTGTGTTGGTTTAGGCATCGGAGTGATTGTCCTGGCCGGCGGAACAACTGCGGGAACAACAATTTTAGCTCGCTTAGCTCATAAGTACTTAGATGTCAGTACATCGTATGCTTTATTATTCTTCGATTTAATTGTAGTAGCCATCTCTATTACGGTTATTCCGCTAGATAAAATCTTGGTAACCATTATTTCTTTATACATTGGAACTAAAGTTATGGAATTTGTAATTGAAGGTTTAAATACTAAGAAAGCTATGACTATTATTTCCAGCCGTCCTGATGAGGTAGCTAAAGTCATAGATGAAAAAGTAGGGCGTGGTGTGACGATTATCGACGGTCGCGGCTATTATTCTAAAGAAGATAAAGAAATCTTATATGTAGTTATCAGTAAGACTCAAGTTTCGAAAGCTAAACGTCTGATTCGCAGTTTAGATGAAAATGCCTTTTTAGTTATTCACGATGTGCGTGATGTTTATGGTAATGGATTTTTAGCTGATGAATAATTTATAGAGCAGGACAAAAGTATTATTTAATATTTTATAAAGCAAGCTGAGGCATTCATTTCATGTCTCAGTTTTTTCATGTCTAATATGAAGATTTGTTAGGAAAATAAACACTGAGGTGTTATAATATATCCTATGATAATGATTATCAATTACATTAAGGTGATTGATAAAGAACTTAAGATAAATATTATTAGATTGAAACGAGCAGTAATGAAGTTCAATCTTACGAAATAAATAATTTTTAAGAGATGAAAGAAAACTGAGTAAAGCTTTGGAATGGGGAAGGATCGGAAAAATACCTGATCTCAAAGCTTGATTAAATGTTTTCAAAAAATGGAAGGATGAAAGAAATTGATGAATCGTTTAAACGGTCAACAAGTAACAATCGGATATGGGGAACATGTTATTGTTAGTGATTTAGACGTTGAAATTCCTGATGGCAAAGTGACATCCATCATTGGACCGAACGGTTGCGGCAAATCGACATTGTTAAAAGCATTATCACGTCTGCTTTCTGTGAAAAATGGCGAAATTTTATTAGATGGTAAAAATATCCACACACAATCTACAAAAGAAATCGCTAAAAAGATTGCAATTTTACCGCAATCTCCTGATGTTGCTGATGGACTTACAGCTGGTGAATTAGTATCTTATGGACGCTTCCCGCACCAAAAGGGATTCGGTCGTTTAAGTGCTGAAGATAAAGAAGAAATTGACTGGGCTTTAAAAGTAACTGGAACATATGACTTTAAACACCGCGCAATTAATGATCTCAGTGGCGGTCAAAGACAACGTGTTTGGATTGCTATGGCTTTAGCCCAAAAAACTGACATTATCTTTTTAGATGAACCGACAACTTATTTAGATATCAGTCACCAACTAGAAATTTTGGAACTTGTTCAAGAATTAAACCGCGAACATGGAACTACAATTGTGATGGTGTTGCATGATATTAACCAAGCAATCCGCTTCTCCGACTACCTTATCGCTATGAAAGGCGGAGACATTGTCTCTTCAGGTGAAACTCAAGAAGTATTAACGAAAGATATTTTAGAACAAGTATTTAATATTGATGCTGAATTAAGTACCGATCCACGTACAGGAAAACCGATGCTCGTCACATATGATTTATTATGTAAGCATTATTCAAAAGTGTGAGGAAAGTTAGATGACTCAAAAGCAGAAAAAACAAAAACAAATTAATTTCACATCTGCATTTATTTTATCTTGTCTCTTACTTTTCATTATGTTGTTGATATCTATTTTATATGGTGATGCAAGAATTCACTTATCGACAATCTATCAAGCTGTCTTCCATTATAATCCAGCAATTGAACAACATAATATTATAAGTGAAATCCGGATACCGCGCGATTTAGGCGCGGTATTAGTCGGTATGGCATTAGCAGTTGCAGGTGCTGTAGTGCAAGGTGTAACAAAAAACGGCTTAGCCGACCCTAGTTTAATTGGATTAAATGCAGGGGCAAGCTTTATGTTGACTGTTACTTATGCTTTCTATCCAAGTGCGAGTTTCGGCATCTTAATGATCGCTGGTTTCGTCGGTTCTATTTTAGGCGGAACTATTGTACTGATGATGGGCCGTTCACGCCAAGATGGTTTCAATCCGATTCGTATCATTTTAGCAGGGGCCGCAGTAAGTGCTTTCTTAACTGCACTGAGTCAAGGAATCGCACTGTTATTTAAACTCAATCAAGATATTAACTTTTGGAGTATGGGCGGTGTTTCTGGTACAACTTGGATTCAGTTAAAATGGAGCGCGCCTATTATCATTGTGACAGTTATTTTAATTGTTCTTTTAAGCAAACAGCTGACGATTCTCAATCTAGGAGAAAGTTTAGCCACAGGTTTAGGACAGAATGTCAAATGGATTCGTACCATCAGCTTAATATTGACGATGCTCTTAGCCGGTATTGCTGTGGCAATGGTTGGTCAAATTGCCTTTGTCGGGCTCATTGTACCGCATATTGTACGTTTCTTGATTGGCACAGACTATGCAAAAGTCATTCCTTTAACAGCTGTGCTCGGCGGTTTCTTAGTGTTACTAGCTGATACAGTTGCTCGCATGTTAGGTGATGCTCCAGTCGGCGCGATTGTATCGTTTATCGGCGTGCCTTACTTTATCTATTTAATTAGAAAAGGAGGTCGTACAATATGATTGAACCGAAATTACGAATGAAACAACTCATTGCATTGGTTATCACGATTGTCATGTTGTTTGCTGCATGTGTATGGAGTGTGACTTCCGGTGAATACCATATGTCAGTCAGTACGTTTTTCAAAACATTATTTGGTCAAGGTGAGTATACAGATAGTCTGATTTTGTTAGATTTCAGATTACCGCGGATGCTGATAACTATTTTAGCAGGAGCAGCATTAAGTATGAGTGGTGCAATGATGCAAAGTGTGACGAATAATCCGCTTGCTGAACCAGGGATATTAGGGATTAATGCCGGAAGCGGCTTTTTAATTGCATTATTTTTAGTAATTGGCCATGTCAACGCAGATAACTTTGTTTACGTATTGCCGATATTAAGTATTATTGGCGGTATCTTGACGGCTACAATTATTTTTTACTTCAGTTATACTAAAGAAAAAGGGATTACACCTGCTAGTATGGTATTAGTAGGGGTCGGACTTTCTGCCGCGCTATCTGGCGGTTCATTAACAGTAATGTCTAAGTTTGACCGCGATCAATCAGAATTCATGGCTACTTGGCTTGCTGGAAATATTTGGGGAGACGATTGGAGCTTTGTGATTGCTCTGATACCATGGCTGATTGTGATTATTCCATTTTTATTCACTAAAGCGAACATCTTGAATATCTTAAATACTAATGCGCAAATTGCCCAAGGTTTAGGAATTAATGTGCGATGCGAACGTATAGTTATACTGTTTACCGCTGTAGCGTTATCTTCTGCAGCCGTGGCAGTAAGCGGCGCTATAAGCTTCATTGGTTTGATGGGACCGCATATAGCTAAAACAATTGTCGGGCCTAGACACCAATTATTTATGCCACTTGCTATTTTCATCGGCGCTTTTCTATTGGTCTTCTCCGATACTTTAGGACAAGCGATTCTGCAACCATCCGGAATCCCGGCAGGAATCGTCGTAGCCTTGATTGGTGCGCCTTATTTCTTATACTTGATGTATCGTACAAAAAGTTTTTAATTTAAATAGGTAAAAATATATTGCGAGCCTTTAAGGTTATTAATGTTAATTGCAAAAGATTGTGGTAAAATAACAGTAATTGCAAATAAAATCTGTTCAAATATAGGAGGACATTGCCATGCAAGATTTAATAAAGCGACATGTCTTAAACGGCGAATTTGAATCAGTCAAACAATTAATGTCCGAATCAGATTTTATGGAATTTGAAGAAGCTTATATTTCAAGTGCACATGATGTCGAAAGTGTCATGTTTTATACATGCATTTTAGACATGATGAAAGAAGGCGAAACTGCTGAATTGCATGATTTAGCTTTCTTGCTGTTGGTTTATCCACTCAGTGAAGTTGAAGGCGCACTTGACTCTGCTTATTATCATGCTGAATCTTCCATAAAACTCACTGAGGGCAAAGAAGTGAAGAGCTTATTGCAAATGTTATTACTCCACGCTATTCCTGAACCTGTTATTTCAGATAAGAAAGCTTTCGATATTTCTAAACAAATTCTTAAATTAGATCCAAATAATAACGTAGCACGTAATATTCTTAAACAAACAGCGAAACGCATGGATAATGTAGTAGTCAGTATTGATGAATTAAATCAAAATCGTGATGCAAAATAATAAGTATCTTAAATGAATAATTTTACTAAACAACAGGGGCTGGGACATTATTTTGTCCGAGTCCCTTGTTTTTACGGGAGGGGGCAGGGTAAATACAGCATTAATTTTATCCTTCAGTTTTACTAATGGATAACCTCGGTATTTTTTATGAGTAACATTATTATATTGAGGGTAACTTAATGATGTATTGAGTCGTTTATACAAAGCGCATGTTGCGCAACAAGGTATTTTCTTGTTACTATATACTTTTCATGGAAAAATTCATGACCTTTAAAAAGACAGAAAACGCTATGGATAGTAAGTATAATCGTTGGCAAGCATTGTTTAATTACACGAGGAGGTATTATACGTTATCATGACGTTTAATAAAGAAACTGTAAAAATTGGCTTTGCCTATGTCGGTGTAGTCGTCGGCGCAGGTTTCTCAACAGGCCAAGAAGTTATGCAATTTTTCACAGATTATGGATTATATGCATACATTGGTGTATTAATAGCAGGTTTAATTTTAGGATTCATCGGAAGACAAGTAGCAAAAATTGGGACAGCTTTCGATGCAGAAAACCACGAATCGACACTTTCGTATATATTCGGGAAGCAATTTGGACGCATCATCGACTATATACTCGTCTTTTTCTTATTTGGAATTTCTGTCACAATGATTGCAGGGGCTGGATCTGCATTCCATGAAAGTTATGGTATTCCAACCTGGTTAGGTTCATTAATCATGGTAATTGCAATCTATATTACATTATTAATGGACTTCAACAAAATTGTACGCGCGCTTGGTGTAGTTACACCATTCTTAATTGTGTTAGTAATTATAATTGCTGGCGTATACTTAGTAAAAGGTCAAGTGCCGATTTCACAAATTAACTCAGTGGTTCCGGACGCTAACCCGGTTATGGGTATTTGGAGAGGTACAATATACGGCGGTTTAGCATTTGCAGTTGGTTTCAGTACAATTGTGGCTATTGGCGGTGATGCCAGCCGACGTAAAGTATCAGGTGCAGGCGCATTATTCGGCGGCGTGGTTTATACTATCTTGCTCGCTTTAATTACATTCGCACTGCAAACAGAATATCCAGCAATCAAAGATGCGGCAATTCCGACGCTTACATTAGCACACGGTATTCACCCAATTGTTACTATCTTATTATCAATTGTAATGTTAGCTGTAATGTATAACACAATTTTAGGATTGCTCTATTCTTTCGCAGCACGCTTTACAACACCTTACAGCAAAAAGTATCATATCTTAATTATCATTATGATGCTGGTTGCATATGGACTCAGCTTTGTTGGATTCTCAAGCTTAATTAACTTCTTATATCCAGCAATGGGTTATGTAGGATTGTTAATCGTAGTTGCAGTATTGGTTAAATACTTTAAACGTAAGAAAGCAAACAAAGAGCACATTGCGTAATAAGTCAATTGTGTTAAGTTACTAGATATAGCAAATTATTTTATAAAAAAGGTCAAGCAACTGTCAGATACAGTTGAATGAAATTCTAAAAAGTAAGCGTAGCGCATTAAGTGCTGCGCTTTTTCTGTATATGATGAGTACACGCTTTGAGAAATAAAGTTATATACAGTACAATAAAGGCAAATTGTATAATGCGACAAACGACAGAGAGAGGACTTGGTGGCATGAGCAAGCGCAAAAAACGCTGGCTTGTATGGAGTACAATCATAGTTATCGTTCTTTGTATTGCAGCGGGCATCAGTATAAAAAAATACTTTGATTATCGTCATACACAAGACATGAAAGAAAAAGTACAATTGAATAACCGAAATGTAAAAATCTTTAATAATATTACATACGGTAAGACTTTTCCCAAGAGTCAATTAGATATTATTACACCTGCAGAGTTAGATAAGGATGTTAAATTACCAGTTATATTTTGGATGCATGGTGGCGGGTTCATTGCTGGAGATAAGCAGTATAAGAATCCATTGTTATCTAAAATTGCAGAACAAGGTTATATTGTAGTGAACGTCAATTATGCGCTCGCACCAGAGTACAAATATCCGACACCTTTAATGCAAATGGACCAAGCTGTTTCTTTCATTAAAAAGAACAGACATGAATTGCCGATTGATTTTGATCAAGTTGTATTTGGCGGCGATTCAGCTGGTGCCCAGCTTTCCAGTCAATATACAGCAATACAGACGGATAAGTCGCTGCGTAGTTCAATGGATTTTAAACAACAATTTAAACCCAAAGATATTCGGGCAGCCATTTTCTTCGGAGGCTTTTACAATATGAATACGGTTAAAAAAACTGAGTTTCCGCGTATCCAATTATTTATGCGCAGTTACACAGGCACGTCACATTGGGAATCAGAATTTAAGAACTTATCTGAGATGTCTACAGTTGAGCATGTTACTAGACAATATCCGCCAACGTTCTTATCTGTAGGCGATGCGGATCCATTTGCCAGTCAAAACGTTGAATTCGCTGATGTTTTAAAACAACACGATATACCGACCGACACTTTCTTCTTTGATGGAACACATCATCTGCATCACCAATATCAATTCCATTTAGATAAACCAGAATCTAAGGAAAATTTAGCAGCTGTACAACATTTCCTAAGTCGTAACACGAGCTCAACAAATATTAAGAAACAAAATGAGCAATTTGAGCCGATTCAATTAAATCCATTCTAATTTTAATAGGGGGCCGGGACATAGATGAATGTCTTAGGCCCTTCATTTGTGGAGTGTAGGTATCAGAATAAGAATTGTACGAGTGGGAAAGGAAATATCGAAGAAATATTGTTGGCAGTCTAGTGATTAAAGCGGCTGGCGAGGGAGATGAGAGTGAAACATGATTGGTAAATGAATATATTGGCCAAGAATGCGGGCAACGTGGTCAATAAAAGGATATATCGGCCAAGATGGCGACAAACGAGTCCAATAAACGGATATATCGGCCAAGAATGAGAGCAACGTGTCCAATAAAAGGGTATATTGGCCAAGAATGAGGGCAACGTGTCCAATAAAAGGGTATATTGGCCAAGAATGAGGCCAACATGTCCAATAACCGGAGTTTACCCCCTGAATATTTAGGCTCGACTCCGATGTCCCACCACCTCCGCCAGTCTCATTTTTTTAAATAAAATAGAAAAAAGGTTCTTGCACCATTCACCACAAATGGGCAAGAACCTTAAAAATTCAGTGGCTTTAACGTAATAATTTCGCCATTACATATTCGTTATAATATTGATTGTCGATTTTAAGTTTATCGCGCATTTCGCCTTCAACTTGATAGTTCGCTGATTTGAACAGTTCTACTGCATGATCGTTCTGAGGAACCACCAATGCTTCTAGTCGTCTGATACCGTGATTTAAAGCCCAAGCATCAACGGCATTCAACAATGAGTGTCCGACGCCTTTGTTGCGGTAATGTTCACGGATTCCGATACGCACGCGTGTTTCGTGCTGTGTGCGTTCGTATTTGCGTGAGGAAACGATTGCGAACCCAATTAGCATACCATCAATTTCTGCGACGTAAATAGTATTAGATGGAGAAGTGATAAAATGCTCAAGATTTTTTAAGACACTTGATAGAGATGGGACATATTCACCAGGACTATACAACATATAATCAGACTCATCATAGATATCTTTAATCAATTTGATATAGTCATCTGCATCATTAATACTTATTTCTCTAATTGAATGTTCCATAGACACCCTCCATTTTATAAGGTAGTATTACACTGAGTGTACACTATCTCGGTGTATTTAGCATTATTTTAGTTTAATTCTACTCTATTTTTTTACAAAAACAAAAAATTGATGAAAAGCACAATTTCTAGTTTAGAAGAAAAATGTTGAAATGTAAATGAAATCATTCTGAAACATTCCTGAAATATTAATCGGAAAGGTGATAGAAAATGAAGATACTGCTCGTAGAAGATGATAAAACGTTATTTAAACAACTAAAGAAAGAATTAGAACATTGGGATTTGCATGTTGAAGGAGTAGAGGACTTTGGCAATGTTTCATCAGAGGCTGAACAAAAAATCCTGAGATTATTATTATGGATGTCGAATTGCCGAAATACGATGGTTTTTATTGGTGCCGACAAATTCGTCATGAATCGAATGTACCGATTCTATTCTTATCTGCACGGGACAATCCTATGGACCAAGTGATGAGTATGGAATTAGGTGCTGATGACTTTATTCAGAAGCCTTTTTATACCAATGTATTGATCGCTAAGTTGAAAGCAGTTTATCGAAGAGTTTACCAATTTAACTTAGAAGAACAGCGCAGTATGACTTGGGGTGGGATTCAAGTTGATTTGGCGAAAGGTGTATTAGAACGCGAAGGTGCAGAAATTCATTTATCTAAAACGGAAATGCTGATTCTCGAAATTTTACTAAAACATCGAAATGAAACAGTTAGCCGTGACAATCTCATTACAGCATTATGGGATGATGAGGCTTTTGTCAGCGATAATACGTTAACAGTGAATATTAATCGCTTGCGTAAAAAACTTGCAGATTTCGGCTTGGATAAAGCAATTGAAACACGTGTAGGTAAAGGATATATAGCCAATGACGTGGTTTAAACGTGTGAAGGACTTCCTAGAGACCCGCATGAATTGGATACTGCTGCTCTTAGTATTACAAGTTGTTTTATTGATTTTTGGTTACTTAGACCCAGATTTGTCTGTGGGTGCAGTCGGTTATGTAGCGTTATTTAATTTGATGATTATTGTGGTTTTTCTCTTTTTTGCTTATTTACGTGAAACTGCTTTTTTGAAAAAGTTATCGGAAATGCGCGAAGTCGAAGAGTTGAAACATAAAGAAGCGGCAAATTCTCCAATGGAAAGAGAAGTTTTAAGTTACTTGTATGCACAAATAACGCGTCAAAAGAAAATCGTTTCGAAGCAAGCTGTTACTTTAAAAGAACAAGAACAGAGTTTGACTCACTTTGTACATGAAATGAAGACGCCTTTAACCGCAATGAAGCTGCTCGTAGAAAAAGAACCGGATAAAGAGAAACGAAATGAATTGTTATTTGAATGGTCTCGCATGAATTCTATGCTGGATAATCAACTGTATCTAGTGAGATTAGATTCAAAAGGACGAGATGCTTATTTTGAAAAAATTTCTTTAAAACGAATGATAATAGAAGAAGTCCAACTTACCCGCCACATCAGTCAACAAAAGGGGATCGGTTTCGATATGGATTTTGAGGAAGATTATGAAGTTTTATCTGACAGGAAATGGTGCAAGATGCTATTACGTCAACTTATTACTAATGCAGTAAAATATAGTCCTGAAGGCGAAGATATTAGTATCAGAGCCTTTTCTCAAAGCAACCATATCCATCTTGAGGTTTGTGATAAAGGCAGAGGAATACCCGCTAAAGATTTGCCGCGGGTTTTTGATCGGGGCTTTACGTCTACTGGCCATCGAAGCGAAACCACTTCTTCAGGCATTGGACTTTACCTGGTGGACCAAATCAAACACAATCTAGGGATAAAAGTGGAGATTGAATCAGTGGTTGATGAGGGGACAAAAATACATTTAACTTTTCCTAAACAAAATGAAATCGTGGCCCGGAAAGCCGAAGTGACAAATTTGTCATTTTAAATGCCTGATTTGTTAGCTCAAACAAACGACCTTGCTGAATGAATTGCATAAACTAGAGGTATAAATTATTACCAAAAGGAGAGGAATTGAAATGGCAATTCTTACAGTATCTAATCTCACCAAAGTATTTGGAAATAAACACGTCGCTCAAGAAGTGCTGAAGGGCTTGTCTTTCAAAGTTGAGAAAGGTGAATTCATTTCTATCATGGGACCCTCTGGTTCAGGAAAGACGACATTGTTGAACATGTTAAGTTCCATTGATTATGTCACACAAGGGTCAGTAGAATTGAACGGTCATCAACTGCAAGATTTGACGAATAAACAACTTTCTGAAGTACGTAAGCGCGAAATCGGCTTTATTTTTCAGGACTATAATTTGTTGAATACATTGACAGTGAAAGAAAACATTATGTTGCCGTTGTCGATACAAAATTTGGAGAAAAATGAAGCGGAAAAATATTTTGAAGAAGTCACTGAGGCTTTAGGTATTTCAGAACTGGCAGATAAATATCCATCTGAAATTTCAGGAGGTCAGAAACAACGTGTATCAGCTGCGCGAGCTTTTATTACGCGGCCTTCCATCATCTTTGCAGATGAACCTACAGGCGCCTTAGATTCTAAAAGTGCGCAAGATTTATTGAGACGTTTGAAGGCGATGAATGAACGTTTTGAGTCTACTATTCTAATGGTAACGCATGATCCCGCTGCGGCGAGTTATTCTAATCGTATTATTATGTTGAAAGATGGTCAGATTTATTCAGAACTCTACCAAGGCGAGCAAGACAAACAAGCCTTTTATAAAGAAGTCATTCAAGCACAAAGCGTCTTGGGCGGTGTAGAGTATGACATTTAGACATATCGTATTAAAGAATTTAAAGCAAAACTTAAGACATTATGGCTTATATTTATTTTCCTTAATTATTAGTATTGCATTGTATTTCAGCTTTGTAACTTTAAAATATGCAAAGAGTATTAATAACGAAGACTCAGCTAAAATTATACGCGAAGGTGCGAATGTCGGAAGCATATTCCTTTTCATCATCATCGTGATTTTCCTGATGTATGTAAACCAACTTTTTATTAAACAGCGGGTCAATGAGTTGGGACTTTACCAATTAATCGGTTTAACGAGATCGAATATTGTCCGTATGTTGATGTTGGAACAAGTTGTGATTTTCTTAATGACTGGCATTGTAGGAATTATAGGCGGGTTTCTCGGATCGCGTCTGTTATTGTTAATCGTATTGAAGCTCATGCACATACAAGAAAGCATCCATCTGACATTTAGTTTGAAAGCATTAATTGCTACAGTTTTAATGCTGATACTTGCTTATGCTTTAATTATTCTGCAAAATGCTCTTTTCATTAAGAGACGTTCTATTTTAATGTTGATACGAACACGTCAAACTACTGACGTTAAAGAGAATAAAATAACTAAAGCAGAAACTATCTTTGGAATTATCGGCGTGTTAATGATTGCCACAGGTTACTACTGTGCTTTGAATGTTAAGTTATACGTAATTCCTGTAATACCGTTTTTAATTCTCTTTTTAACGGTACTAGGCGCTTATTTCTTCTTCCGCAGCACCGTATCTTTATTTTTTAAGGTATTGAAAAAGCGAAAAAATGGAAACATCGATATTAATGATGTCATCTTCACTTCTTCAATTATGCATCGCATGAAAAAGAATGCTTTGTCATTAACGATTATTGCGGTAATTTCAGCGATTACTGTAACTGTATTATGTTTCAGTGCAATCACTTTGAAAAGTGAACATGTACAAATCAATTTATCATCACCATACGATGCTACGATTCAGAAAAAGCAAGATGCGGAACGCTATCACAATTTATTAGAACAACATAACATTCAATATCATGAAAATTATAAACAGTTGTTAGCTCTATTTAATGTGGAGAATAATTTATATAATGGAAATTTAGGAAATATGATGGGTCTTCAAGTTACAAGTGAGCAATATGTTGAAGGTGCCCATATTACTAAAGGTAAAGGAGAGTTAATACAACCTTATGGTACAGGTCTAACATTAGGCGATATTAATGATCATTCATATGTACAATTTAAAAATAAAGACAAACAACCTTTGTTGCGAGTAAAAGTAAGACTTTCGGATTTGAATATTAAATTTAGCCAAGAAACACTTAGAGGCGGAAAGTTATTAATTCTGAATCATGAAGATTACCAGTTGGTTAAGAATAAAGCAGCTTATGATAAAGATGATTTAGTGAGCCAATATGGGTTTACCTTTAAAGAGAAACACCAAGAAGCTGAAGCGACTCAATTGTTGCATCAAATCAATCCTGACTATATGACAAAAAAAGAAATTGCTGATGATTTTAGAAGTTTCAGCAGCGTATTCTTGTTTGTTTCGAGTTTCTTAGGGATTGCTTTCTTAATTGCTGCAGGTTGTATTATTTACATTAAACAAATGGATGAAACAGAAGATGAGATGGAAAACTTTAAGATTCTGCGTAAACTAGGATTTACACAAGATGATATGAAGCGAGGATTGATTTTAAAGGTTATCTTTAATTTCGGTTTACCTTTAATTGTCGGGTTATTACATGCTTATTTCGCAGCCTGTGCCTTTTTGAAATTAATGGGATCTAGTGATCATACACCTATATTTTTAGTGATGATTATCTATACTATTATCTATGCATGCTTTGCAATTATTGCCTACGCGCATATGAAACGTGCAATTAGACATTCTATTTAAAATTAAAACGCTAGGAGAACGCTTTTTGTTCTCTTAGCGTATTTTTAATGTGTGAAATGTACTTGGCTAGGATATAGCACTATAGAGACCATTATCTTCTATATAGAAGTGGTTAATAGATTTTGATAGAGGTAAATACTTCACTTTCTGAAGAGAAAATATGCTTGTTGCAAGCTTTTTCCTCTTCTAGTCAACTTTGCTGGGGAGGGACAAAGCACAATATTATGCTTGTCTTATTCCTCTTGAAAATAGGGAGATGATGGAAAATGTAAAACATATGTCTCAATTGTTAAGATTGTGTAAATATAATTGTAGAGATGTAAATTTTGTGCTATTTTCTTTTTAGGAAGGTAAATTTAGTTTATTGCTCGCATGCACGGGTATATGACAGAATTTTAAACTATTTATTAGAAGTTTTTGAAGAATAACAGAAAATGAATTTTTAAACTACGAAATGTGATTGGAAGCAATTGCTGAAAATGGAGGATTTTTCAATGTTTAATAAGAAAAAGGATAAGTTTATGGTTAAGTTAGAGGAAATGGTGTTCAATCTAGACCGTGCTGCTATTGAGTTCGGAAAAATGGACTTCAATACTCACCTAGATTTAAAAGCTTATTCTGATAACATTAAAACTTATGAATCGCATGGTGATGAATTGATGCACCAAGTGATTTCAGATTTAAACCAAACTTTTATTACCCCAATCGAACGTGAAGATATTCTATCTTTATGTAACGCTATCGATGACGTGTTAGATGCCATGGAGGAAACATCAGCAATGTTTGAAATGTATTCGATTGAGTATTCAGATGAGTATATGGCTGAATTTGTAGAAAACATTCAAAAAGCTGTAGCTGAAATGAAATTAGCAATTGGTTTATTAGTAGAAAAGAAACTTTCGCACATGCGTATTCATTCTATCAATATTAAAGAATTTGAAACAAACTGTGATGGTATTTTAAGACAATCTATTAAACATATCTTCAACAGCGAAACAGATCCAATTACATTAATTAAAATTAAAGATATATATGAAGGTCTAGAAGATGTTGCAGATAAGTGCCAAGCTGTAGCAAACAATTTCGAAACAATTATCATGAAAAATAGCTAAGGAGTTATAAACTATGGACTATGTTTTAATTATCACTGTAGCTATCGTCATTTTTTCATTGATATTTGACTTTATTAATGGTTTCCATGATACAGCCAATGCGGTAGCCACTGCAGTGTCAACTAGAGCGCTGACTCCTCGTCGCGCAATTTTACTCGCCGCCGTTATGAACTTTATCGGTGCGTTAACATTTACAGGTGTAGCTGGAACAATTACTAAAGACATCGTAGATCCATTTAAATTACAAAATGGACTTGTTGTTGTACTTGCAGCCATTTTCGCTGCCATTTTTTGGAACTTATTAACTTGGTTTTTCGGTATTCCAAGTTCATCATCACATGCATTGATTGGTGCAATCGCAGGGGCGGCTGTCGCTTCTCAAGGATCATTTACAGTATTGCACTTCCAAGGTTTCACTAAAATCATTATCGTATTGATTGTGTCACCTTTAGTTGCATTTTGTGTTGGTTTTATTATGTATTCAATTATTAAAGTGTTCTTTAAAAATGCTAATTTAACGAAAACAAATCGCAACTTTAGAATATTCCAGATTTTTACAGCGGCATTGCAATCATTCTCACATGGTACCAACGATGCTCAGAAATCTATGGGTATTATCACATTAGCTTTAATCGTAGCTAATTTACAAGATGGTAGTAACGTAGAACCAGCATTATGGGTTAAAATGGCCTGTGCAACTGCTATGGGTCTTGGTACTGCAATTGGTGGTTGGAAAATTATTAAAACAGTCGGCGGCAACATCATGAAAATTCGTCCGGCTAACGGTGCAGCTGCTGACTTATCATCAGCTTTAACAATCTTTGTAGCATCATCATTACATTTCCCATTATCTACAACACACGTTGTATCTTCATCAATTCTTGGTGTAGGTGCTTCTAACCGTGCTAAAGGTGTTAAATGGAGTACTGCACAACGTATGATTGTAACTTGGGTAATTACTTTACCGATTTCTGCCATTGTCGCAGCGATTGTGTATTGGATTATGCACATCTTTATATAGTGGATTTGGAGTTGGACAGACATAACATTACTGAAAAATATTTCGTTGTCCTACTCGGATAACTACTGCTAGTTCAAAAAGAGGGATTTGGACATAATTTTGTCCAAATCTCTTTCTCTATATCGTCGCTCTTAGAATTTAATATACATACTTTATGTACAGTAGTAATTTGTATAAAAAATGTGTCAATGGACATAGCAGAGGTAGGGAGCGGCATAACCACCATCTAAAATTAAAAAGACCAAAAAAGCTTCTTTCTTTACCAAACAATATGGCAGAAAGAAGCTTTTTTGTTTAAACATTTATTTACATTAATGAATATAGTTATAGCTAGAAACCATTGATGCAGGAATTGTACGATAGCCGACAACACCTGGAGGAGTAGCATAGTTCATTTCAGAAACTAAGATACTGCCGTCGCCATTAACTTGTTCCACATAAGCTACATGGCCTACTGGACCTTCATATGATTGTAAAATTGAACCTGGTGTCGGTTGGCTATTAACAGTGTAGCCGTCTGCTTGAGAATTAGAAGCCCAGTTCTCTGCATTGTACCAATAAGTACTGATAGGTTGTCCAGTTTCGGCACGACGATTAAAGACATGCCATGTACATTGACCCCAATCGTATAAGTTTTGGTGATTGAAAGTTGGAGAATTCCCATTTTCTACAGCAGTTGGTGTACCGCCTTGTCCGCCACCTTGACCACCAGCAGCATTAGGAATTGTAAGGGATTGTCCTGGATGGATCAGATAACCGTTCAATCCATTAGCTTGCATGATTGCTTCAGCAGAAGTACCGTATTGTGCAGCAATAATACCGAGTGATTCTCCAGCTTGAACGTTATGTGTAGCACCGCCTTGGTTAGTTGAACCCACATTCGTGTTAGTATTTGTGCCTTGTTGGCTGCTTCCATTTACAGTAATAACTTGTCCAGGGAATAACATGTTGTTGCTCAAGTTATTATCTTGTTTGATACTGTCTACAGAGACACCATATTGATCGGCAATGGACCAAAGAGATTCACCGGATTGTACAGTATGTTGAGTCGAAGCGTCTGCATCTTGGTGAGTTAATGCTAATGCAGCACCTGTTGCAACTGAAAATGTAACTGCTAACTTTTTCAAAGGGAGTTCCTCCTTATAATGTAAATTATCATATTTATAAAAATCACTTTGTATGTAATGATAAATTTTCTCTTTCTTTACTTCCACATCTTAGCAAAAAAATGCTTCTCTGTGGGAAATGTCATGTTCTTGTAATAATATTTAATAATAACAATGTGTTTTTAATAATTCTATAAGGCCTGTTATGACTGTCTAGAACAGAATATTCTGATATTATGTGAAATTGTTATCGTAATGATTGTAATATTAAGACGCCGATGTGATTAATATTATTCATGCAAGAAATGTGTTATTGTTATACAAAATCTAATTTTTTCTTATTTTAAATGGAGGCGCTTCGAAAATATGGCACAACACTCAAACACCATGACAAGATCTCATGCATATGCAAAAGTATGGTTGTATTTTATGTATTTCTGGATAATATTCGGTATCGGCACTTATTTCGGCCAATACCTCCCTTTAGAATGGCGCAGACCGCTTTCAATCGGCTTAACGGTTTTAATCTTAATTTCACTTTTTATTAATCGTTCACGTAGATTCGGCTTTATTATAAGCAATATCTACGCAATTGCTATTGGATTATTGGCTTACGCTTCTTTTGCAACTTATTTACAAAACTTGGGTGCTGACCTGTTTTATAAAAATATTGCATTAGCAGTCGGAGCATTTATTGCTTTCGGAATTGTAGGTTATTTCTTTATTCAAGACGCTTCGAGTATTGGCAAATACTTATTTGTTGTATTAGTGGCTTTAATTATTGCTTCATTAATCGGTTTCTTTATTCATAATCCGATTTTTTATACCGTGATCAATGTGATAGCTGTAGGTTTATTTTTACTCTACACGCTTTATGACTTTAACCGTTTGAAAAGAGGACAATTCGAGCCAAGCGAGATGGGATTTAACTTATTTGTGAACTTATTAAATATCATCATCAATATATTAAGTCTCGCAAACCGTTTTAGAGACTAATTTCTTAAAAATAATATAAAAGTTTCGCAACAATCAGTTGGTGTATTACGATAAAGGTTAGATAATAAAGTAAACACCAACTGCTTTTTTTTAGACTTAAATAATACTATACAATCACGCATTACGTGATTTTAAGCAACATAAAAAATGGATTAATATTTAAAATTTGTTTTTATTTTTTTGCTGTGCTAAATTTGAGATGAACTATCCTTTATAATTTAACAGGAGAGGAAATAAAATGAAGATACAGCGTTAATTTCTTAAAATGAAGCGCTTATTTTATTTAAAGGTTATATTATGAAAAGTGATATTATTGAATTATATACGGCAGAAACATTGCCGCTAAATAGATGTTATGACGGTATTTTATTGTTGTGGCCAGCAGACAATGTTGCAGAAATTCAGCATTTTACCGAAACGTATACCTTATCAAATCAATTGCATATTATTAATCACAACGATATTTTTCAAATAAAGAAGAATGAAAAAACGATAATTCTTTATATAGCAAGCGATTGGTTTAAAGAAAGCGGTTTCAGATTTTATAATTATATGTTTAATATTCAACTTATTCAATCTGTAAACGATATAAAAAAATGTATGGCGAGTCTAATGGTTCGCTACTTAGAAGAAACACTTACAGAAGAAGCACTTTCACGTCAAATCAGAAAAATTTGTACGATATTAGTTGAAGAGGCTTCAGTAAACAAAAACTTCATTACCTCTCAAATGCCCCCTGCAATTCCTAATCAATATAGAGAGATTGTAGAATATATACATGAACATATTGATTCTAAATTAACACTTGATTCAATGTCGAAAGCTTTTTTCACTTCCAAAACGGCATTATCTGCAAAATTTTATGAAATTTTCAATGTAGGATTTAAAAAGTACGTTGAAACGTTACGAATTGGTTTATCTTTAGAGTATTTGAATACTACTGACGATACGATCGGATATATAGCAGAAAGAGTAGGCTTCAGCCATTCAAGTCTCTATACCAAGAAATTTAAACAGCATCTTTTAATGACACCAAATGTATATCGCAAATTAACTCAATTTCAAAAGAATATAAGTTATTTATTCAAAGACTTTAGAGTGTCACTTTCTGAAAAGGGAAAAACTGCTTATATTGCTTATCTCGTAGAAGCATTACGCAATTTTAATGATGATGAAGAAAATATGGTCTACATCGATGAGATAAATCCACGTTTCTCTCCAACGCGCCCATTTGTGATGGCTATTCAAATACATGAAGTAAGCGAATTAAAAATGATGCTAATCGATTGCCACAATAAATCTATTATCGACTTCGATAATGAGGCAATGTTGTTGATACAAATAAGCATATCACAAATCTACCGTAAGTTAGATATAGAAGAAATCTTTCAAATGTTGGATACCATCTACCAGTATAATTTAAATGTAGCTTTCATGGTGGAAGATCAACACGACATAGAATATATGAAAGAAGGATTAATGAAATCTGAAAGATTTTTAGCGCATCCTATTTGTACAGCATTAAAATCTCATTCTACACAAATTTCTTTAACGTTTAATTTGAAAGATACGGAATTAAAAGAAATATACGTACAGATGTTAAGAATACAAGATTTAGATTTTAATATCGATTTTAATCTTGATATTACACAACTTTTCAATCAGCCAGAAGAATTTAAAGCAATGGAAACACGATTGAAGAGAATCAGTTTCACACATTATTTTATTGATAATGCTGAACTAGATTATCCATATTTAGAAAAGGAATACGATAATCTGCCTATCAAACAAGTAGCAGAACTTACTGAAATTAAATCCGTCATGAAACGTATGCACTTAGATGAAAGACAGTATATTCTTATTAATTTACCTAATCGTAATTTATTAAATGATGATTTAAGTTTATTAGATAGTACACCGTTAATGATGTATATGTTTACGCAGTTTTATGGAGCTTTATATGGGATCGGTATCAACTTGGTCCAACAGACTCAGAGCAAGACGTTATATTTGTATGATAAAAATGGTTTGAAAACGACGCTTTATTTTCTTTATCAACAACTATCTGATTTTGAAACGTTTTATTTTTATAATGAAAAGCCTTATGTAATTACTGAAGATAAAGAACGCTTTGCAATTATGTTATATGATTGGCGTGTGAT
This sequence comes from Staphylococcus debuckii, assembly GCF_003718735.1. Classification (NCBI taxonomy): domain Bacteria; kingdom Bacillati; phylum Bacillota; class Bacilli; order Caryophanales; family Staphylococcaceae; genus Staphylococcus; species Staphylococcus debuckii. The sequence continues at coordinate 2,562,073 of NZ_CP033460.1, read as the reverse complement.
TGAAAACGAAATGTATTTAACCAACCAAAATAGGTATCAATTCAATATTGGTTTCAAAAGTAATCAATTAAGAAAAAATTATCTTGTGACTAGAGAAATTACTGACTATAAATATGGTAATATGAATACTATCATATCTCCACCGTTATTAGATACTTATCATTGGTCGGAATATTTAAAACGAAAGATTAAAAGTGTGAATCACCCTAGATTTGATGTCTTTGAACATGATTTCCGTGTTGGAACAATGAATACCAATATCAATTTTAATTCACTACAGTTACTTTCTTTTTATAAAAAGAAAAGATAAATCATATTAATTGCTGTATTTAATAAAAAGTATTACACAATTCAATTTGTTCTACTTGGAAAAAGTGGTTAAAGAATATGGGCAAACACTAAAGACTTTCTGGCTTTAAATATCCATAATTAAAGTATTATATCTGTATAAAATATGGAGGAGTATACTTTGAAAAAAAGTAAGTTAGAGTCTTTATTAAACGAATATAAAAAGTATATGGATCTAATGAATTACATAGAGACATCACACAAAATCAATATGAATGATTTTGTAGTCTTGAACTGTATTCATGAACATTGCACCAAAGAAAAAATGTTGATGCAGCCATTCTTAAAAATTGCAACAGATGCCTTTGAATTGAGCCGTACGAAAGTACTTGCTTCAATTCGCAAGTTAGTCAGTCAAGAACGTGTCAGCAAGGTCAGATCTAATACAGACGAACGTAAAGTTTATTTGTTTATGGATGAAAGCAACATAGAAAAACTGAATGCTATGCTCAATGATATTGACAAATATCTAGAGAAATAGCTCGGAAAGCATCTATACTTTCCTATAGAAATACAGTGAGAGATATAATAACGGATGAAGGGAGTGGGACATTATATGGTCCCGCTCCCTTTTTTGCATAAATTCAAGAAAAAATTCCACTAAAGTAGTATTTGGTGCGTTAAAACTATATATTAGTGCGAAAATCATGTATAATAGTTGATGTTAAAAATGAGAGCGAAAGCGAGATGGAAGTATGGGACGTAAATGGAATAACATCAAAGAGAAAAAAGCCCAAAAAGATAAAAATACAAGCCGTATTTATGCTAAATTCGGTAAAGAAATATATGTTGCAGCAAAATCAGGAGAACCGGATCCAGAATCTAACCAAAACTTACGTTTAGTATTAGAACGTGCGAAAACATATAATGTACCTAGAAATATCATTGATCGCGCAATTGATAAAGCTAAGGGCTCAGATGATGAAAATTATGATAATTTGCGTTACGAAGGATTCGGACCTAATGGTTCTATGTTAATCGTCGACGCTTTAACAAATAACGTGAACCGTACAGCATCTGATGTACGTGCTGCATTTGGTAAAAATGGCGGGAACATGGGTGTATCTGGTTCAGTAGCATATATGTTCGATCATACGGCGACCTTTGCCTTTGAAGGTAAATCAGCTGATGAAATTCTAGAAGTGTTGATGGAACAAGATTTAGATGTACGTGATGTAGTGGAAGACGGCAACCTGACAATTGTCTATGCTGAACCTGATCAGTTCGCACAAGTACAAGATGCTTTACGCCAAGATGGGGTAGAAGATTTCCAAGTTGCTGAATTTGAAATGCTTCCTCAAAATGACATTCAATTATCTGATGAAGACAAAGCAACTTTTGAAGGCTTGATTGATGCGTTAGAAGATTTAGAAGATGTACAAAATGTTTATCATAACGTAGATTTGGACGCATAATATGCATACAGCAAAAGAGTGGATACAATTATTAGAGTTAGAACCGCATCCGGAAGGCGGTTTTTTCAAAGAAGTCATTCGAGAGAATAAAAATACGACAGCTTCCAGAGCAGCCTATACGAGTATCTACTTTCTCTTAACTGACAAACATATTTCGCATTTTCATCGGATTGATGCTGATGAAATTTGGTATTATCATGCAGGCCAAACTTTGACGGTGCATATGATATACCCTGATGGGAAATATGAGACAGTGCATATCGGCGCAAATATTGCTGATGGTGATGTGTTGCATCATGTGGTTCCGGCAGGTACAATCTTTGCTTCTTCGATTAAAGGCGAAGCGGGATACGCTTTAGTAGGGTGTATGTGTCAGCCAGGCTTTATGTTTGAGCATTTCGAGTTGTTAGATCAACCGACACTGACAACACAGTTTCCAGCACTTTCTGAAGTTATTAAGAAATATGCAGTGAAAACAGTATAACAACTGAGCTAACAACAAGTTATTTATAGAGCAAGGGGCTGGGACATAATAATGTCTCAGCTCCTTGCTCTTTGAACTGGCAGTAGCTATCTGAATAGAAAATGCGCTTGTTCCAAGCTTTATTTTATTCATCGTCAGTATAGCTCTATCAGTGTAATTGCTTGTTAATTATCTATTTAAAATATGAAATTATAATGTGTATAAATGTTAAGTTTAGCAAACATTGAGTGACATGTATGATTCAGTTTTATATAATGATGACAAGGAGTTGGTGACAATGAAAGTGAAATACATTGATAAACGTCACTGGCGTCGTCTGATCGAGAGAGATTATACTGAAGTTAAGGTGAATAATAATAAATTCAAGGGAATCATTGGATTAATCACTATGAAAAAAGTAAGAGAGCCGCTGAAAGTGAATGTTGTCGGCCAAACCATTGTGGTGGCTGATGATAATTATCAATGGTTGCAGATTGTGCCGGATAAAAAACGCTACAGTATAACGGTGATGCTAGATGAACATGGAAATCCGTTAGAATATTATTTTGATATTAATATTAAAAATATTACGCAAAAAGGGAAAGCGCGTACAGTCGATTTATGTTTAGACGTTATCGTATTGCCGAATGGGGAATATGAACTGGTTGATGAAGACGATTTATTACGTGCGTTGGAGTCGAAACAAATCTCTAAGAAACAATATCATGAGGCATATATTATTGCACATCAATTAATGATGAAAATTGATCACGATTTTCCGGGTATGCAAGATAATATTATGTATTGTTATAATAAGATTAAACGTAAATATTTGAGCGATAAGCATACGACGCATCATCACCGCAGTTAAGTCAAGCGAGGATGCCGCAATTCGAAGTTGCGGGGGTATGTTGATTATGGGGGACCATGCTGTCTATTCTAATGCTGCATGGTTTTATTTTTTAGAAGAAGGATTTGAATGGTGTAGGAGGAAATGGCGTGAAGATTGAAGACTATCGTTTGTTGATCACATTAGATGAGACGCGTACGCTGCGTAAAGCGGCGGAAATTCTGTATATTTCGCAACCTGCTGTGACTCAGAGGCTGAAGGCGATTGAGAATGCGTTTGGAGTGGACATCTTTATTCGTACGAAGAAACAGCTGATTACGACCACGGAAGGTGCTATGGTAATAGAGCATGCGCGCGATATGCTGAAGCGTGAGCGTCTTTTCTTTGATAAAATGCAAGCACATATCGGCGAAGTCAATGGTACCATTTCTATCGGTTGTTCATCTTTGATTGGTCAAACTTTATTGCCGGAAGTATTGAGCCACTATAATGATAAATATCCTAATGTGGAGATTCAGGTGCGTGTCGGCTCGAGTGACCATATTAAGGCACATCATCGGGATTACCATATTATGATTATCCGCGGCAATAAGATTATGAATTTGAATAATGAGCATTTATTCAATGATAAACATTATTTTATTTACCCTAAAGGGAAAAGAGACCAAGTGGCAGAGCTGCCGTTTATTGAATTCCAAGCGGACCCTATTTATATGAACCAAATTAAAGAGTGGTACGGGCGTAATTTAGAACGTGATTATCATGCAATGATTTCTGTAGACCAAGTAGCTACTTGTAAAGAAATGCTGGTTGGCGGTGTAGGAGTCACTGTTTTGCCGGAGATTATGGTCAAAGGATTGGATAAATCGCGTTTCGAATTTGAACAAGTTGATATTGAAGGTAATCCTCTCGGACGTTCGACTTTTTTAAGTTATGATTCGAGTATGTTGCAGTTGCCGCAAGTGGAATCGTTTGTCGAATTGGTCAAACATGATTTAAAAAGAGAAGAATAGGTGAGCAGAAGAGAACTTTTTATGCGCTGTATTAATAAAAAGTTCTTTTTTCTATGAAAAATTTCGCAAATCTCTTTCCAGCTATTCCAAAGCGTGTCTAAATTCTTTAAAATAATATAGAATCAGTTTATTTATAAACGTTGAGAGAGGTTAAAATATGTTTCGAGCTTTACTGCAAATCAAGAACTATAAATTGTTTGCGATCAACATGATGCTCTTAGGAATGGCTATCGCAATCACTATTCCTTTTCTCGTCTTATTTGCTACAAATGAATTGGACATGACAACGACTCAATTCGGTATTTTGCTGGCGTTGGCTGCTATCAGTCAATTTACAGTCAATGCTTTAGTAGCAAGGTTCTCTGATAATGGAAAGGTGAACCGCAAGTTATTAGTTATTATCGCCTTATTTATGGGTGCCATGAGTTTCAGTATTTACTTTTATGTTCATAGTATTTGGTTATTTATTGCCTTATATGCTATCTTACAAGGTCTGTTTGCGCCTGCTATGCCTCAGCTTTATGCGTCTGCCAGAGAAGCCATCAATCAATCTTCTTCACGTAATCGAGCGAAATTTGCCAATACCGTGTTGCGTTCTATGTTTTCTTTTGGATTTCTATTCGGACCGTTGATTGGTTCTGTGCTTAACCAATCGATGGGTTATGCGGGATTATTCGGCGGAACTGTGGTAGTCATTCTGATTACTTTAATTCTGCAAGTCTTCTTTTTCAAAGAAGTAAAAGTTGAACGACCTATTGAAGAGGGGACACATGTAGAAACCAAAGCGCCGAGTATGTTCACTCAGAAATCTTTAATCGTTCCCTTTGTCGCATTCATTCTATTGCACATCGGACAATGGATGTATACCTTGAACATGCCGTTGTTTGTGACAAAGTATTTACATGAAAGTGAAAGTTATGTAGGTGTTTTAGCTAGTTTATGTGCCGGCTTAGAAGTACCGTTTATGATTATATTAGGCGTGTTGTCGGCTAAGTTAGAGACACGTACACTTTTAATTTTAGGAGCGATTTCCGGAGCACTCTTTTTCTTCAGTATCGGAGTCTTCGATGACGTAAGAATGATGATAGTCGGACAAATTTTCTTAGCCATGTTCCTTGCGATTTTATTAGGTATCGGCATCAGTTATTTCCAAGATATTCTGCCGGCATTCCCAGGTTATGCATCGACGCTGTTTGCTAATGCTATGGTCATTGGTCAGCTATTAGGAAATTTACTTGGCGGCGCGATGAGTCAAATCGTGGGATTAGGGAATGTGTTTTATGTATCAGCTGCTTCTTTAGTCTTAGGTATGATATTAGTTTTCTTTACGAAAGAGCAGAAATTTATAGAATAAGAGGTTGAATAATTAATGATAGCAACTATTTTATGGATATGTATTATTGCCTGCTTTATTGTCGCATTTGTCGGTTTGATTAAACCGATTATTCCATCTATGCCGATGATTTGGATTGGGTTCTTAATTTACCAAATCGGCTTTCACAATGGCCGTTTATCATGGATTTTCTTTGTCTCCATGATTATTTTGACAATTCTCGTCTTTGCAGCAGATTTGATGATGAGTCAGTATTTCACACGTCGCTTCGGCGGTTCGAAAGCAGGCGAATATACTGCTTTGATTGGTGTAATTGTCGGGTGTTTCATCTTCCCGCCATTTGGAATCATTATTGTGCCGCTCGTTGCTGTATTTATTGTGGAAATGATATTACGTAAAGATCCGATGAGCGCTTTGACAGCAAGCTTCGGCTCAGTAGTCGGTTTCTTGGCGAGCACTGCTGCACAAGCCATTGTGATGATTATTATGGTATTGTGGTTCTTCTTAGATATTATTTTTTAATGAAAAATAAAGGCTTTTTCAGATAGCTACTGCCAGTTCAGAAAGATAAGTTGGGATATCAGTATTTCCTAGCTTATCTTTCTTTATTCAACTAATTACTATCAATTCTCACAACAAAAGCTGGAACAACTTAATGTCCCAGCCCGCTTTGCTTTTTATAAATAAGTATTGGAATCTTTTTTCACGTAGTGATGGTCTACATAGAAAGCCAATGGTGTAATGATGAATGAAATAATAATAAAGGTCCAGTTGGCGATTTTAACGTGCGGTCCGAAAGCTAAGAAAGATTGCGGAATATAGACCACGTAAAAGAGCAGGGCAACAATAGCAAAGATAATCGCATAAGTTAACAGCCAGACCCAATTTGAATTGTTGAATGCTTGTATTTGCACAGTTTTAAAGGTCCACCATACAAAGAGGAATATAATGAATAAACCTGCTAATAAGATAATAGGAAATGTATAAAGATAAAGCGGTTTTTCACCAATAAAGAACCCGATAAACCCTTTGAAGAAACAAAAGATTCCGAGTAAGAACAGAATATGATGCCAAATATATTTGAAAATGTTTTGTACCGTTTCATTTTTCAGTTCCTTAATCGTTCGAATCGCATGCGCTTTAGGGTTATGATCGAAGAAGTCCATAGCCAGCATTCCTTTATTTTCCGCCTTTAACAGATGCTTTAAGATACGATTCAACATGACCTCGGAGTCATGCGGATTAACGCGTAAATCAGCTCGAATATAAGTCATGTAATTTTCGAAGATTTCTCTGTCTGTATTATTCAGATGCAGAGATTTGACATTGTTCTCACGCATTAACTGTTCCGTAGACTTCGCCATTCTCTTCGCCCCCTAATTCTAAATATACAATCAAGAAATATTATGACTAAGTTAAGACAATAAATCAATTGAAGTTTCAGGATTCCTTCCACTTTCTCGGAAGTATCCTTTTCAATCGATGAACCAATGAAAGAAACATGGTAAAATAGAAGCGATACAGTTTTTATTTTTCCAAAGGAGCACTACCTATGAAAAAAGTAATTATGTTGCTGCTGGCCTCTACACTCATCCTAGGCGCATGCGGGAAAAGTGATGAAAAAGCAGCACTTCAAAAAGACATTGATAAACTGCAGAAAGAAAATAAATCCTTAAAAGCGACTAAAGATAAGTTGAAAAAAGATAAAGAACAGAAACAAAAACGAGTAGATGAACTTCAAAATGAAGTGAAAGATAAAGTCGCTACAGAAAGCATCAAACAAAAATCAGATTCAAAAACAGAAGCGAAAGATAAAAAAGCGAATCCAGCAGAAGATAAAAAAGCGAAATCCGACAACACCAAAGCACAACAGCCAACCAAAGAGCAACCGAAAGAAAATGGCGCTCGTCCTTCAAAAGAGCAACCTAAAAACAATGCTGCTCAACCAGCCAAAGAACACCCGAAAAAAGACGGTTCCCAACCAGCCAAAGACAAAACGACACACTAAGTTGTACAATAGTTTGGTGGGAAACACACAAGGGTAAGAAATATATAATAGAAAACACGTATAAACTTAAAAGGAGTCGATATCATGTACGAACCAGAATTTCACGAATTAGAAGGTAAACAAATGACTTTGAAACAAGTCGGCGAAGCCATCGAAAAGATTTCAGGCTATCAATTAGAACAACCTACAGGCCAAATCAAACGCATTGTTGCTCAAAAACCGAACTTCGAATCCGAAACAGATACATTCCAAGCTACATACAAGCTGAATCACCTTGGAGACTTCGTTGATGTGACCTTCACAGCACCTAAAAACGACCGCGACCGCCTCAACGACATCCAAGTAACCATTCAATTAATCACTTACATCACACGTTCAGAATTACCGCAAGCTTAAACTGCCAATTTGAGAAAAGAAAAACTTGGAGAGCAGGGGAAAGGCCAAGAGCAGTTCTATGATGAACTTAGACTCCCTGTATGTTCAAGCGTCAACAATCGAATAAGTAAAAGATAAAGGCGCTTGTAAGTAGAGGTGAATAGTAATACACAAAATCAACTTTACTGCAGGGCTTTTTTCTATAGTAAATTAACGTATAGCATTTGAGATTTATTTGGTGTACGAGGTGGAATCAATGAGTGTATATATCGAAACAGAACGATTAAAATTAAGAGATTGGGAAGAAAAAGATTTGCTGCCGTTTCAAAGAATGAACGCGAACCGGCAAGTCCGCCGCTTCTTTCCAAGCATACTCAGTTATCGTCGATCAGAACTCGACATGCAAGCCATGCAGAAAAATCTAGAACAAGACGGCATGGGATTGTTCGCAGTCGAATTAAAGGAAAGCGGAGAATGGATAGGATTTATCGGTGTCAATCATATACCGGAAAACAGCCAATATTCATTTAAAGAGCTGCCCTTTTACGAAATCGGCTGGCGATTGATACCTGAAGTATGGGATAACGGCATAGCAACAGAAGGCGCAGAAGCGGTAGTAGAATATGTGAAAGAAAAAGGCGTCGCCGAAATTTATAGTATGACGGCCGAATCCAACACCGCTTCAAGACGAGTAATGGAAAAAATAGGAATGACCTTAAAAGATACATTTGAGCTGCCCGGCGTATCAGAAAATCATCCGTTACAACCGCAAGTTCGTTACTATAAGCAACTTAACGAATAAAGAGGAAGCATCCCAATCGGAAATGCTTCCTCTTTTTATGTGGGCAAGGTGAGGGCGGTGTGTCCTTGGTGAAGGCGAGCGGGCGAGTAGGTGTATATATTGGCCAAGAATGTGGGCAACGTGTCCAATAAACGGGTATATCGGACAAGATTGGGGGCAAAGTGTCCAATATCCTACTAATCTAGACATTTCTCAAAAACTAGTGTCTAAATTAGTGTGTTTTCTAGACACTTCTCAAAAACTAATGTCTAAAAAACGCCAACAACCGTCACATCCACCGACCCCCGCCATGTCTATCGACTACTACTGCACCACGCTGCCCGCCGACCCGCATCATGCTAGCCGACTCGCACCGCACCTGATAACCCCCGCACTACGCTAGACACCACGCCAACTCCCAACAATCACTCCATATTAATCATAACTACGCGTACCCACAGTTTCATAATGTTCCAATCCTTCAAACAAAGCATCTAAATCATCATATAACGGAGCCAACGCACGATATTTCGCATCAATAAAGCCCGCATCAATCATCTCATCCAACATTTTTTGCAACGGTTTAAAGAAACCATTGATATTAAACACAGCCATCGGTTTATCATGAATACCGATTTGTGCCCAACTATAGGTTTCAAAGAACTCTTCCAATGACCCAGCACCACCTGGAGCCAACACAAAAGCATCGGCCAACTCAGACATTTTAGCTTTGCGTCCATGCAAAGAATCCACCAATACTAAATCCGTTAAACGTTGGCTCGTAATCTCTTTATCATCCAAACTGCGAGGCATCACACCAATCGTAGAACCGCCATGGTCCAATACACCATTTTGAATGGCGCCCATAATACCGACCGAACCAGCGCCAAACACAAGTTCATAGTTGTGCTCAGCCATATACTTGCCGAGCGCATAACCTTGTTCCATATAAATCGGGTCTTTTCCTCGACTCGCACCGCAATAAACCGCTATTCTTTTCAAACTCATAATTAACCAACTCCAAGCTCCAATTTTTACGAAGTTACTTCATCAATGACACGTTGAAAGCGCAACTCAAACTTGGTTCTCGCTTCCTCAGTAAAGCGCTTAGGTCCTTTATGACGTTCACCCTGCTGACGCGCTTGCGCATGACGATAGCGCTGTTCCAACAAGCGTCCGATATTATCCTCAGTATACACCATACCATTATGATGCATCACTACACGCACCTTGCCGAGCAACAAACTTGCTAACCCATAATCCTGAGTTACCACAATATCCGATGACTTCGCCAGCTGGACAATTTTATAATCCACACTATCAGGCCCATCATCCACATACTTGATTTCCACATGAGAAGGATAATCCTGCATCGAAAAATGTGAATAACTCCGCACCAATACAACAAAAATGCCTGTCCCCTCAGTCAGTCGAATCACTGAATCTGTAACAGGACAAGCATCACCATCAATTATCACCCGAGTCATTTAGAGATTCGGCTTCTTTTCATGTTTTTGAATTTCTTTGATGCGCTCCTCTTGATTCGCACGTCTTGCTTCCTCTTCCTTTTTCAAACGCTGTTCAATGCGATCTTCCAAGATGCGGTTCATATCATACGCTTCATCTTTATTCTCTTCCTCAAGCTCTTCACCTTTATTAGCAACTTGCTTATCAGAAGCACCGCCCGGAACTAGACCTACTTTCTCTTGATATTTCTGCGCATCCTTCATTTCTTTCACCAAACGTTTGCGCGTTTTTTCATCATCTTTTTCTTCATCTTTACGGCGTTTTTCCAAGTTTTTATCCAACTTCTTCGCCATCTTTTCAGCTTCTTTACGATTTTTCTTCTCTAATTTTTCGCCCTTAGCCTTGATACGCTCCGGATCATTCTCCTTCGCTTCCTTCTTAGCTTGACGTTTTTCCTCTAAATCTTGCTTCTTATCGCCGACATACTGAGCGAATTCAGAAGATTTATTTGAAACCGCAGACGCAGCTTGAGAAGACTTGTTAGATACACTCTCTCTTAAGCCCGCAGTCTTTTCATTCACCTTTTGCACATCAGGGTGATCCTTAATACGCTTACGTTCCACGATTAAAGGCACAAGAATAACTGGTAATACTGTAATTAAAGTTCTGATTAATCTCTTCTTCTCCATTATAGTGGCCTCCATTTGTTAGTCTATAACTTTTCAATACCCTGTCCCAATTCGCGTTAAACCGCCTAACCATTATAACATCTCAGTGCACTCACTCCCGTGAAAAGAAACCCTTGGAGAGGGATGGAGAGAGCGGATTGAAAAAAGAAGCCGAGACAATGTATTGCCTCAGCTTCTTGATAGACGGGCTTTCGAAGACTGATTCCGCGGCAATAAGTGCGAAATTCACTGAAGACTGAAGAACGTCTTCTGTTCATTTCTCCTTATTGCTTGGAATCAAACCGTCTCCTCAAGCACCTTTGATAGACGGGCTCCAAAGTGCAGGTTCCTCGGCAATAAGGCGCCACGCGCAAAAATCAAAGAACGATTTTCGCTTATGTCTTCTTATTGCTCAGAACCTAACCGCACTTTTCCGCACCTACTTTATATCCCTTTTCCTATTCCGAACCCGAAGTAAAGAATAGCGATAAAGATCACTAAAATGATTCGATAAATCGCAAATGGTACTAATTTTACTCGGTTGATCAAGTTCAAGAAGAGACGGATTGAAAGCAATCCGAAGATAAATGCTGCTAAGAATCCGATGATGTAAAATGGAATATGATTCAAATGAATATATCCGATATGTTTAACTAATGATAAACCGCTGGCTGCCAGCATAATCGGTACAGCCATAATGAATGTAAAGTCTGAAGCGGCTTTATAATTCATTTTCATTAAGACACCTGTTGAAATTGTTGAACCAGAACGACTGAATCCAGGCCACATTGCTACGGCTTGTGATAGACCGATAACAAAAGCTTGGAAGAAAGAAATCTGGTCGATATTTTCACGGTGTGCGTAACGTTCGCTGAATTTTTGAGCGAAGATCATGTAGAACGCACCTAGTAATAATCCAATCATTACTGTGGGTACACTAAATAAGTATTTTTCAATCACATCATCAAAAAGCAAACCTAAAATGGCAGCAGGAATCATACCTACAAGTACGTGCCATAAAGTTAAACGTTTAGGTTTAACGCGTTTGCCGATTGCACCATCCGCTGTTTCAGTTTCTGTAGCAGCTGGTTGGTATTTTCCGATATACAACATTTCAAAGTAACGTTTTCTGAAGACCCATGCGGCTGCAAAAACGGAACCTAACTGTATGACAATTTTAAACGTAAACGCTGACTGAGAGCCAAGAAATTCGGGAGATTTCAACCACATATCATCCACTAAAATCATGTGCCCTGTAGAAGATACCGGCGCAAATTCCGTTAGCCCCTCTACAATACCTAGAATCAACGCTTTTAATAATTCTAACAATAACATAGCGTACCTTCCTTATTTCTGAATAATATTCAAATTTATTATGTAATCACATGTTGAAACAACTTTTATGATAGCATAATCAAAAATATTTGTGCTAATAATAATAGCAGAATACACAAAGATAGGACTAAAGAAGTACAAGCACAAAGTTTCTTTCTGACTAGTCGAGGCAAGGTTAATGTTCAGCCCACTTTCAAAATCTTTCTTTTCCGAGGCGAAAAAATTGAAATTATGCCCTATATGATTTAAGTTGAAGTTAAGACATTTTTTGACACAAAAGGGTTGCTGTGACACCTTGAACTTCTAAAATAAGATGAAAGCACAGTGGGTGGGACAAGTATGAAATGATACATACGTGTTCCACTTTTGTTGTGTTGCAGACCCTGTATAGAGAGAATTTAAGGTGAATTAAAATGAAAAACTTATCTCGTTATATTCGGAAATATATTTCTTATCCTATATTAATGGCTATCGTTTGTGCTGTGCTCGCTATAATTGTGGTAGTGCAGAATATTACGATTGCCAAAGTGTTGGATATTATGTTGACGAAAGCGCATAGCAGCTTGGCTTTGCCGGTAATTCTCGGTATCTTGCTCGGTGTGTTGATCCTACGCGCACTACTCAACATGACGAATCAATTGCTAGGAACACAACTGGCATATAAAGTGAAAACGCATCTGCGTAAACGCGCTATCGCTAAAAATTCCCGCCAACCCATCGGTGAACAAATGAGTGTGATTACTGAAAGTATCGACGGGATTGCGCCGTTTTATCAAGACTATTTGCCGCAAGTCTTCAAAGCAGTCATGATTCCTATCTTTATCATCTTAGCCATGTGTTTCATTCATCTGAACACTGCGTTGATAATGATGGTGACAGCGCCCTTTATTCCTGTGTTCTATATTCTCTTCGGATTAAAGACGCGTGACGAATCTAAGGATCAGATGACTTATTTGACGCAGTTCAGCCAACGTTTCTTAAACCTTGCGCAAGGGTTGATTACCTTGAAACTCTTCAATCGCTCTAAGCAGGCTGAAACGACTATCTATAATGAAAGTACACGATTCCGTGATAAAACAATGAAAATTCTGCGCAGTGCCTTTATGTCAGGTTTGATGTTAGAATTTATCAGCTTGCTCGGTATTGGTTTAGTGGCGTTAGAAGCGGGTCTCGGACTCGTCTTATTCCATAATGTGAACTTCCAAACGGCAGCAATTGCGATTATCTTGGCCCCTGAATTTTATAATTCCATCAAAGATTTAGGTCAAGCTTTCCATACCGGAAAACAAAGCGAAGGGGCTGCAGATGTCGTATTCGATATGTTGGATGCTGAAACAGACACCGCCCAACCAGCTGATATTGCCGTTAATCCTACGCAATCAGCGCAAATTCGTTTGGACCATGTTTCCTATCATTATCCGCATGCAGAACGTTCGGCAGTGAATGACGTTTCGCTCGATATACGCCAAGGAGATCATATCGCTTTAGTAGGCCCTAGCGGCGCAGGTAAGACGACACTTTCTCAATTGATCTTACAAATGCGGGAGCCCTCTCAAGGCACTGTATTTTTTAATAAGAAGAATTTGAAGTTAGGAGTCCTAAGTCAGCAGCCGTACATCTTTAATGCCAGTATCCGAGACAATGTGACGATGTTTCGAGCAGTTCCTGATGCAGATATCATGAAAGTCATAGCCGCAGTCGGATTGGCTGATAAGATCAACGCTTTGCCTCAAGGACTAGACACCGCGATTGGTGAAGGCGGCGAAATGATGTCAGGCGGGCAAATGCGTCGTATCGAACTGTCGCGTGTCCTGCTAGACCGCCCAGAAGTAGTGGTCTTCGATGAACCTGCAACCGGCTTGGATGTCTGGACCGAACGAGTGATTCAAACTGCGTTGAAAGACTACTTTGGAGAGCGGACGGTCATCATGATTGCCCATCGCCAAAGTACGATTCGCTCGGCAGATCGCCGAATTTATATGGAACAAGGACGTATTACAGCGGATGATCAAGTGATTTCGATTGGGATGCATAAAGGACGTGAGAAAGAATGAAGAAACGACCTATTCGATTCAAATTAGATAAAGACTTAATATTTGCGATTATTGTCGGGATTATCGGCGCACTTGTAGCAATTGGAATGTTCTTCTTAAGTGGATTGATGATTTCGCAAGCAGCACAAAATGCGCCGCTGGTTGCCTTAATTATCTTGGTTGTCCTAGTGAAGATGTTCGGATTTATTCGCGCACTTGCACGTTACTTTGAACGTCTCTTCTCACATCGGACAACCTTTACGATGTTGCGTGATGTGCGCGTTCAATTCTTCTCAGGATTAACTAAAGTAGTACCGGATATTTATCGGAAATTCAGATCTAGTGATTTGATTTCTCGTATGGTTTCGAGTGTAGAAGCTTTGCAGAATATTTATTTGCGTGTGTATTATCCGCCAGTAGTCATAGGGTTGACAGCGCTGATTACAGTAGTTGTGCTGTTTAAGTTTTCTTTTGCGCATGCATTGTTGTTGTTCTTCAGCATGGCTGTTTCTCTAGGCGTGCTCCCTTGGTTAAGTGCGAAACGCGCGCGTGTATTAAGTGAAAGGGCTTCAGAAGATGAAAGTCGCTTTCTTAGCCGTTATTTTGACTACAAAGAAGGCTATGGAGAATTGCAACGCTTTCATCAAGCGACAGCCTATCGCCGAAGCTTAGCAGATGTCTTAATGCGTTACAGCCAACGTCAACGTAGCGAACAACGCTTCTTAACCCTCTATGATTTTGCGTTAGATTTGGTTTCGATGATTTCACTGTTCTTGTGTGTCTGGTTAGGCATTATCCAAGTACAAAATGGCAATATGGATGTCGTGTATCTGACAAGTATTGTCTTAATGCTCTTAACTTTATTTGAACAAGCAGTGCCTATGAGCAATGTCGCGTATTTTAAAGCGGATACAGACCAAGCAATTATGAATATCAGCGAAGTACTGAATGATGTTCCTGAATCTGCAGATGCTGCAGAACGAACTGGAAGTACTGGAGAGAATACGGCCCATCATTTGATGGATATTGACCAAGTGTCCTTTAAATATTGGAATCAATTCAGTAATGTGTTGAAGGACATTGATTTACACATCCAAGAGGGTGAACATTTAGCTATTATCGGGCCCTCTGGTTCTGGTAAGAGTACGTTGATGCAAGTGATGGCCGGCCTCTATCAAACAGAAACAGGGGAAGCTTTGTTAAACGGACGTAATATCTATGATTTAAGTGAAGCGGAAAAAGCTGAACAGCTTAATGTAATGTTGCAGCATCAACAATTGTTTGATGGTACGATTAGAGACAATTTACTATCAGATGCTGATGATACTTCGATGCGCCAAGTCTTAGATGAACTCGGTTTGCAGCATGTATCTCTAGACTATGAGGTAACCTTGGCTGGTACCGGTTTGTCAGGAGGAGAACTGCAACGTGTCTGTTTAGCACGTTTGTTCTTGAAAAATGCACCAATTTGGCTATTAGATGAACCGACACGGTCATTAGACTGGGATAATTCAGAAGCACTTATGCAACGTATATTCAATCAAAGTGAAACGTTGATTGTAGCTACTCACGATTTAGAACTATTGCCGCGCTTTGATCGGATTGCAGTAATGATTGAAGGAGTGATCGTGGAAGCAGGCACTTATCAAGCCTTGATGGAACAGCAAGGTTATTTATATGAGATGGTAACTTTAAACGAATAAAAAAAGGCATAGTCCGAAAGTTCCGGGCTATGCCTTTTCTATGCTTAAATTCTATTTATAAAAGCGTAACGACATATGAAGTTATCGCTTTAATTTTAACGGCATTCGTGTTTACGCGTTTTCTTTAGCAAGTGAATCGATAAGTTTGTCTAATAAACGATTTAATTCTTTTTCTTCGGATTGTGATAACCCTGAAATATCAGCCAATTTGTTGCATGCTTGACCAAGCTCAGGTTTGATTGCTTCACTTTTTTCAGTTAAATGAATGAAGACTTCGCGTTGATCTACTTCAGAACGTTCTCTTTTAATCAAATCAACTTGTTCCATTCTTTTTAATAGTGGTGAAACAGTTCCTGTATCAAGTGCAAGTTCAGTTACGACTTTTTTGACATTTACAGGTGAATCTTCCCATAAAATTGTTAATACTAGAAATTGCGGGTAAGTTAGTTTGTACTTCTTAAAAACTTTATTAGAGTAGTAGCGATTTACTTGTCTTTGAGCATTGTACAAACTAAAGCATAAGCGTCCGCCTAAATTAAGTTGTTCAGACATTGAGTTCTCCTCCAGACATTCTATCCGTTATTTTTTCTCTGTTCGGAATTTGTTCCGTCTTTGTTGCATAATTGAGCAAGGACAAAGATAATAGCATATCTCATGCTATTTTGTCTATTGCTTACAAGCCATGTTAAAATTAAAGCATGTATAAATTTTAAAAGATACCTTGCATTAAATCAAGTTGTAGCATAATATAATACAACCATTATTCATTGTATCTTTAAGAAATTTCGAAATGAGTGTTAAAAATGAAAATAAATAATAATAAAATAACCATTAGTATTGTAACAGGTTTTCTAGGTAGCGGTAAAACGACTTTCCTTAAACATTATACTGAGCAATTATTAAAAAGAGATGAGAAAATTACGGTCATTATGAACGAATTTGGTAATTTTGACATCGACAGTCAAATTTTGGCGCCGGTTATAGAAACTGTTTCATTGCAAAATGGCTGCGTATGCTGTGATTTAGCGCAAGATTTAGTCGCCCAGCTTAAGACGATAATAAATCAAAATCAATCACAACACGTCATCATTGAAGCGACGGGTATCGCTCATCCGCTTCAACTCATCGAAGCCTGTTACGACCCTCTCTTAGCGCATCAAGTCAATCCGCCGCTGGTTATTGGCCTCGTAGATGCTCCACGATTCCTGCAACGTCACACCTATTCTGCTGCGACACAACAGTTAATGGAAGAACAAATTAAGGTAAGTCATGACATTATTGTGAACAAAGTAGATTTAATCGATGAAAAAGCGCAAGATGATATCGTATCACAATTACAGACATTGAATCCGAAAGGTACAATTATCAAGACGACCTATGGACAAGTAGTTTCAGATGATTTAGCGCAATTTCAATCATCAGAACGACCCAATTCACATGCGCATTCACACCTGCACCATCATGGTATTAGTGCATTGGCTTATACCTTTACGTCACCGATTGACCGACAAATGTTTTATCAATTTATCTTACGCTTGCCAAAAAATGTTTACCGATTAAAAGGATATGTACGTTTCAGAGATACGCCTGACATTACCTATTTGTTCCAATTCGCGTATGGTATGCCGGATTTCGAGCCGGTTCAATATCACGCAGAAAATACGGTAGTATTAATAGGCGAGCAGCTGGATAAAGAACGCTTACGCAATCAATTAGATGCCTTGCAGTTTACTTGAAAATTGACGTACCTCTAAAAGAAAAATTATAATAGATACAACATTTTGCATCATGGGTTACGAAAGTAAAACTACATTGTATTGTAATTGTAGTTCTTTTGGTCTTACTATAATAGCGTAAAAATTAAATTCCACAAGTATTATCGATATATTTAAGAAAGATTTAAGAATTAGAAAGGGGATAGCAATATGGAGCGTGTCCAAATCAATCGAAGCGTAGACTATTCACGTATTATTCAAGGGTTTTGGAGAACAAAGGAATGGCAGAAATCTACACAAGAATTGAATCGCTTTATCCATGAATTGGTAGACTTGGGAGTTACAACAATGGATCATGCAGATATTTATGGTGATTATTCCTGTGAAGCCTTATTTGGTAAAGCATTAGCATTATCACCTGAATTGCGCGATAAGATTCAGTTAGTTTCTAAATGCGGTATTATCTTGCCCACTGACCGTTTAGACGCATTTGACGGTCATCGCTATGATTTAAGCCGTTCACACATCATTGCATCAGTAGACCGTTCGTTGAAATCCTTGGGAACAGATTATTTAGATACGCTGTTGTTGCATCGTCCGTCACCTTTAATGAATCCTGATGAAGTAAGATCCGCCTTGGATATTTTAGTAGAACAAGGTAAAATCAAATCATTCGGAGTATCTAACTTCTCTAATACACAATATGATTTATTGAATTCAGATATTAAATCACATAAATTGCATATTGCAGTCAATCAGCTTCAAGTCTCACCTTATCATGCAGAGCCGATGTTTGATGGGACGATTGACCATATGTATCAAGACCATGTCAAAATTATGGGTTGGAGTCCTTTAGCAGGCGGCAAATTATTAAACCTTAATGACGAAAAGGCAAAACGCGTGATGTCTATTATCAGTCCTATAGCTTATAAAAATAATGTTGCGCCGACTTCAATCATTACAGCTTGGTTGATGAAACATCCAGCAACTATTATGCCGATTATGGGAACAGGCCAAATTGAACATATGCAAGATGCTGTTAAAGGTTTAGATATAGAATTAAGCGACCAAGAATGGTTTGATATCTATGTTGCTGTACTTGGAAAAGACATTCCATAAATTAATTGAGTTTGAAGGAGAAAAAATAATGAATCCAGATGAAAAAGCACGCCAACGTATCAAATTTGAACGTAACTTTGTCGTGTTGCCTTATATTATCTTTGCGATTATCGTCTTTATCTTTACGACAATCGTGTCACAACCAACTGTCGTATTGACGCTTTTCGGTATTTTCTTAATTTACAATGCAGTGTTATTGTTTGTGGCCTTTATTAAACATTATCACCGTACAATGATATTATTATTGATTTTAACCGTTTTTGTCGGTTTGATTTTCGGAATATCAGCCACTGCACATTTCTCTGCACGTTATAACTAAACAGTAGGAACACAAAGAGGATTTACACCTAAGCCGTATAGCTTGGGTGTATTTTTTAGGGTCTAAATCTCTCCAAAGCTTTCTTTTCCCAAAGTTTAAAAATTAGTGGAAGCGTTTTCTTTAATTTGCTATGCTTGAATTGAAGAGAAGATATGAGACTAGGGGGAAGATGAATGACGAAGAATAAAATTGCGATTATTGGTGCAGGACACACGGGTTCAACGTTAGCGTTTATCATTGCGGAACGTGCTTTAGCGGATGTAGTATTGCTGGAAATTCCAGATAATGAAAAGCCGGCACGCGGAAAAGCATTGGATATTAAAGAGAGCGGTCCGATATTAGGATTTAATGGAAGTGTAGTGGGAACTTCAAATTATGAGGATATCCAAGGTGCGGATATTGTCGTGATTACGGCAGGTGCAGCACGTAAACCTGGAATGAGCCGTGATGACTTGATTCAAATCAACGAAAATGTAATGGCGCAAGTGACAGAAGGAATTAAGAAATATGCGCCGAAAAGTAAGATTATCGTACTGACTAATCCAGTGGATGCTATGACTTATGCGGTGTACAAGTTGTCAGGCTTCCCGAAAGAACGCGTCTTAGGACAATCAGGCATCTTAGATACGGCGCGCTATCGTACCTTTGTATCAGAAGCTTTGGATGTAGCGCAAACAGACGTGACAGGATTAGTTCTCGGCGGTCACGGAGACACAATGGTGCCGATACTCAGTACCACATTAGTCGGCGGTGTTCCGCTTAAAGCATTGCTACCACAAGATAAAATTGATGCCATCGTAGAACGTACACGTAAAGGCGGAGCAGAAATTGTCGGCTTGCTAGGCAACGGATCAGCTTACTATGCACCCGCTGCTGCGATATATGACATGGCCGCTGCTATCTTGCGCGATGAGAAACGTCTCGTACCCGCAATCACATACTTAGATGGTGAATACGGATTCGACGATATCTGCCTCGGCGTACCTACTATTTTGGGCGCAAATGGCGTCGAGAAAGTCGTCGAACTAGAGTTGACTGAAGACGAACAACATCAATTACAACACTCAGCTGAGGCAGTTAAAGAAGTGAAATCTGCTTTGAAAAATAAATAATTGGAAAGTGCAATACCTGGGGGAGCGGGACAGAAATAATCTTTGATTAAAATTATTTCGTCTTCCCGCCCCGGCAAGGCTAACTAGAATAGAAAAAAGATTGGAACAAGCGTATTTTCTATTCAGATAGCTACTGCCAGTTTAAAGAGAATGGCTGAGACATTATTATGTCCCAGCCGCTTTTTGTGTGGAATTCTGGCCTTGATGAGCAGGGCGGTTGTCCTAAATATCAGCCAAGAATATAATTTCGACAAAATTGTGAAAATTTTAACAAATTCCTTAAAAAATACATAAATGAAAACGCATTATTGCTATAATGAAGTTGAAAAAGATAAATTGTCAGATAACTGCGCGATGCAGTTTGCTTTAAGGGAGGAAATTGTTATGGCAAGTAAGGAAGCTACGTCTCAAAAAGAGAAGAAAAATAAGAAAGTGAAACCGCTGTGGATCATCGTCAGCTTTGTCGTATTAATCGCTATTATGCTGATTCCGACGGGCGGCAGTATTCCAGTGATGGCTAAAGTATCGCTGGCAATTCTGGCTTTCGCAGTCATTATGTGGGTGACTGAAGCGGTCTCTTATCCAGTATCATCAACTATGATTGTATCGTTAATGATTCTATTACTCGGATTCAGTCCCGTACAGAATTTAGCAGAAAAGTTGGGCAATCCGAAAGCGAATGGTGCCGCATTACACGGCAGCGACCTGTTCGGTACTACTAATGCATTGAAATTAGCGTTCAGCGGATTTGCGACACCAGCAGTCGCCTTGGTTGCAGCAGCGTTATTCTTAGCAGCTGCCATGCAAGTCACTAATTTGCATAAACGTCTTGCATTATTGGTTTTATCTATTGTGGGAAATAAAACCAATCGTATTGTTATCGGAGCAATTTTAGTCTCCATTGTATTAGCCTTCTTTGTACCTTCTGCTACAGCACGTGCCGGGGCAGTAGTACCAATCTTATTAGGAATGATTGCAGCATTTAAAGCATCGAAGGAAAGTAAATTGGCCGGATTATTAATCATCACGGCGGTACAAGCTGTTTCCATCTGGAACGTCGGTATCAAAACTGCCGCAGCTCAAAATATCGTAGCCATCAACTTCATCAACCAAAGTTTCGGGCACGATATTTCATGGGGGCAATGGTTCTTATACGCTGCACCATGGTCAGTACTGATGTCAATTGCCCTTTACTTCATTATGATGAAAGTAATGCCGCCAGAACACAAAGAAATAGAAGGTGGAAAGGAATTAATCCGTGCCGAACTTGATAAACTCGGACCGATTACAGCACGAGAATGGCGCCTTATTGCTATTTCTGTACTCTTGCTCATCTTCTGGTCAACGGAAAAAGTATTACATCCGATTGACTCATCATCTATTACACTTGTAGCCATGGCCGTTATGTTAACACCGAAAATCGGCGTCATGTCATGGAAAGAAGTAGAAAATAAAATACCATGGGGTACTATCATCGTCTTTGGAATCGGTATTTCACTTGGCAACGTCTTGCTCAATACTGGAGGCGCACAATGGTTGAGCGATAAAACATTCGGTTTAATGGGCTTGCAACATATGCCGCTTATCGCAACCATCGCACTCATTACACTTTTCAACATCTTGATTCACTTAGGATTTGCGAGTGCAACCAGCCTATCATCAGCCTTAATACCCGTCTTTATCTCTTTGACGGCAACTTTGCATCTAGGCGATCAAAGCATCGGCTTCGTACTGATCCAGCAATTCGTTATCAGTTTCGGCTTCCTTCTACCCGTAAGCGCACCGCAGAATATGCTCGCATACGGTACAGGCACATTTACAGTAAAAGACTTCTTGAAAGCCGGCATACCGCTGACAATCGTAGCCTACATTCTTATCATCATCTTCAGTATGACTTACTGGAAATGGCTTGGATTAATTTAAAAAAGAACGCTTTGAAGGGTACTTCAACTCTCTTGTAAAAATAAAAGCGCGCGAACAGGATTTTTCACCTGGACGTGCGCTTCCTTATTTAAAAGACAAAAAAACAAATATATAAAGCGACAAATTCAAAGAACGTCAGCAAGTACATATATTTCAAGCGTAATTTTGCGCCGAGCGTGACTTCCCAATCTGGATAGTATTGCTCATAATAAACAATTTGCAATAAGAACACGCCGATACCTAATGGTAAGCACATGAGTGCAATACTGATTGGAAATGAGAAACCGAGCTCACGGATAAGGTGGCCGATAGCCATTTGCAGCAAGATTACAACTGCGATAAAGATTCCGAGATAGACTGTCATTTTACCATCCGCACTCCTTTAATTAAAATCAAGAATAGAACTTGCAAGATTGCCATTAAGATGATGAAGAAGACGCCTCTGGCATCCAGCAAGGTCATGACATCACGCAAAATTGCCAAGGGCTGGTTGATTAAATAAACAGTATGTAAGCGTAAGAATCTGCCCATAAATATTCCTAAGCTATTGGTGATGATTAAGAAAGTGACAATTAAGTAATTGAACACAGGCTTGTCTGTTAAATGTAATAGTTTCATGTTGATCAATGCATATAAATAAAGTGCAAAGAGTACTCCTGAAACTAAGAATGTAAAATACATCCATTCTGTTGGACGCGCACCATGATAAATATCAAAACCAAATTGATTTAAGTGAATTAAATCAGTCACCATATAGAAGGTATTAGGAAGAATCAAGATAAATATAAGTGCGAAGATAATAAATAATGGCCACTCGAACTTTCGCTTTGGTATAAAGAGTTTTAGTAATAATACCAATTCAAATGGGATATATGCTAAAAAGAGATTGAGTGCCATAAAATTATAAAAGTGATTTAAAGGCAATGTTAATAACATTAATAGCACAAATAATATCCTAGCAACATAACGTGATTGCATGATTAATGCCTTCTTTCTTCTTTCGTATTAAGGAAATTATCTATATTTAAACTTTTAAAGTTTGAGGTAAGTCAGACTTAGATGACTATATTACACTTTTTCACACGTGATATCAATTTATTAGGGCAGAGTAGTTTGCTTCCTTTCCTCAATTTATGAAGGATAACGATATTTAATTTAGGGAATAATAAGAAGCAATATTGCTGTAATATGTATCTATTGAGCGTTAGGCAGGGAATAGGGTATAATAGATAGTCAACGAAAAAAGATGCAAATAAGCAATAAAGGAGGACATCATGAGTAAGCAATTAATCACATTATATTTTAATATATTTCTTGTTTTCTTAGGTATCGGATTAGTTGTACCAGTATTACCTGTATATTTGAAAGATCTTGGTTTAAATGGAAGTGATTTAGGAATTCTTGTTGCGGCCTTTGCATTGGCTCAAATGGTAATTTCACCGTTTGGCGGCAACTTAGCAGATAAATTAGGGAAGAAATTAATTATTTGTATCGGCTTAGTTCTTTTCTCTGTTTCAGAATTTATCTTTGCTATGAGCAGTAATTATACCTTATTGATTATTTCCAGAATTATCGGCGGTTTCAGTGCAGGCATGGTAATGCCGGGTGTAACCGGAATGATAGCAGATATCTCTCCTGCTAAAGATAAAGCGAAGAACTTCGGTTATATGTCAGCAATTATCAACTCTGGTTTTATTTTAGGACCAGGGCTAGGCGGATTTATGGCAGAATTTTCACATCGTTTGCCGTTCTATTTTGCCGGGTCACTAGGCATTGCAGCATTTATTTGTTCCTTATTCTTTATTCAAGGAGCAAAACGCGAAACGACAGATGGTTTCCATACTGTAATTGAACCGCAAGAGTTGGCTAAAATTAATATTAAAGTATTTATTACACCGATAATTATTACCTTTGTATTAGCTTTCGGCCTGGCTGCATTTGAAACATTATTCTCTTTATATACTGCGGACAAAGTTCATTACTCGCCTAAAGATATTTCCATTGCCATTACAGGCGGCGGTATAGCCGGGGCAGTTTTCCAAATCTTCCTATTTGATAAATTTATGAAATACTTTGAAGAATTGACTTTTATTCAAATATCTTTGTTCTATTCAGCGGTAGTCTTATTCTGTTTGATTATTGCGCATGGTTACTGGACTATCATGCTTATCAGTTTTATCGTCTTTATAGGTTTCGATATGATTCGTCCAGCAATCACTAATTATTTTTCAAATATTGCAGGTGATCGACAAGGACTCGCAGGTGGTTTGAACTCTACCTTTACTAGTATGGGCAACTTTATCGGTCCTTTAGTAGCAGGCGGTTTATTTGATGTGAATATTGAATATCCTTTATACATGTCGATTATAGTCATGCTATTAGGCATTGTAATTATCTTCTTAGAAAAAATACTGAGAAAAAGAAAACAAACGAAAGCAAGTTAATTGTAGAGACGATTATATGGAAGAGTATATAAATAATTAAAAGATATCATTTAAGCCGATGAAAATTCTGTGGATTTTCATCGGCTTAAAATTGATATTGAACAGAAATTTTAAAGCTGTTAGTTGCCTAGTGAGTACTTTTTGTATTTCTTAGTATAAAGACGTGTGATAAGAGATATTATTCCGAATGTCATAAATATAATAAACATCCACACTGTTCCATTCATTACTAAACTTGTATTATCATATAATAATCCTTTTAATGTCTTAATATAGTAATAGAAAGGGTTCCAAGGAAGAACAAGATGCTGATAAAATTCTGGTACCATTGCATTAGGCAACATCACAGATTGTATCGTAAAGAATAATAAGAGTATAAATACAGGGACTATTGCTATACCTGTCCATACCATAAATCCAAATATCAGAGCAGAAAAACCTAAAATAGCAATTGCAATATAAGTTGCTGTAATTACAGGTTGATTAAAATCAAAATTTAAAACACCGCTCATATAATAAATGTAGATGAATGAACCGACAAAAGCGGCGGTAGTAATGGATAAAATGAGTTTGCATACAAACCACAATTTGTCTTTACTTGGAGCTAATTTCTCTCTATTTTTAAATGTAAAGAAAGATAAAATAGCTATAATAAGAGACGTTAGCCAAATAGGTGAAAACATAACAGCAGCTGCATTGCCATTAGCTTGGTTGTCTTTAATTTTATTCAAAGTAGTAGTATCCACTTTTACAGGATTAACGAAGTGATCGAATTGCTTGGGAGATCGATATTATTTTTAGCTAATAACTCAACATTTTGTTTGCTGATTTGATTGTTTAATTTGTCTGAAATTTTAGTTAAAGCTTGTTGGGCGATATTCGATACTTGTGCATTGCTCCCTTGGTTAATGATAATTCCTATTTGTGCTTCTTTCGGTTCTGGTACTTTTTGTGCGCCTTTACCTACTTTTGATTGCATGATTTTAATTTGTTCAGGTGATAACTCGCCTGAATTAACCTTTTCTTTTATTTCTTTTTGTTTTTCTAACATAATCTTATTTTGCGCATTGCTTAGAGCATTTTTTGAAAAATCTTTATCGAACACAATAGCTCCAACATATTTATTATCTTCTAACCCTTTATTGAGTTTTTTTGTATTATCTACTTGCTTCCAATCTATAGTTTCATTTTTACTTTCTTTTAGTTTATCAATAAAACTTTCTCCTATATTCATAGATTTACCTTGAACTTCAAAACCACTGTCTTTATTTAATACTGCGATAGGAACATTTTTAGGTTTCGGATTATAAGCAGGATAAAAGGCTGTTGCTAAGATTATAAGGATAAGTGTTGCTGCAATAGGGATAAGCCATAGTAATTTTTTCTTCATAAAGTTTCCTCCTAATTTTAAGCAACACGATGTTGCTTATCATTCTATGTGTTATTATAAACTCGTAAAAACTATACTCAATAACCAATTAGGACGAATGTGAATGTTAAGCAACAAATTAGAGAAATATGTAAGAAAAGTAATTTTCTGATATTGCTACAATCATAGAGATGTTAATTAGAAACGAAAAAAGGAGACGAACAAATGGATCGCAGAGTCAGACGTACCACAAAATCAATCAGCAGTGCATTTATTCAATTGCTTAAAACTTATTCGATAGAGGAAATAACTATTCAACAGATAGCTGACGAAGCAGATATCAATAGAGCGACATTTTATAAGTATTATACAGATAAGTACCATTTATTAACCGCATTAGAAGACAATGAAATTCAAAACATCAAAAAACATATAAATTATAATGCACTATCTACATTTAGAGAAAGAAATGAAAAAAGTTTGAATGACTTATTTAATGGTGTCTCTCAAAATATAGTTGAAATTATACTTAAGAATATTGAGTTATATGAAGTTTTATTTAATATGAAAAGAAAGAGTGCTATCGAAGATAAATTGTCTGAAACTATAGCACAAAATTTAACTACTATATTGAACAATGAAAAAAACATCAATACTATTCCCTATAGATATTTTCATTGTTTTATAGCAGGCGCTATTATTTCCACTATTAAATTTTGGGTGCTTGATCCTGACAGAATATCTAAAGAAGCGCTTATTAATAGTTTATATTTATTAATGTACAAAGGACCTTTAGGACAGTTATTAGATGAAGTGTCTTCTGGAAACTTAAAGTAAAAATTCAATATTGAGACAGTATATCTATGCTCGCAACAGTTGACACAAAAGTTGTGAATAGATATTCTGCCAACCATTATTTATCAGAAAATTTTAAAATCTCATTGACCGCATTTTAAGTTAGTGGTAACCTTAATACAATTCAATCAATTAAACTCTTATCCAGAGCGGCGGAGGGAAGTGCCCGACGAAGCCCGGCAACCATCATTATATGAAAAGGTGCTAATTCACATTAAGCGTAAGCTTATAAAGATGAGAGAAAGTATTTAAGGCTTTCTCTTTTACAGAGGAAGTCTTTTTCTGTGTGAAGGAAGAGTAGATTTTATTGAAGAACTTATACATAGGAAGGTGTCAATAGACATGAAAAAATTCATAAGTTTGTTTGCATTGTTAGCAGTCATCTTTACACTTGCGGCGTGCGGCCAAAGCAAAAGCGCTGAAAATAAGAAAATAACCGTAGCAGCATCCCCAGCACCGCATGGAGAAGTATTAGAACATGCTAAAGAAGAAATGAAGAAAAAAGGTTATGACCTAGAAATTAAAGTAGTGAATGATTATAAAGTACCGAATAAATTGTTGGATAAAGGAGATATAGATGCGAACTTATTCCAACATGTCCCTTATTTAAACGCGGAGAAAAAGTCGCACGGTTATAAGATTGAAGAAGTCGGAAAAGTATTTACAACGCCGATGGGTGTCTATAGTAAGAAGTATAAAAATATTAAAGATATTCCGGACGGCTCTACAATTTATGTTTCCAATAATCCGGCTGAAGAAGGCCGTTTCTTATCATTCTTTGTTAATGAAGGTCTAGTGAAACTTAAAAAAGGTGTCAAAATAGAAGATGCTAAATTTGATGACATTGTTGAAAATAAAAAACACCTGAAATTCAACAATCAACAAGGCGCAGAATTTTTACCAAAAACATATAAAAGCGGAGAAGGGGCAGCTGTAATTATGAACTCCAACTATGCGATGGATAACGGTTTGAAACCTTCTAAAGATGCGATTGTCATGGAAGATAAATCATCTCCATTCGCTAATATCCTTGCAGTAAAAGAAGGGCATAAGAACGATAAGAAATTCCAAGAGTTAATTAAAGTCTTACAATCAAAAGATATGAAAAACTTTATTGAGAAAAAATACGGTAAAGACGTTGTACCGTATGAAGCAAAATAACTGACAACAGGTGGTAATCATATGACAAAGTTAGGCATTATCGGAACAGGACGCGTAGGCAGCCAAGTATTAACGGATGCACAGTATCTAGGTGCTTTTTCAGAAATTGTATTGATAGATACAAATGAAGATTTAGCACACGGGGAAGCCTTAGATCATCATCATTTACAAGGTTTAAATCATACGCATCATATCAAGATATATGAGGGCAGTTACCAAGATTTAGCGGATGCAGAGATAGTGATTGTTTCTGCAAGCGCGCCTTCTACTCCAGATATGGCAGATCGTACCTTATTGACACGAGCGAATAGTTCAATTATTCATTCAGTATTTGAACAGCTGAACCAAGTAACACAAGAAGCTGTCGTTATAGTGATTTCAAATCCTGTAGATGCGATGACTTACTTAGGACAGGCTTCAAGTTATCCTGCTGAAAAGGTTATCGGTACAGGGAGAATCTTAGAATCTTCAAGATTCAGAGCGTTAATTGCAGACCATTATAAGGTAGACCCGAAAAATGTAGAAGCATTTGTATTAGGTGAACATGGTTCGCATGGTGTACCGATTTGGAGCAGAGTGAGAATCCATGGCATTGAATTAGAAGAGTTTGAAAGCTTAACAGGCAGCACACCAATAGATAAGAATGTAATCTCCAAACGTATTGACGAAGTATCATTCGAAGTCTTCCAGAAAAAAGGCTGGACGAATTCAGCTATTTCGAGAGCGGCTGTACAACTCGCACATGCTATTTTGCTCAATGAACAAAGCATTGAACCAGTCAGTGCAGAAGTACATGGAGAATATGGTTTTAAAGAAGGAGCACTCAGCTTATTATCCTTAATCTCTAGAGAAGGAATTGCAAAACGCTTACCAATTCAATTGGCAGAAGCGGAACTTCAACAACTAACAGCTGCGCATCATTTTATTCAACAAGCTATTGAGCAAGCGCAGAATGCGTTAGAATAATGACGCTTAAATTAAATGTATTAGATTTGTAACATAATTGAATTAAAAGCAAGTAAAGACGTGCAGATGAAACGAAATGAAAAAAGGTTTCCTGCACGTTTTTATATGGATGAAATCATGGTGTTTATTGAATTGAAAACTCTTACATTAAATAGAGTTGTCACCTTTAAAAAATATCGATTGTGTTACATTTATTACGTATATTACATTTGGTTTAAATAGCATGCTACATAAAGATTTAGCCTTATTTGTGTGTTAATATTGTAAACACGATAACAGAACGACGAGGGAAGTAGAATGAGAACAGTATTATTATGGATTTATGCTGGCATTCTGACTTGCTGTCTGGTTTTTCTACTTGTCTTAGTATCGAATGAAACAGAGCTTGCTAAATTCCAAAACGGTGTGACTACTTTTATGCAAGGCAAGCAAGTTTCTTCAAATGAAACGAAAGAAAGTGGACCGCCTCCATCTTATAGCGCGGTTGCTGGAAATGACATTAGTCATCAGGCACAATCAGAAAGTAAGCAACATGTAGACACAAATAAAGCAGAGAAAGCATTTGTAATTTCGATTACATCTATTAACTTGAAAACGAGCAAACATTTATTAGAAGATTTCACTTCACAAGGTGCATCTGACACTAAGGGTCGCTGATTGCGAACACTAAGATATGGTCAGTCACCTTGTTTTTTTGTCTAAAATAGTAAATAAGCAGGACGAGTTCTTTTAAAAGTCTAAAAATGCTATATTTGAGGCATGAGGTGAATGACATGAAACAGAAGAAAACCAATGCGATGCGTATTCTAGAAAATGAAGGTATCCAGTATGATGTGCGTACATTTAAAATGGGAAAAATGCATATAGAAGGACAAGAAGTAGCTAAATTAATTGATGCTTCACCAGAACAAGTTTTTAAAACATTAGTTTTTATTAATAATGATAGCGACCCATATGTATTCGTAATTCCAGTTGAAGGAAATTTAAATATGAAACATGCTGCACAAGCGGTTAAAGAGAAAAAATTGCATTTGCTTCCGCTTCAAGATCTTACTAAAGTAACAGGCTATATCCGCGGCGGTTGTTCGCCCGTAGGTATGAAACATCTTTATCCTACTGTCATCGATCAGTCTGCCGAGCAACAAGAAACAATCTTTGTCAGTGGTGGACAACGCGGCGTTCAAATGGAAGTACATGTACAAGATTTAGCGAAAGTAACCAATGCGATATTGGCCGATGTCGCTAATCATCATGCAGATTGAAGCAGATGAACAGACGTTCATCTGCTTTTTTTACCTTTAAATGATTGTTTTTTGAATGAAAATGAAAGATTTTGGTTGATTTATGTAAGCGGAAACATTATAATGGAATAGAAATGAGGTGACGATATGATAACGGAAAAAAGATTCGAGGTCATTATCAATTTATTAAAGGAGAAAGAATTTCTCACTTTGCAAGAATTGATTGAGATGACAGGCTGCAGTGCTTCCACTATTCGCCGTGATTTATCAAAGTTGCAGCATCAAGGTAAACTGCAACGTGTACATGGCGGCGCTACTTTAAAGACAACTTCACTCAGTGAACCTAAATTGTCTGAGAAGAAAGGACGCAACACACAAGAAAAAAGAGAAATTGCGAAAGCAGCTGCTCTGAAAGTGGAAGATAATGACTGTATCTATATTGATGCCGGATCATCAACTTATGAAATGATCGACTATATTACCGCTCAAAATATCGTTGCCGTAACTAACGGACTGACTCATGTAGAAGCGTTACTGCAAAAAGGGTTTAAAACTATCGTCATCGGCGGAGAAGTTAAACCGAATACTTTGGCAGCAGTAGGTCCGAAAGCTATAGAGACAATAAAAAGATATCATTTCGACAAGGTTTTTATTGGTATGAATGGTGTGGATTTAGAAAAAGGGCTGTCTACGCCTGATGAACAAGAAGCTTATGTGAAAGAAACAGCCATGCAATCGGGAGGACAAATTTATATTTTACTCGATTCATCCAAATTCGCGCATACTTACTTCGCAAACGTTCACTTGCCAAAACAAAAACAAGCTTTGATTGTAACTTCCAACAAAGCATTGCAACGCCAAGATATCAAAGCCTATCATAAACAATTCGTATTAGAAGGAGGACAATCATGATATATACGGTAACATTCAATCCGTCTATTGATTATGTAATGAAAGTTGCTGATTTTGCCACAGGAGAGCTTAATCGCGCAAATGCAACTTATAAATTTGCTGGAGGCAAAGGTATTAATGTTTCTCGAGTGTTGAAAACTTTAAATACGGATTCCACAGCTTTAGGTTTTATCGGAGGTTTTCCGGGTGCATTCATTAAAAATGCTTTGGAAAGTGCGCAAATTCCGACAGGTTTCATTGAAGTAGAAGAAGATACAAGAATTAATGTGAAATTAAAGTCAGGCGAAGAAACAGAAATTAACGCCAATGGACCAGCTATCTCAGAAGAAGCTTTCCAATCTTTACTTTCTCAAATTAAACAAACTTCAGCAGAAGACACAGTTGTGGTAGCAGGCAGCGTGCCTAAGAGTATACCGGATGATGCTTATGAACAAATTGCACAAATTACGAAAGAAACAGGCGCGAAGTTAGTGGTGGATGCTGAGAAACACTTGGTAGAAGCGGTATTGCCTTACCATCCTTTCTTCATTAAACCGAATAAAGATGAATTGGAAGTAATGTTCAATACACAAATCAAATCGGATGCAGATGTAGTGCGTTTCGGTACAGAAATTTTGGCGAAAGGTGCACATGCAGTCATTGTATCTCTCGGCGGTGATGGTGCGATTTATATTGATGATAAACACCAAATCAAAGCTGAAGTTCCGACAGGTGAAGTTATCAATACTGTCGGTTCTGGTGACAGTACAGTTGCTGGTATGATTGCAGGTTTGGAAAATGGAATGAACGTAACAGAAGCGTTTCGCAATGCAGTTGCTTCAGGTACCGCAACCGCATTCAGTGATGATTTAGCTGAAAAAGCAGACATCGAAGCAGTAAGGGAAAAAATAGTTTTGACAGACTTAGAAAAGGAGTGACAATGCATGAGAATAACTGAATTGTTAACACGCGATACAATCGCAATGGATGTTGATGCAACGACTAAAGAAGGCGTTATTGATACACTAGTTGATCAATTAGACCAAGCAGGCATTTTAAGTGATAAAGCAGCTTTCAAAGACGCTATTTTTGCAAGAGAAGGACAAAGTACAACAGGTATCGGTGAAGGAATTGCGATTCCGCACGCGAAAGTAGCGGCGGTTAAAAAACCAGCTATTGCTTTCGGAAAATCTAAAGAAGGGGTAGATTATCAAAGTTTAGATGGTCAACCCGCGCATTTGTTCTTTATGATTGCAGCTCCTGAAGGCGGTGCGCAAACACACTTAGATGCACTCGCAAAATTATCAGGTATTTTAATGGATGACAACGTCAGAGAAGCATTATTGCATGCTGAAACACCTGACGAAGTACTAGCAATTATTGACAAAGCAGATGATGAAGCACCAGATGAAGAGGAAGAAGCAACTGTAGATCCAGCTGCTGAAGGTGAAAGATCGGAATCAGATGAACCTTACGTTCTTGGTGTAACTGCTTGTCCTACAGGTATTGCCCATACGTACATGGCTAAAGATGCGTTGCTGAAACAAGCTAAAAAAATGGACGTTAAAATGAAAGTCGAAACGAATGGTTCAAGCGGTATTAAAAACCGTTTGACTCCAGAAGATATTGAAAAAGCAAATGGTATTATTGTGGCTGCAGACGTTCATGTAGAAACAGACCGCTTTGACGGTAAAAATGTAGTTCAAGTTCCTGTAGCAGATGGAATTAAACGTCCTGAAGAATTAATCGACTTAGCGTTGGCAACAGACCGTGCACCATTTAGAGCAAAAGAAGGACACGGCAAAGGCGCACAAGGTCAAAATGGCGGTAAAACTGAGAAACAAAGTGTCGGTAAAACAATTTATAAACACTTGATGAACGGTGTTTCTAATATGTTGCCACTGGTTATCGCCGGCGGTATCTTAATGGCAATCGCCTTTATGTTCGGTCCTAACTCCTTCGATCCGAAAGCTTCAGATTACAATGCTTTCGCCGAACAGTTATGGAATATAGGTAAAAACAGTGCCTTCGCGTTAATTATTCCAATCCTTGCTGCATTCATTGCTCGTAGTATTGCAGATAAACCAGGTATGGCAGCTGGTTTAGTCGGTGGTATGTTAGCAATCAGCGGTGACTCAGGATTCATCGGCGGTATTATTGCCGGTTTCTTAGCAGGTTATTTAACTGAAGGTATTAAAGCGATGACTCGCCGTATGCCTCAATCATTAGAAGGTTTAAAACCTACATTAATTTATCCAGTATTATCTGTAACGATCACTGGTTTACTCATGATTTATGTATTCAACCCGCCAGCATCTTGGATTAACCATTTATTATTAAACGGCTTAAACAGTTTATCAGGTGCTAATATCATGTTACTAGGTCTTGTTATCGGAGCAATGATGGCTATCGATATGGGTGGACCTTTCAACAAAGCCGCTTATGTATTCGCAACAGCAGCTTTAACAGAAGGTAATGCAGCTCCTATTACTGCAGCAATGGTCGGAGGTATGGTGCCGCCAATCGCAATCGCTTTAGCGACGCTTATCTTCAAACGTAAATTTACTAAAGCACAACGTGGTTCAATCGTTCCTAACTTTGTAATGGGTGCTTCATTTATCACAGAAGGCGCTATTCCATTTGCAGCAGCGGACCCATTAAGAGTTATTCCATCAATGATGGTCGGTTCAGGTGTAGCTGGAGCAATCGCACTTGCATTAGGCTCTTCTATCCATGCGCCGCATGGTGGTATCTTCGTCATCTTCGGTACAGACTGGAGCCATTCTTTACAAACATTATTAGCAATTGCTATCGGTTCTGTTATCGGTGCTGTCATCTACGGTTTATTGAAACGTAAACCGACAGCAGATGAAATTGCAGCTGCAGAATCTATGGATGAATAATTAAATTTGAAATTCAATTCAATTTAGCGCATTATAGATAAAGTGAGCCTGTTAATTCGGGCTCACTTTAAAATGTTATTTACTGTGGTAGGTAAATAAATATATTGAATAAAGCAGCTGATTAAGGATAATAAACAAGAGCGTTTTATTGTCTGGTTAATCGGCTGTTTTTTTCGACAAAGTACTTTAAAATTGTGATGAATTTGTGTGATGGAATTCCGAGTGATTCAATCCAAAAAATTTACTATTTCACTTGCTATTATGGTATGATATTCTTGTTAGATTTTACGCTAGTTGGGAGGTGTCGCTGTGATCATGGGAAGGATGTAGCTTTAATTCATGTAACATTAAGTATTACGAAATATACATCAATGCCGTACACAGCGGCATATAATTTTGGAGGTGAATCCCTAGCAATAGGGAACTAATTGGATAGTACGACCATAATAAATTTAGTTATATTTATATTTTTAATCGCTTTAACTACAGTATTTGTAGGATCTGAATTTGCTTTAGTAAAAGTAAGAGCAACAAAAATTGAAGAAATGATATCAGAGGGCAACGGTAGTGCCAAAGTGGTCAAGAAAATGATTACCAATCTTGATTATTATTTGTCAGCTTGTCAACTTGGTATCACAGTTACATCTTTAGGATTAGGTTGGTTAGGAGAGCCTGTCTTTTCTAAATTATTACATCCTGTCTTTGAATTATTACCTTTACCGGGTGCCCTAAATACAACCATTTCAATTGTTATTTCATTCTTAGTTGTAACCTATTTGCATGTAGTATTAGGTGAATTAGCACCTAAAACTTTTGCAATTCAGCACACTGAAAAGATTGCCTTACTTTATGCACGTCCGCTTTATTATTTCGGCTTAATCATGAAACCGTTAATTTGGTTAATGAATGGCTCAGCGCGTATGATTATTCGCATCTTTGGAATTGATCCCGACGAAAACAACGATGCAATGTCTGAAGAAGAAATCAAAATGATTATCAACAACAGTTATAATAGCGGTGAAATCAATCAGACAGAATTAGCGTATATGCAAAATATCTTTTCATTTGATGAGAGACAAGCTAAAGACGTCATGGTACCAAGAACGCAAATGGTCACTTTAAACGAACCGTTTACAGTGGATGAACTTTTAGAAACGATTAAAGAATATCAATTTACACGTTATCCGATTACTGAAGATGGAGATAAAGACCATATCAAAGGTTTCATCAATGTAAAAGAATTCTTAACTGAGTATGCTTCAGGCAAACCGCTTAAAATTGCTAATTACATTCATGAACTCCCATTAATTTCAGAAACTACACGTATTAGCGATGCATTAATTAGAATGCAGCGTGAACGTGTACACATCAGTTTGATTATTGATGAGTACGGCGGTACAGCAGGTATTTTAACGATGGAAGATATTTTAGAAGAAATTGTCGGTGAAATTCGAGATGAATTCGATGAAAATGAAGTCAATGATGTGGTTAAACTCGGAGAAAATACTTACCAAATTAACGGTCGCGTATTGCTTGAAGATTTAACAGAGGATTTCGGTATCGAATTTGAAGACTCAGAAGACATCGATACTATCGGCGGTTGGCTGCAAGCACACAACACAAACTTGCAACAAAATGATTACGTAGATACATTCTATGATAGATGGATTATTTCAGAAGTTGAAAATCATCAAATCATTACTGTTATTTTAAAATATGAATATAACGAAGAGCGTAAAGTAGAAATCGAAGAAGATGATGACGAAGATAAACATCATAGAGAAAAACGTCATAAAGATAAAAAAGAGAAGAAAGAACGTAAAGATAAAGCAGATTAATGCTTATTGGGAGCAGAGCTGAGACATTTTAATGTCTTGGCTCTTTGTTTTTTCCTAGACACAATTTCGACACGATGAAAAGTTATGTTTCAATTAATAAACAGTTAATGGTATGACGTTCAGGTTCAACATATAATTAACTCAACATATTTCAAATAAATAGAGAAATGAGGAGTTTAGATGAAACCAGCATATTGGATAGCAGCAGCTTCTTTTACTACAGCACTTATTCTAGGTGGATGCGGCAACCAAGAGAAAGAAGAAAAACATGAACATCATAAAACAGAACAACATAATCATCAACACAGTGATAGGGCACATAAAACACTGACAGGTGAGTTTAAATCTGGTGAAGAACATGTAGAAGGTAACGTTAAGATTGAACATGGCAAAATTATGCTGACAGACTTCAAATCAGCTAAAGGTCCTGACTTATATGTATATTTGACTAAAGACGGTAATATCAAAGAAGGTAAACAATTAGAAATGGTAGAT
The DNA here is from genome assembly GCF_003718735.1 of Staphylococcus debuckii. Classification (NCBI taxonomy): domain Bacteria; kingdom Bacillati; phylum Bacillota; class Bacilli; order Caryophanales; family Staphylococcaceae; genus Staphylococcus; species Staphylococcus debuckii. Next base: position 2,525,930 of record NZ_CP033460.1, on the reverse strand, counting down.
TATAATAAGCCGGATCAAACTTTCGATATTCAAGGTGCAGATTTAGATAAATATAATGAAGTTACTATTTATTGCAAGAAAGCGCATGTGATTTTTGGTGCAGCTAAAGTAAAATAAATCAAAGTCAGAATAGAATTTACGAGGCTGGGACATCATAATATCCCAGCTTTTGCTCTTTGATTTGCTCCCGATTTTTAAATCAAATTACCTCAAAGGAGAAACAACATGAACAATTACCAAAATATTATTCACTATATTCAATACATTATCATTTTCATTATCCGTGTAGGTTCAGGCGGTTATATATTTGTACAAGGCTGGGAAAAATTAACAGGTGGCTTTACTATCAATGGTTTAGTGCCTGTGGTCATTCAGAATGAAGATTCACCTATATGGTTTAAATTATTTTTTGAACATATCGTGGCTCATACTACAGGAATTTTCAATATTATAGTGCCTTTAGGGGAAGTAGCAATCGGTCTAGGATTATTGTTCGGAATAATGTCACAAATTGCGAGTTTCTTTGGTGCGTTTGTTATGCTAAATTATATTCTATCGGATATGATTTTTACTTATCCGGTACAACTTGCATTTTTTATTATCCTTCTTATGAATCCTGCTATTCTTAATAAGATATCCTTAAAATCTATGATCCTATATATTAAAGAAAAAGGTGAATACAAACATGAACCACATCCTGCTCGTAGACGATGAAAAAGACATTGTAGATATCTGCCAAACCTACTTTGAATATGAAGGTTATACTGTTACGACTGCTTCGAACGGTGAAGAAGCACTTCAACACCTTAATGATTCAATTGATTTAATTGTTTTAGATATTATGATGCCTGAACTCAATGGTTACGATGTTGTTAAAGAAATGAAACAGAGGCAACTGGACATCCCGTTTATTTACTTATCCGCTAAGACTCAAGAACAAGATACTATTTATGCACTGACTTTAGGTGCAGATGATTATATGACCAAGCCATTCAGCCCTCGAGAATTAGTACTTCGTGCAAACAATCTGCTAAATCGTGTACAAAGATGCATGAATTTGCAGTCTTGCCTCAAATTCGGCGCACTCGAATTGAACGATACTCAGAAACGCGCACTCATTTATGATGAACCCGTCAACTTACGTATTAAAGAATTTGAATTGTTGTGGTATTTAGGAAAACATGAAAATGAAGTCATTTCAAAATCAGAATTGATCCAAGAAGTGTGGCAATATGATTACTACGAAGATGTAAACACAGTCAACGTCCATATTCATCGTTTACGTGAAAAATTCGAGCAATTCAACTATCATGATTATACAATTAAGACAGTTTGGGGACTGGGATATACTTTCGAAAGGAAACAAAGTTGATGTTTTCAATTAGAACTCAAGTCATTATCGGTGTACTTTCAAGTATCTTGCTGGCATCTACAATTTTAGGTATGGCCTATAAGTTAATGTTATTTAATGGTCATACCACGGCCCTACTGACCATTAGTGCGATAATCTCAAGTTGTTTAGCACTGTTGATCTGCAGTTTATTTTTAACTCCGCTTGTACAACGAATTAAAGTGTTTAATCTTAAAACTAAAGAGTTTGCAAATGGCAATTACCAAATGGAACCGATTAATTTCAATTCTCCACGCGAAATCAAAGAACTCAGTCACTCTTTTAATAAGATGGCAAAAGAAATAACAGAACAGATGGGACAAATTAAATCTGAGCAGCAAGAAAAATATGAGTTGATTCAAAATCTTGCACATGATTTAAAAACACCACTCGCTTGCATCATTTCTTATTCGGAACGTTTTTTTGAACTACTATTTTTAATTTAATTATTATTCTACCTTCATGAATTTCTGATAGTTGGTCTATAGTTTGTTATTATTATTGTAGAACAAATATTTACAAATAGAGATTATCCAATGATATCTTTTCAAATAGAACTTTAAGAGGTATAGAAAACGTAGGAAAGATACTTCTTCCTGACTTTGAAAAAAATATCTAATTATCTCAGTACAGTTACCTACAGTGGCAGAAAACTCTAAGTAACATGTAGAGGAAGATAATTTCAATATAGATAGAGAAGCTGTAGATTGGCCGAGTTATAAATTGAAAGTAATATCTCAAATCAAATGAAAGGAATGTTGAATATTTGTATAAGATTCTAATTGATACCTGTGTTTGGCTTGATCTTGCAAAAGATTATCAGCAACAAGCGACTTTAGATGCACTTGAAGAATCAATTCAACAAGGAAAAGTGGAGTTGATTCTACCAAGGACAATTATCGATGAATTTGAGAGAAATAAAGACCGTATCGTCGAACAAAGTGGACGAAGTTTATCTAGTACTTTGAAAAGAGTAAAGAAAGTAATTGATAAATTTGGCGATCCAGAACAAAAAATGGATGTGATAACTCAACTTAATGATGTTGATCATCGACTTCCTATGTTAGGTGAAGCTGCAGCTGATATGGTTAATCAGATAGAAAGATTGTTTAGTAGTACTCCCATAATTGAAATTTCAGATGCAGTGAAAATTCGATCAGCACAGCGTGCTATCGATAAACGAGCCCCGTTTCACAGACAACGTAATGGAATTGGTGATGCAATATTAATCGAGGTTTATGCAGATGCTGTCAGAGAAAAAGAAGTGGTGGAAAATCGTTATGTCTTTATCTCACATAATACTCATGATTTCAGTCATCAGGAGAAAAATAACAAACTACCGCACCCGGATATCGAAGAATATTTTTCGTCGGCAAAATCATTTTATTTTATAACTTTAGGTGAAGCATTAAAATATATTCAACCAGAAGAATTTGACGATCTAATGATTGAATATAATTGGCTTGAAGAACCAAGAAGACTGACTGAAATTATCGAAGCTATCGAAGAGCTTGGCACAAAAGTTTGGTACAATCGTCATCAGGTTTTAAGAGAAAAAGTCGAAGAAGGAATGATTCAAATTGTTGAAGAAGAAAACTTCCCAATCAAGAGCCATTCAACACGACCAATCCAACGCGATATTTGGGAAGGAGCGCTTAGAGCAGCTGAAAAAGTCGAAGAGAAATATGACTCGGAAGAGCTAATTCCGTGGGATGAATTTGAATGGGGAATGATTAACGGAAAACTCTCTGCATTACGATGGGTTTTAGGAGATGAATGGGATATGTTAGATACATAGTTTAAGGTTTTCTAACAATACTCTGTTAATCTGCAAATAGGTAATTACTGTAATCTTTTTATATTATACTATTCATCCCCCTAATCTATGTTGAAGGAGATTTGAGATCATGTATTCTTGAATCTTGCTCTTCAATTCTTCATATACTTTTCCATATTAAAAGGGATAGATGATGCGGCTGAACTAGCATCTTCTATCCCTTTATACTTTGGTACCTTCTTATAAATAAGCGATGTTATGTAAACTACGATAAAAAAATTGAATTAAAGTATGGGTCTCAGTATAGTACAAACTTATCAAAGCGAAATCTTGGTAGGAGTATCATGAGAAATATATAAATAAATAAGATCTATACTACAACAACTGTCACACACTATTGGATAATTAAAAAATTCTCACTTGCCCCCATAATTGTAAATAAACAAACTGACTGTAAGACCTATTATTAACAAACCAAAAAATAAGGGTACATTTTTTTCGGTTGCTGTAAATGATTTATATTTTTGGGGACGTAATCCTTTTCCGAGAGCCACCCATTCTGCTGAATAGATCTGTGCACCAAGATCTTTTTCTAAACGCAATATGACATCAAATTTAGCCTTATTAAGTTTCCCATAATTATCTATTAAATTACTCCATGACTTACAAAGAAGTAAAGTCACCACAGATAAGCCATATAGTATGCCAACAGTTTCATCCATCAAAACTCCCGATTGAACCAATAGACCAGCGATAGCAAGCAAACTACCAATCACTGTAATAAAGAAAGCATTCGTTTTTTGTCTTCTTTGAATTAACTGCTCCGATGATTGCACCATCATTTCATACAATTGGAAGCAATCGTCATTATTTTTTGAGAAGCATTCATCGAATTCTTCCTTAAAGTTATACTTTGAAATTAATTGTGAAATAGCAGATGTATTTTCACTATCAATATAAAATTCAATAATCTCTTTATTTGCTTCTTTCGCTTTTTCGATTTCCCATAGAGAGTTTTTAGATTCATTGCACGATTCAGGATTAAAAACAATTACAGCCTCTGCTTCATAAATAGCATTCTCAGCCTTTTGCTTCCACTTTTCCACTCCTGTGCTATTTAACAAAGTAGGTTCTAATTTCAAATTATGTTCCTTTGATAATTGTTTTAGTATTTCTTTAGCTTTTCCACTCTCTTTGAACCTATGAATTACAAATATTTTCATAGTTTGATTTCTCCTATCGATTCCCTTTGATTAATAATTTGAGATTGTCCCAAGTCCAATTATAAACTTTATCTGAAGCAAAGGCTGATGTTGGTTTAGTGCAATTTTTATTAGAATACGCTGCTAATAAAAAATATGGTTTATTCTTTTCTCTGGCGATTGATAACTCGCTAGCCACCCCTGTCGCCGTATGAGTTTTAGTTCCACAAAGAACTATTACTACATCAACATTGTCCATCCTCCTACGGACTTTTGCTTCCCAATCTCCAGGCAAATGTTTTTTTACAGAATTATCTTTAAATGTAAAAGGACTATCGGGAAATTTTGCTTGACCAGCTAACATTCTCCTCGCTCCTTCATCATTATCTATATCAAAACTAATAAATGCTCTCTTGTTCATTTATATTTCCTCCTCAACCTAAATTTTAAGAAGTGATTACGTTTATTTTAACATAAAGTAAATTAATGATTACGGCCACAAGATCTTACCACTTTAAGAACGGTTTGAAAACATTTGAAATAGATTAAAATAAACGTTCTTAAACATATAAAAATAGTTTACGAACGTTCAATATTTTGCATATACTTTTACGAACGTTATTCATTTATAATTAGAAAAAAATCTTCTGGTTAAAAAATTTATAGATGTGTTTTTCTCTCTTAAATTTTTGATTGATTAAAGTAGACCCAAACGCGATGATAATAACCTTAGAGATGCTATTGAGATGTATATGAGCAAAAAATACACTTTAGATGAGATAAAAGAACAGACAAATATAAGTAGAGCAACCTTGTATCGTCATCTAGATAAATAAGAGGTGATGAACGTTGTTAAAACAAGATTTAGTGTATAATGTACTGTTATCGATTAGAGAAGAATAAAGTGTAGATTTTAAAACTTTAGATGTAAGCGAAAAAATTTTTTATTAGCACTTGAAAGCATAGCGAGGCAAGATTTAGCAAAAAATATAGAGTTATTCTACAATGGGTGTTTTCCTATATGTGGCACAACAATATATGCAGAACTAACAGAAAAAGGTAAGCAGCAAATATCATTATATAAAACAGAGGATAAGCACATATAACAATGCTTATCCTCTGTTTTTGAATTTTATATTAACTTAATTATCATAAAATTGCTTGATCTTTTGACCTATTTCATCTCTTACACGTTGAAATTCTGACCAAGATTTACCTGCTGGGTCATCCCGCCCAATGTTCTTTTTTTACATTAGGCGGGATGACTGGACAATTCTCATCAGCATCACTACAAAGTGTAACAACTAGGTCTGATTGTCTTAAAATTTTATTATCAATTAAATCAGAAGTATGGTTTGATATGTCAATATCCACTTCTTTCATAGCTTCTATCGCCTTAGGATTTACGCCATGCGTTTCGATACCTGCTGAGTAAACATTCCATTCTTCGCCGAGTATTTCTCTTCCCCAGCCCTCAGCCATTTGACTACGACAAGAATTACCAGTACATATAAAGTAAATTGTTTTCTTATCCATTTATTATTACCTCTCTTTTAAAAAATTATTAGTGTTAAATATAGACCTAATAGGGTTACAAATAAAACAGGGATTGTGATAATAATTCCGGTCTTAAAATAGGTTCCCCAAGAAATCTTGACACCTTTTTGAGTTAGTACGTGTAACCAAAGAAGTGTGGCTAACGAACCAATTGGTGTTATCTTAGGCCCCAAATCAGATCCGATAATATTCGCATAAATCATACCTTCTTTTAATATTCCTGTAGCACTCGATTGACCAATTGCTATTGCATCTATTAAAACGGTTGGCATGTTATTCATAATAGAGGATAGGAATGCAGCTACAAAGCCCATACCCATAATGCAGCTAAATAAGCCATAACTTGAAATGTTTGTTAGTACATCACCAAGAAGTGTTGTAATGCCCACGTTTTTCAAACCAAATACGACGAGATACATACCAATGGAGAATAAAACAATATTCCATGGCGCACCTTTAATTACTTGTTTCGTATGCACGGCTTTAGATTTATGCGCTAATAATACAAATATTAAAGCAATGATACCAGCAATAATGGATACTGGAATATTTATAAACTCACTTATTAAATAACCAATGAGTAATATACCAAGTACGATCCACGAGATGTTAAAAAGTTTTTTATCTTTAATCGCTTCTCTTGGTTCTCTAATGTTTACTGCATTAAATGTTTTTGGAATAGACTTTCTAAAATATAACCATAAAACAAGAATACTTGCGAGCAATGAGAATATATTAGGTATAATCATTTTACTGAAGTATTCAATAAATCCAATATCGAAATAATCTGCGGAAACAATATTAACTAAATTACTGACAATGAGCGGTAATGATGTAGAATCAGCTATAAAACCACTAGCAATAATAAATGGAAATATCGCTTTTTTATCAAATCCTAAACTACGAACCATAGCTAAAACAATAGGAGTAAGTATTAAAGCTGCTCCATCATTTGCGAAGAAAGCTGCTACAACTGAACCTAATAGCATGATAAAGATAAACATTTTCAATCCGCTACCTTTTGATGCTCTCACCATATGTATAGCAGACCATTCAAAGAAGCCAATTTCATCTAATATGAGTGAAATAAGAATAACTGCAACAAAAGTTAAGGTCGCATTCCAAACAATTCCAGTAACTTCTAGTACGTCTGAAAAGCTTACAACGCCAGTGATTATAGCAACTACAGCACCAATTAATGCAGTAATACCAATATCTAGACCTTTAGGTTGCCATATAACAAAAATTAACGTTAATACAAATATTATGATTGCTAATATCGTCATCATTAACACTCACCTTTCTCTACTGTTTCACATATACATGGGACAGTACTGGAACTCAATAGAGTCAGTCGTGATGTAACGTCATCCAATACGTCATGATTCAATTTGTATAAATTTTTATTACCATCTTTTCTGGATGTAATTAAATTATTGTCTTTTAATACTTTCATATGATGACTTAATGTGGGTTGAGAAAAAGAAAAATGCTCTAATAAATCACAAGCGCATAATTCACCACAAGATAACAAATCTAATATTTCAAGACGGCTACTATCAGCAATCACTTTCAAGTATTGTGATATCTCATTATAATTCAATTTTTCTTCTCCCTTTCTACTTGAAATCTTTTATATCGTTGATAATTTTTATTGCCACCTGATAAATTATATACTTGTTTAAAGCCTAAATTAATAAGTACGTTTTGTGCAGCATTACCAGTAGTACCTTTATTACAATAAGTCACGATTGTTTGATTTTCATCTAACGTTTTTGCATAACTTCTCAACGTTTTCAATGGGACGTTAATCGCTCCATCAACATGATCAACTTCAAATTGCTTTGGAGAACGTACATCTAAAATCAATAAATCATTTTTTTGTTTTACGACTTCTTCAGGCGTTATAATTTTACGTCCCCGAGTAATATTGTGACCAATCATCCCTGTATAAATAACAGGATCTTTAGTTGTAGAAAAAGGAGGTGAATATGCTAAATCTAAATGAAATAAATCTTCTGCTTTGGCACCAAATGTTATAGCAGTAGCTAGTACATCAATTCTCTTGTCTACGCCCTCATACCCAACTATTTGCGCACCAAGTAATTTAGAATTATTTTTATCAAATATAGCTTTAATTACCATTTCTTGACCTTGCATATATTCTGGACGATTCGGTTTCACATTGTGTAATACATCAATATCAATTTCTAACTCAACAGCTTCTTTTTCGGTTAAACCTGTCTGGGCAATTGTCATATCAAAGATACGGACAATGCCTGTGCCTAAAATGCCTTTATGTTCTAGATTTCCACCAGTTAATCGATCTCCTAAAATACGACCCATTTTATTTGCTGTAGAACCTAGCGGTCTATATATAGGATTACCAGTAATTAAATTATAACTTTCTGCTGCATCACCAATTGCATATATATGAGGAATATTTGTTTCCAAATACTTATTGGTTTGTATTGCTCCAGATTCTCCAATATTAATACCAATTTCTTTAGCTAATTTAGTATTTGGTGTGACACCAATCCCAATAATGATTAAGTCTGTATCAATTAATTCGCCAGTTTTTAAGCTGACTCTATTTATCGTATGATTCTCATCATAATCAATAATGTCAATTTCATTATAGGTATATACGTTAGCTTTATCTTCAATATATTCTTGAATCATAAAACTCATATCGTAGTCTAAATGAGGCATAAAAGTGTTACGTTGAACAATTGAAGTGTTGTAATTAGATAATTGTTCTAACATCTCTAAACCAATAAATCCACCGCCAACGATTGTTATATTCTGAACATCATGGTCATTAATATAATTATAAATTGCTTTGGCATCATTAATATTTTTAACTTTAAACACATTATTATATTCTTCGCTATTTAATTGAGGGAGTTCTTTAGGCGATGAACCTGTTGCTAATACTAATTCGTCATATTCTTGAATCATCTTTTCATCATTTACTAAATTGGTAACTGTTATTGTTTGATCAGTATCATTTATCTGATTCACTTCATATTTTGTATAAATATCTATATTAAAGCGCTCTTTAAACCATTTAGCATTTCGTGGCGTGAGTTCATCAATATCAGATACATTACCGCCTATATAGTAGGGAATACCACATACTGAATACGAAATATCACTATCTTTATCAAAAACGGTAATTTCCACATCTTCACTATTTCTTCTTGCTTTAGCCGCGACACTTGTACCGGCAGCAACTGAACCAATGATTACAATTTTTTTCATTATGATAACCCTCCATAAGGTATGACAAAATAATTATCAAGACTTTCATTTTTAATCTTGTTTATCCAAATTGATTCATCTTCTTTTTTGTTACTAAAAAGGTCATCACGTTGATTTAGCGTAACTAACGATTGATTAACAACCCACCAATTATGGCCTATATTAGCTCTATTTAAATCTTCTACTAAACGTTTAGATTCTAAATAAGGTGTTTTTTCTGCTAGTGTTACGATTATCATCTGTGTTAAATTTTTATTTTGAATTTTGGGTAATAATGTTTCAACATTACTGGTAGTTTGAGTTGATTTTTTCTTTAGTTCTTTATGATGATTTTCACTAGAATCAAGTAACAGCAAGGTATGGCCTGTAGGAGCTGTATCTACAATTACGTAATCCATGTCTTCTTGATTCTCCATAATGTCACTAAAAGCTTTGAAAAATGCTATTTCTTCTGTACAAGGTGATTTTAAATCTTCCATAATATAATCAATATCGTCTTGTGGTGTATCATCATTCACTGTGGCTAGTACTTCTTTTTTATATTTTTCTAATGCTTGTTCTTCATCAATATAAGCAGTATTTAAATTACTTGTGGTTTCAACATTAATTTCTTTAGTAGGGTCAGTAGTTGCTAAAAGAACACGATATCCTTTATTAGATAATGCTGTAGCTAATTGCGTTGCTACTGTCGTTTTACCAACGCCACCTTTTCCCATTGTAAATAAATATTGAACTTTACTATTTTCAATTTCATCTATTAATTTATTGAATTGCGGATGATCTTCAACAATAAAGTCATCATTTTCAATTAAGTTATCATCATTTAATAGATTAGTTAAACTTTCTATACCTTCTTCTTTCTGCTTTTTATATGGAACGTAATAAGCATGATTGTTATTTAACCATTCAGTAAAATGATTAATGTTTTTATCTTGTTCTGATTTCATCTGACTTGAAATTAAACCGTGACTTTCTTCTATATAGTTGTTAATGATTACTTTGAATTTAGAAATTGACAGTTGTTGTAATTCTTGTTGCGCTCTTTGAATTTCATATATAGAAGAGTGAGTAGGTCTCGCAATTAACATCATTGTCGTATCTTTTGGATTGCGTAATTTTTCCAATGCTAAGTTATACTTATCTCTATTTTCATCCAATCCTGATAATTGCCCTAGGCAAGAAGCGTCATTACTCGTTGTATTTAAATAATCTGTCCATGCAGAAGGTAATTCAAGCATTCTCAAGGTGTGACCTGTAGGAGCTGTATCAAATATAATGAAATCAAATTCCTGTTCTAAAGTTTTATCGGATAAAAAATTTGTAAATTCATTAAATGCTGCTACTTCAACTGTACATGAACCACTTAACTGTTCTTTCATCTCAGAAAGCACATCTTCTGGTAGAATACCCTCATAAGGTTCTATGGATTGTGCTTTATAATCGTCTGCAGCAACAATCGGGTCAAAATTGGCTATAGAGAGATTAGGTATAGGTTGATATTTAGTTAATTTATTAGATAATTCCATTTGAAATACATCTTGTAAATTACTAGCTGGATCAGTACTTACTAAAGCTACTTTCTTTCCATTCTCTGCTAAGTTTAAAGCAATAGAACTTGATATCGTCGTTTTGCCTACGCCACCTTTACCAGTAAAAAACAAATATTTTGTTAACTCAACATTATTTAAATTCAATTTATTTAAGTATTTAACAGCATCCATCTCCATCACAGCATCCTCCATTTCTCATCTGATTAACCGTAATAATTTCATCGGCTTCTTCTTGGGTAATATAAGTACCCGTTTTAGCTATATTGCCTTCTATAAAAGTGATTGGTAAAACTTCATTACCTTTTTCTTGAATTAAACGAATAGCTTCTTTATTTTTAATAAATTCATTCGGATTATTACTCATATTATAACGTTGAACTTCTATTTGATTTTGTTTTAAATATTCATTGATTTGGTTCGTCTTTATTAGTGTTTCATCCGGTTCTGGACCACATACGCCAGTAGAACAGCACATAGCTTCTTCGTATATTTCAATATTTAACATTATACTCACCTCATTAATTATTTTACTACCATAGATTAGCATCTATATAGATTAGCATCTATGTATTGATTTGGATTTTTAAAATTTAACTTAATTTGAGTTTCTAATAATATAGTTAGGAAGAAAATATTTTTACTATTGCTGTGGAGCATGTCTAAGTTTATGTGAAATTATAGTTTTTTAATCTTGCAATAATGTATATATTGATTTATATTTAATATATCAAAAAAAGTTGATATATTAAATGGAATAAAATTATTTAGACAATAAGGAGGTGTGCCTGATTGCGAGTAAACCATGCAAGTACTTTAACTGTTGGTTACTTTGTAAGTTATTTAAATCTTGTTATGGTATCAAGAGAAGTCACTTTAAAAGAAGCTACAATATATATGGAGAAGGAGTTCTTTAAAGGTAATATTCATCAGTATGGTGAATCAACAGAAAATAACTACAAACAAGCAATACAAGAATTGAAATAAAGATAATATAAACTCTAATCAAATATTATAAAAAAGAGGTGTTCTTTTTATGGAAGTTATTAAAGCAAAAACTGATATGAATGAAGATCAACAATTAGATTTTTATGAAAACATGTTTAATGCACTTGCCGACAAAAACAGATTGAAAATACTAAATCAAATTAGCCAGAGTTCTAATAAATCATTATGTGTGTGTGATTTAGAAGCGTTATTAGATTTAAAACAATCTAAAATTTCTTATCATTTAAAAAAATTAGTAAGTGCACAGATTTTAATACCTGAAAAATATGGTACTTGGAACTACTACAAAATCAATGAAGCACAAATTCAAGTTGTATTAACTGAAGATACTTGCTGTAAAATATTATAGGATTTATCTTCTTATACATCATATTAATCAACTTTTTTTAATTTATATATCAAAAAAAGTTGATTAAATAAATTTGGAGGACTTATATTAATGTTAGATTCAAGTATAGAATTCATAAAGACGTTTTTAATGCTATTTTTTGAATTATTAGTACTATTCATAGTAGTGAGTTTTATTGTAAGTATAATCCAGCAAATAGTTTCAGAAGAGAAAATAAAACACTTTTTAAGTAAACCTAATCAAGTTATTAATTATATTTTGGGAATGATTTTTGGTGCTATTACACCATTTTGCTCTTGTTCAACAATTCCTATTCTTGCCGGATTATTAAACTCAAAAGTTCCATTTGGTCCAGCTATGAGTTTCTTAATCGCTTCCCCACTCATGAATCCACTCATGATATTTATGCTTTGGCTTCTATTAGGTTGGAAAGTTGCTGTTGTTTATTTTGTTGTATTAGCGATATTCAGCATTTTAACTGGCCTTGTTTTTTCAAAAGTGAATTTAGCAGAGAGTTATAAAGGCGTTAATGTCAAAGGTGATGGATTTTTCACTAATAAATCAGGATCTCGTGTTAAGCAAGCGCTAAATGATGCTTGGGCTTTCCTATATCCAATGTTACCTTATTTAATTATTGGTGTATTTATCGGTGCATTTATTTATGGATTTATTCCAGAAAGCTTTATAACACAATATGCGAGTGGCGATAGTATTATCTCTGTTATTATTGCTTCTGTTATTGGTATACCTATGTATATTAGACCAGAAACAATGCTTCCTATAGCTGAAGCTTTAGTATCTAAAGGTATGTCACTGGGAACAGTCGTAGCATTAATTATAGGTGGCGCAGGAGCAAGTATTCCTGAAGTTGTATTGTTATCTAAATTATTTAAAAAGAAATTTGTAATATCTTTTGTTATAGCAATTTTAGTCGTAGCTATTGCTACTGGTCTAATTGTTAACTTAATCATTTAAGGAGGTGAAGTAAATGGGTATCAAAGACGCATTAAAAAAATTAAAACCTCAAGAACAGTCATGTTGTTCAGTTGAAATTGAAGAGAAAACAGACAAAAAAGACGAAAATAATGAGAAAAAAGAAAATGGTAATAAAAATTGTTGCTAACATTAAAAAAGTTCTGTTTGATTTTGCATTTATTAACATAATCGCTGATTATCAGAAGTTCTAGCATAAAAAAGCACTACAAGTTCATGAGCTTGTAGCGCTTTTTATTGTGTTAATTACCAAACAACCGACTCCAGAAACCTTTTTTAGTTGGTTTTTCTTCCTTATCTTCGTATTCATTATCTATTTCTTCGAATTGTTTATCGTCTATTGTGGATGGTTCTTCATTGAGGCTTTCATTCTCTTTCTCTTCAGGTATATCTTTATGCTGCACCTCTGTAGGCTGTTCCCATTCTTGTTGTTGATCAGTATATTTAGACTCTCCAGTAAATGTTGCTTCTTGTACATTAACATTTTGTCTCTCATTAACAGACGTATCAAAAGAATAATTAAGTCGTCTTTCTTCCTCTAATTGATCTTCTAATTTTTTAATCTTTTTATTACTTTCTAATGCTAATACTTGTTGATTTTCAAGCAATTTCGACCTTTCTTGCAACTCTTTTCTGTAAAATTCAATTGTTGTTTCATGACGACTTTCTTGCTTTTCAATTTGATTATTCAAAGTATCAATCTGGTTTTTAAGAATCTCCACTATTTGAGCATCAGTTTTAGATTCAACGTCAATATTATCTGGGTCTTTTTTTTGTTTACTTTCAGCAACATTTTCAAATCCATATTTCTTCTTATTTTTATTTACTCTTTGAACTATTTTTTCTATGTCGCTATCTTCTTTAATAAACGAAGTGTTTTCCTGTTTTATTGTTTCTATATTCAATCTTTTAATATTATTAAAAATTGTTTGCTTACTAACTTCTAATTCTTCACTCAAAGCTTTCACGCTTCTCATATCATCAACCCTTTTATAAAATGTTTATCAACCCTTTATAAAACAGTATAAACTCATAAAGCTTGTTAATAAAGTAATTACAATATTAAAAAACGATTCCCGTCAATCGTTTCATCAAAGGTTCATAAAGGGTTGATGGTTTTTATCAAAGGTTTATAAACCCTTTATGAACCTTTGATAAGCCTGCATTTTCCCTTTTATAAGATTGTTCAAAGTGATATAATAACCTTAACATGACAAAACCCCAACTACTGGTAATAGTCGGGGTTTGGTGATAAAACGTTGCAGCACGTTTATAAATCTTTTGATATCTGTATTATATACAACTATATCATCAAAGTGCAAGCAGAAAATTTATGTGTTCTTGTAATGTTTTATTACCTCTATCCAAAACTTTAATAGGAAAGGGGTTTTTATTATGCCTAGAAAAAATATAAAAAATCAAGCCAATCAAAATTTCTATATGCTACATAAAGTTTTATTTATCAACGAAAAATATAAAAAGCTAAGTGATAGTGCTAAAGTTACCTATGCAATTCTTAATGATAGAGTTAGTTTATCTATTAAAAATAATTGGATAGATCAAAATGGAGATATATACTTTATTTTTACTAATGAAAATCTTCAAGAAGTGTTAGATAAAAGTAAAAATACAATAACTAAAATAAAAAAAGAGTTACAAGAGGTTGGTTTACTGGAACAAGTTAAAACCGGGTTTAATCGACCGAACAAACTATATCTTCATGAAATAGAAACGAATATAACTATTGAAAAAGAAATACAAAATAGTACTTCGAACGATGACGAATCGAGTGATATCAAGGACTCCCAAATAATGGGACTCCAGAATCCCAAAACTTAGACCCTAATGATACTGACTTAAGTAATACTGATTATATAGAGACTGAGAACAATGATACGAATGATTTGAATGATACACCTAACAATATTTCTGAAAACTCTCATTCGAATCATACAAATCATCAACAAACTGAATTTAATAATGATGCCTTAAAATTCCAAGTGCTTGAAGAATTGCCACAACAAATCAAAGATTACTTAAGTAATTTTGAAATTAGAGAAATTCGTATTATTAAAAGTGTTTTACTTAAAGGAAAAAAATCATTTAATAATGCGCATAATACATATTACCGTTTAGAAGACGTGGAGTTCGAACTTGTGAGTGTATTAAAACGATTTAAAGCGATGCTGCTACAAAAGAATGAAACCGTTGAAGCTATGCAAGGATATTTAATGCAATCGATTAAAGCTGAACTTGAAGAAATACACGCACTTAATATGCGTCGTCAAAACATGAAACAACATAATATCTTTAACCAATAATTTAGATAATCTTATAGCAATCAAAGAAACCTCTAAATATTCGGTTAAGTCATCTGATTTTTTAACTGATGATGACGAAAGAAATCAAAAAATCGTGAACGATTTGGAAAAAGGTTTATACCGAAAACGTATGTTGAGTTATGGTGGATTGCTTAAACAAAAACATAAGATTTTAAATTTAGATGATGTCGAAGATGGCAATTTGATTAATACAAGTGACGAAGATAAAACAACAGACGAAGAAGAAAAAGCACATTCAATTACGGCAATTTGGCATTTTGAAAAACAAAATGATTACTTAAAAGATTTGAAACGCTAGCTTTTAAGCTAACGTTTTTTTATATTTTTGCCCCTGCGGGAACTATAACGTTCAACCGGCATGGTTGACCAGTTTTTATGGCAATTTTTAAATTTGCATGTAACTGGGCAGTGTCTTAAAAAGCGACACTGGTTTTGCTCAAATTTTTGCTTTTGGAAATAGTATATATTTATTCGGCTCATATTTGCGTTTTAAGAGCTTATATAAGTTTTTAGGCATAAAAACTATATGAATTACCCCTAAATCTTTAAAATGCCCCCTTAAAATTCAAAATAAAGGTATTTAAAATTTTAAAAATAAAAAAGCTACTAGCAAAAAACTAGTAGCTTAAATCTTAGTTAAATTTTGATGTAGTATTAATTTTTGTATCTGCGCCACAACGCCGATTACTTAAAACTAAGATTAAAAAAATCGACGAAGGTCGATTATGGTTTTTACACGCGTTCTTTTAGAACGCATAAGTGCGCCCTTGCGAGAATTAACTGGATTATAACGATGAAAAATAGACCTGTAAAGCGATAACTATTGTGATAAATTTTGCTAAAAAGGAGTGTTTTATTTTTATGATTATCAAGACGATAATAAAAAATAGAACACGCATCTATGATTTTTGCTAAATATAAGCTACAATACATTCAAAAATATTTTTGAATGAGGTGCTTTATGTTTTCGACTGTGATTACTGCTGCTGTTTTATATATTGCTACAGCAGTAGATTTGTTGGTAATACTATTAATATTTTTTGCTAGAGCAAATACTAGAAAAGAATATCGAGATATTTATATCGGACAATATTTAGGTTCTGTAATTTTAATATTAGTTAGTTTATTTCTAGCTTTTGTTTTGAATTATGTTCCGGAAAAATGGGTGTTGGGTTTATTAGGTTTAATACCGATTTACTTAGGTATTAAAGTTGCTATTTATGACGATTGTGAGGGCGAAAAAAGAGCTAAAAAAGAATTGGATGAAAAAGGGTTGTCAAAATTAGTCGGTATTGTTGCTTTGGTTACAGTCGCTAGTTGTGGTGCAGATAATATTGGGCTTTTTGTTCCTTACTTTGTGACTTTAGATATTGTCGACTTATTAGTTACTCTTCTTGTATTTTTAATATTGATTTTTGTTTTAGTATATTCAGCACAAAAATTAGCTAATATTTCAGGTGTTGGAGAAATTGTAGAGAAGTTTAGTCGTTGGATAATGGCTGTTATTTATATTGGTTTAGGGTTATTTATTATTATTGAAAATAATACAATTCAAACAATAATTGATTTTATATTTTAAATTAAGGTGTGGTTTATATGGGCAAGGCAAATGCTTGTGATGTGATCTGTATTCATGAAGATAAAGTGAATAATGCTTTGAAATTTTTAGAAGATGATAAATCACAAAAACTACTTAGTATTTTTCAAAAAATATGTGATGAAAAGAAGTTAAAAATCATATTATCTTTGATTAAGGAAAATGAGTTGTGTGTTTGTGATATTTCTTTGATATTAAATATGAGTGTTGCTTCTACATCACATCACTTGAGACTTTTGTATAAAAATGATGTTCTTGATTTTTGGAAAGATGGAAAGATGGCTTATTATTTTATTAAAGATGATGAAATTAAAGATTTTTTCTGTAAAAATCAAGAGGGATTTTGAAACGAGTGAAACGAGTTTCTTCTTGTCTTGATGCTATATAGAAATAACAATCTTTTTAAAATGATTTGAAACATAATTGAATTTATAAAAATCTATTCCCCAAAAATCTCGTTCGATATATGTTGAATGATAGAAAGCCCTCTTGTTTTGGCTCTAAATATCCCTTTAAAATCCAAATAAATCTATATAAAAACAAAAAGATACCCCAGATAAAATGGGTATCTTTTATTTCAATACGGACTGTTTAGGTTCTTTCAAGCCGTCTACTTAATTCAGTACTTGTACTTTTTGTTTTCTCGAAAAGACTAAATTAATGATTAGCCATATTAGCTGTATGATTAAAGAAATTAAATATGTAGTTCCTATAACAGCAATATTAACCCATTTCAATTCAGTCATTTGTATGGCGCCTGATGCGTCTACATTTCTTGCCCAAAGAAAAATGGTAAAGCCTATAAAGCTTAAAATTTCAATTTACTTACCTTCTTTTTTGAATTCATCAAAGTCTTAATTAAATCAGAATATTTCTAGCTTAACAATATATAAAAATAACATGAATTTTAAAAAATAATATTGTGAGTGAAAAATGATCTACATGTATTATAAATTAATGCAATAGGTCATTTTTTATTGGAAGTTTATTAGTAGTATTTGTAATGATAAAAAACGAAGCCTAATATACGTTTTAAGAAGGGGAGTTATTTAAACTTTTAGAACATTGAAAATGCATTTATGTGGCTAAGAATTCAACTAGAGGAGTCTCGAAAAGGAGTCCCAGACAACAGGATAAGGGTGAACAATGCCATCACGATGGCACCCAGCATAGCTGGGGTTCAAAATGAATGTTTCATTTGTTATAAATACTTTCATAACAGTAATTTTAGCAATCTTATATATTTATAAAACCTGACTTTAGCGTAATATTACATGGCATTTCGATGTAAAATCAATGATTCTTCTATTCCTTGCGCCACAAGGGATAGAAAAATCGGGAGTCTAAGGACTCCTTATAGACTCCCGAAAGGAGTCCTTAAATCATTGTTTATAATCAATGATTTTCTTATATAAGGTATTAGTAATTGCTTAGTTATTTATGATAGAGTGTTTACTAATCAATTACTTAGTTTAAGAATGTACTTTTTACTAAGTAATTACTAATTTTAGGAGTGGTGGAAATGGTAAGCAAGAATCATAAAAAAGCTAAAACAATTAATATTAATTTAACTGAAGAAGAGTATGAAAAAGTGAAAGTATTAGCAGAAGATAGAAACTTAAATCCAACAGCTTATACAAGGCTTGTGGCATTAGGAAATCGTATTAAGCCGACAGCTGTTTATCCGGTAGATGAACGAATTAATGAGCTTGAAAAAGAAAATGAAGCTCTTAAAATACAATTTAAAGTAGATCATAACAAAGATGAAGTGTTGAAAGAAGACTATGAAAATATAGAAGAGGAATATTTTGAAGTTACCAAATACATGGATACCTTTAAACGTTTTTTACAGTATGTAAATGATGATGCTGAATATATTAATTTAAAGGGATATAAAAGAGATGAGCAATTAAAAGAAGAGATTAGAGATGTTATACAAAAATTTTATGAAAATTAATTTGATATTTCAAAATAAGAGTAACCTCCACAAAACCTGTATTTGACTTGTGGAGGTTTTTTATTAACCAAAAATACATATTTCCCCTTAATTTTAAGCGAGCAATAAACCGTATTGTAACTGTACGCTTTTAAATTTAAAAATTATAATATTTTATTTTTATGAAAAAGTAGTGTATGATTTTTATAAAGGGGGGGATTATATGAAATTATCCCAAAAGCTTTATCTAGAAAGAAAAAATAAGAATTTAACTAAACAAGCATTGGCTAAAGAATTAAATGAACTTAGTGGATTTTCTAATTATTCTAAAAAGGAGATAACATTTTTAGAATCTAATCAAAAAGCATTTACTTATTGTATCGTTGATGATATTGCAAAATATTTTAATATGACAATATACCAATTTTTAACAAAACAGTGGAAATCTTATAACACAGAAGAGATTACTTTGATTGATAATAATATTGAAGAATATTTTCATGGCTATTCAGAGTGGATGCCTAAAACGTTTAAAAATTTGTCTGATATAATCCATAAATTTGATTTAGTAAAACATGATGATTGGGTAGCCATTCCCCAATATGAGTTGATAATGAGAGAGTATTATGACTATCTATATCGAGATGTTAGTAAAGAAAGTAGCAGTATTATTATTAGGAGAGCTAAGGGCCTCTTAGATAACTTGGAGTTATTTAGTTCATATAATCATGAAAATGATTTACAATTTCCTATAAACTTAGAGACAGGTTCTGCTGGATATACTAAATTTAATGATAAACGTGAACCTATTAATATGAATATACTAATACAAAATATAGAATTCTCATTAGGCGAAATTAGACAACTTTTTGAAGATGACTACTTTGATTATGATGAAGAAGATACAAAATATTTTAATTTGTTAAATTATTATCGAGAAAAGTTTGATATAAGATTTGAAGATATTGAAAAGGATTTGGGTATTTCAAGTGCAGAGTATAGAAAATGGGAAAAAGGTGAAATTGATCCTAGTATTAGTAATATTATAAAATTATGTGATTACTTGAATATAAATATTGATTTACTTTCTTCAAGTTCATTACGCACACTGAACAACATTAATTCTCAATCAGTTGGGTCATATATTCTGCAAAATACTAATATTCATGACTCTGAAGAATTATCTAAAGATTATTATTTTTCAGAAAGACAAAGCGTCATATTGATTCCCAAATATTGCTACGAATATATGTTTTATTATTTAGAAGGTAAAACTCATAAAGATATAGGAATAAAAAAAGCAATTCAATTTACTAGAGAGTTTTTTGTGAAATGGTATGAATTTAACAAAGCTAGACAATTCTTATTTTATTCATTAACGGGAGTCGTTGCTAAGGAAAATTTCATTCATTATACAGAGAAAGAAATTAAAAGGTATTTAGGTGATAGTTACTATCCTGAAAATCCAGTGAAATTTTTAACGCAATTAACATTAGATAGAGTTGAAAATTATGGATATAAAGACAAAAAACAAATTATCAACAGAATTAAGCAAATTGATATAGAGAGGGTTCTAAAATCCCCTGAAAAGACAAATTTAAGACCTGAAGTAAATTGATTTAAAATTACAACGAAATCTCCCTACTAAGTTCTACTTAATAGGGAGATTCGATGAACGAATAGCATGTTTAGTTGTTCTCACAATTATTGGTTCAGTATTAATTAGCAATAACCAAAAAATAACTTTCCAACTTTGACAGGTTCGAAAAGGTTATTTTTGTCTTTTTAACAGTCTCATTGGGGCAACATGTTAGCGCATGTTGTCCTTTTATATATATTTATTATACTAGCATGATATTATACGAATACCAAATATGATATATGTGTATACATTATACATATATAACTTCCACATGTATAACTTCCATATGTATAATGTATACACAGAAAGAAAAGTAGAAATTGTATTATTTCAATCTAAGTAAATACACCCATTTAAGATTTGAATGACATAATTCAACTTATCGGAAGTACATATGCTTCAAAAGATACAGATGGTATAATAATGGAGTCGCCTATCTCTCAGGCGTCAATTTGACGTAGGGAGGAGGTGTTATTCATGTTGGAAATCCTTGTTCACATCACGACCACAGTCATCAGTGGTTGTATTATTGCGTTATTTACGCATTGGCTGCGTAATCGCAAAGACAAATAGGCGA
Source organism: Staphylococcus debuckii (assembly GCF_003718735.1). NCBI lineage: Bacteria > Bacillati > Bacillota > Bacilli > Caryophanales > Staphylococcaceae > Staphylococcus > Staphylococcus debuckii. The sequence continues at coordinate 2,504,749 of NZ_CP033460.1, read as the reverse complement.
CAATAGCCACACCTACAAAAATCCCCTCACTATTTGCGGTAGTGAGGGGATTGGTGTATCCATGCTGGATTCCTTGTTAAGTACATTATAACACCATAGTAGATAGGAATGCAAAATCATTAAATTGATATACTATTAAACAAATATACTAATTTAATAAAAATTCAGTTAAACCCTGAGAAGTGGAGGTAATACGTTTTAAATGTAGATAACGGTCATTATGTAAATAAGGAAGGGATTTTAAAATGAAGAAAAATTTTAGTGAACACATCATACTAGATAAATTGAACTTTAATAGTATGTATGAAAATATAGAAGATATAAATTCTAAATTTACCAATAAAATGTCCGAAACAATAAAAGATATAAAATCTAAATACAGTAAGAAAATATCTGAAACAATAGAAGTTCTAGCTAAAAGTATACCTAACTTAGATGAATTTAAAGATGCTTTAGATAGTTTTATTGATAATGCTACTACAGTAAATTCAATTTTTATTAACTATGATTATCCACCGATAGATTATGTAGATATAAATGAAGTTATTAATTATATTGAAATGAATTCAAATCATTGTGAGGTAACTAAAGAAAATATTGATTTGATAATGACAAGGTATTTTGATGAAATTCATTTTAATCATTTAAAAAGCCAAGTAATCAGTTATAAACTACCTCAAGAAGATATTACTATATTAAAAGAGATTTTAGATGGATATAAGCAGGAATATTATTATCTTGTAATACCTGCATTACTAGCAAGACTAGAAGGAATGATATTCAATTCAGTGAATTATAAAGGACAAACTAATTATCGACTCTTTAATATTATAATTGAAGAAACGATAAACAAGTATAAATCTAATCATGATTATTATGTTGATTCTGATTACTTCAAAATCAAAGAATATTATAAATCTAAATTAAAACGAAATTTTGAATTTGGTGAAAAAAAGATTAATGAAATTAATAGACATTCTATTATGCATGGATATGATAATCAGTATGGAACAAAACAAAATGCAGTAATACTATTGTTGCATTTCGAGTATCTTTATCATTGTTTAGCAGAATTAAGTGAAAATGATAAACAAGATATCCGTAATAAATTATCTAAATGATAATTTATTCAATACTTTATTATGACTGATTAGGGTAAGCCCTAATCAGTCAGTAATGAATGTTGTTTTTTTAAGGTTTTATATTGTCACTTTCCGTTTTATATTGCAGTAATTTTACTTGTTAAATTGCAAAAAACAAAAATAACTCCTGATTTTTCTATACAAATGGCTACTCTCATATCCACGATAATGAGAGTAGCCATAAATTTTATTTGTTTGCTTGTCTACTTAACAAAGGGAGTTCATATTGCATTTGTGAATAACTAACTAAATACTTTAAAGCTTTAAAATGATAGACATTAACGAGATTTTAGTTCGTCAGTTGTCATCCATTTATGATTTTTAACCATCTCATCGTTTTCTGTTGATTTATAATCCACCATATAAACGGTTGTTTTTTCTACATCATCAATTTGAGCTTCTGCACCTTTCATACCAGGCATATGGTCAGCTTCTAATTTAACTGTATCACCTTTCTTGAATCCATTTTCAGGGGCATCTGCAACTTCCTCATTAACGACCCATTTGTGATTATTAACTTTTTCATCACCATTTGTAGGTGTGTAACTCACGACATAAGCATACGTTTTATAAGCACCTTTCACAGTACCTTTGGCATTTTTCATACCAGGCATATGATCAGCTGTAATTGTTATTTTATCGTCCTTTTTATATTTACTGTCATCTGTACTTTTCATATTATCTGGGGCTTTACTTTCACTCTTATGATTCATATGTTTTTCTTGTTTTTGATCTTTAGAATTTTCTTCTTCTTCGTTACCAGTTGAACAAGCTGATAATACTAATCCTGAAGCTACTATAATTGAGCTCAATTTTTTCATCATATTGAATTCTCCTTATAAATTATTTTGTTACTTTTATTTGTCCCATCATTCCATTATCTTCATGCTCAAGTATGTGACAATGGAACATGTATGTCCCAGTATTTTTAAAAACCACTTCTATTTTGGCTTTTTGTCCAGGTTCCAGAGATATAACGTCTTTTTTACCTCTCATATCTTCTGGAGGTTTCTTCCCATCCACTGATAAAACTTTAAATTGCGTTCCGTGGATATGGAATGGGTGCTTCATACCACCCATTTTATCTTTGACGTTTTCAATTTCCCAAGTTTCTTTCCGGTTTACCTTTTGTGTGAAATCTATTCTGTTAGGATCGAATTTTTTGCCATTAATAGTAACATTATCGTCCATACCTTCTAATTTGATTTTTTTATCTACTTTTGGAGTAGTGTCTTTGTTAGTACTTTTTTCTTTGTTAATAATTGGTAAAATTACTGTTTCATCATTATCAACAAGATTGACTTTTTCTTCTTTCATTTTAGATAAATCTATTACTATTTCTTTTCTTGCTGAAGGAGCTAAATTAATTTCTTTTAACTTTTTAGTCTTTTCTAAATGGCCGCCTTCTGAAGCAATGTATTCAAAACTTTGATTATTACTTAGCTTAAGATTTAAATCCCGAGCATTGGAGCCATTTAAAAGTCTCAAACGTATTTTTCCTTCTTTTGTTGTTAATTTAGGATCTACTTTCCCATTCACAAGGACTGTATCACCTTGAGTACCATCTTCATCTTTCGTTTTTGTATAATTTAATTTTTTAGATACAAATGTTTTATCTTGGATTATTATAGGCAAATCATTTTTCCCATAATTGCTAGGATAATTATTCTTTTTGTCATCCTCTATATATAATAACCCTGATAAACCATTATAAACTTGTTTAGCTGTATTTGGGGAGGGATGGGGATGATACCATAATGTAGAAGCCTCTTGTTTAACCTCAAATTTTATTGTTTTTTCTTTTCCTGGTTTTATAACTTGAGAAGGGCCTCCATCCACTTTTCCATCTATTTCTAACCCATGCCAATGAAATGTTGTATTTTCATCTAAGTTGTTGACTAACTTAATTTTAACCTTATCTCCTTTTTTTAATTTTAAAGTTGGCCCAAGTAAATTTCCATTGTATCCTAAAGTGTTAGAGAAATTACCTTTGTAAAATTCTGTCTTTCCTTTCTGCGCTTTTAATGTATAACTTTTATAACCATTGTTATCTTTTTTAGGCTCTAAAACTTTGGGAAATGTTATTTCATTTTTTCCTTGTGAAGAATTCAAATTTTTTCTTTCGTCATGATTTTTCATATCCATCATATCATTTCGCTTTTGATCATTTTCTTTCATGTCCATCATGTTGTGCTTACCTTCTGCAAAAGTATCATTAGGAACCATAAACATTATAGAAAATAACGTAATTAAAATTGTGAACATTTTTTTATACATTATATTTACCTCTTTTATTTTAATTTTAATGTAAATGCATTAATTGCAACGATAATTGTACTTAAAGACATTAAAATAGCACCTATTGCAGGTGATAAAATCAAGCCAATAAATGCTAAAATACCAGCTGCTAAAGGTACAGCAACAATATTATAACCTGCACCCCACCATAAGTTTTGCACCATTTTTCTCATAGTATTATTTGAAAGGGTCAAGAAATGAATGATATCTGATGGATTACTTTTAACAAGTATGATATCACCTGAATCCACTGCAACATCTGTACCTGCACCAATTGCTATACCAATATCCGCTCTTATAAGACTCGGCGCATCGTTGATACCGTCTCCGACCATCATGACTTTATTACCGTCACTTTGATAATCTTTTATAATGCTTTCCTTATCTTCTGGCATGAGTTGTGCGTGGACATCACTAATACCTAATTCTTTTGCGACAGCGTGTGCCACTTCATTATTGTCACCTGTAAGCATGACTGGTGTAATATTTCTTGATAGTAAATCAGCTACCATTTGTTTTGAGCTTTCTTTAATTTGATCTCCTTGAGCAATCATGCCAATGACTTGTTGATCCTCAATTAAATAACTGATTGAATTACCTTGTTGAGCTAATTTAGTAAACAAGTCATCGTCATAATTAAGTTTATGTTTATCAAGATAAGAGACATTTGTTATTTTATATGTTTTATTATCAATTAGACCTTCTAATCCGACACCTGGAATATTATTAACGTCTTGTGGGTTAGTAAATGAAACATTTTTACTTTTCGCAAAATCAACAATACTTATAGCTAATGGGTGATTAGATTGACTTTCTAATGAGGCGAAAAGGCTTAATATTGTATCATTACTCAAATCATTTTTAAAGCTCTCATAATGATTCACAGAAAAGTTACCCTCAGTTAAAGTACCAGTTTTGTCCATCATTACATAATCGATATGTTGAGCTATTTCTACAGACTCTCTATTTTTAATAATTAAACCATTATGTGCACCAATTGAAGTAGAACGTGCAGTGACTAAAGGTATTGCCAAGCCTAAAGCATGTGGACAAGCAATGACTAACACAGTTACAAGACGTTCTAATGCAAAATCAACATCATTTTGAATGAGCATCCAGACAATAAAAGAAATCACGCCAACACTTACAGCAAAGTAGAATAAATAACCCGCCACTTTATCAGATAACAATTCAGCACTAGATTTATCATTTTGTGCTTGATTAACAAGTCCCATAACTTGAGAAAGATATCCATCTTCTCCCACAGCTGTAACCTTGACTTGTATTGTTCCAGACCCATTAATAGAACCCCCGATGACGTTGTCATTTTGATTTTTTTGTACTTTTTTAGATTCTCCAGTGACTAGGGATTCATCTATAGATGTTTGTCCTTGAACGATAATACCATCTGTTGGAATGCTTTCTCCGGCTTTTACTTCGACGATATCATCAGTCATGATGTCTGATATTTTAACTTCTTCGCGTTGGCCATTATCCATAACTTTAATAGCACTATTAGGTAACAGTTCTGCCATTTTCTTTAAAGCATCTCCAGCATTTCCGACAGCATTCATTTCTATCCAATGTCCTAATAGCATAATTAAAATTAAGGTTGCTAATTCCCAAAAAAAGTCCATTGTATGACCAGTTGCACTACTAAAGTTATTCATATAAAAAGCATACAAGCTATAAATATAAGCTACTGAGATACCTAGGGTAACTAAGGTCATCATGCCTGGTTTTTTTGTAGCAATTTCATCTTTACCACCAGACAAGAACGGTTTACCACCATAAAAGAATAAAATTGTACTTAATATTAACACTACCCATTCAGAACCTGGAAATGTGAATTGAAAAGGTAAGTTAACACCCATCAGTGGCGATAAAAGAATGATAGGTATTGCAAAAATTAATGAAACAAAAAACTTAACTTTAAAATTTCCATGATGATGTGCATGGCCACTATGATGATGTGAGGCATGGTTATCATGATGCATTTGATTGGAATGATTCATGTGATTTTGATGATTATGCTCTTCACCATTATTATTCAAATTAACCCCTCCTAATGAAAATGTTATAGTAAAGCTACTTATACTATAACATATACCCACCCGGGGTATAAAGGTTTTCGATTTATCTCCTTTTATGGATTTATATAATTCCGAACCTTATATCTACACGTCCTACATTAGACCTTGTCATCGATATTTAAAACAATGTTTTAATTAAAAGATCTAATCTTAACTATCACATGACAATACACTCTAACCAAGGTTATCATTACCAACACAAGTCATATATTAATATTCTTAAAGAAAATAGCGCATTTCAAAGTATGCCTAGAAACGCAAATTGTCTTGATAATTATTAGAGAAGCCAGTAAATGAGTTTATAGTAAACTCATTTACTGGCCATTTTTCTAGTATTTATGCTCAGTCTCTTCAAACTATATTAATCATTTTTTGATTCTCAAATTCTACGCCACAATAGAAGCATTTTATTAAATATACTATATATTCAATCAAGTTCAAAATGAGTTATATACAACCTATTTTTTAGTTTTATTTGTGGCACGCTTCTGCGTATCGGTTAATGATGTGGTTTTTAATTAACGCCTTTTTGTTATAAGTCTTAAAGAAATACTAAACAAGCAAAATAATTTTTCTTAACTGAAACGAAAGAACGACAAATTCCATACTATTACATTGGAATTTGTCGTTCATTTATTTATTAGAAGCATATATTCTACAGACTTCTAAATTAATTGTTACAACAATTATTATTGTCTTGCTGTTCTTTTTCATCTTTCTCTTTCTTTTCTTCAATTTCTACCGAACAGCATGATTGATCCTGAGGTTTCATTTTATTTAATACATCTTTAATTCCCATTAGCTCACCTCCTTTAAATAATGATGTTTACAATCAAACCTGTAACGATAGCTACAACTAAAATTGCAATAACGAATGATAATACAAAATTTCTTTTGAATAATTTAATACGGCGTGGGGGTATATACCATTTGACTTTTTTATTTTGTAGTGTACAGAAAATAACTGTTTTCTGCACACTCTTTCTTCATAATCCAAAATCTATGCATATCGTTATATAATATGTTTAAAAACTCAACATAAAATCAATGTTCATAAAATGATTTAGATATACCTATAAGAGCCTTAAGTAATATGTTTTTTCATCGAGTTTAATCCTTAAGTATCCTATATACTGTCGATCGACTTACACCTGTTTGTTTCGCAATTTCTTCACCAGTAAGTTTTTGTTCATCGTATAAGAATTTAATCTCTCTTTTCTTGTGGTCAGGTAATGAAGGTCTTCCACCTTTTCGCCCTCTTGCTCGTGCTGCTTCTAATCCTTTCTTCGTACGTTCACTTAATAAGTTAGCTTCAAGTTCCGCAAATGCACTCATCATGGTAAAGAACATCTTGCCCATCGCATCTTTAGTCGATACGTTCATATCTATAATATGTAAATCAATGCTGTTTTCATCTAACCATTGTGATAACTCAATTAATTGTTTCGTTGTACGTCCAAGACGATCTAATTTATAGATAACTAGGATATCTCCTTCACGTAAATAATCTAGACACTTATCAAGTTCCGTTCTTTTAGTTTTACGACCACTCGCTTTCTCGCTAAAGATACGTTCACAACCATATTCCTCAAGTGTATCAATCTGTCCATCAAGACTTTGATCTTGTGTTGATACACGTGCATAACCAATTTTAGCCATTTGAATACCACCTCTTTTAATCGTTTTATGGGTACTTATTAATGAAATCTAGTTCTCGATGCAAATAAACGCGTCTCTCATCGTCTGAAAACTCATGTTTTTTGGTATTTATGATACATTGATTATAACACAAGTTTTTAGACTTCGATATCCAAGAAAAACCTCTTATGTCACTTTACTTGCTATATGAGAATGGTTTTATCTAATAAATGGGAAAAAGCACCGTACACTTTAATAGAGTACGGTGCTTTTCTACTAACGAATACCAATAACTAAACTATCTCTAGCTGTTTCTACGACTTCTGTACTTATTTTATCTAAACCATTTATATCCATAATTCTGTCTATTTGCGCAAATAAGCGATGAATCAGCCTAAAGTTCCCTTTTGTAATCTTAATAATCGTTGTTATTGCCTCATAATCTGTAAAATCTTCCAGTTTTAAATCAAATCCTAAATCTTGCCATTTATATTCTAATATGTGATGTGTCTCATCTTTACTTAGATTATCAAATTCATGTGCAAAACCTATACGCGAATATAGTTGGGGATAACGAGATAGTTTTTTCTCTATGCCCGGCATACCAATAAATATCATCGCTAAATTACGTTCATCATAGATAGCTCTTAATTGTTCTAAATGTTGTACTTTAAGCCTATCAATTTCATCTATTATGATTAGGTTAATATATTTAAATGTCTCACTATAATGTTTACTATGATCGTGGCCGTACTTATTTACGACATGTAATTTTTGACCTAAATCAATACTTGCACTAATGCTATATAGTTCATTGCTTAATCTTGTTTGTTTTTCAGCAGGAGCAGTATAGAATATCTTATCTACTGATAAAATATCATCTGTCGTTTTACTAGCTAAATCTTCCCAACCTCTATGATTAACTTGTTTTTCAATAGTATCCCAATTTGTATAATATCTTGAAGATAAAGTTTTTCCGACACCAGGCTGACCATAACAGATACCAATATATTGATATTTAATACAAGCGTCGCAAAATTCAGCAAACCGTTTATACTCTTTCGTTTCAATAAAATTCTGATTTTTAGTCATTATGATACCTCTTTAATTTTTTGACGTTTTTAGTCGTTTCTTGAGGTGAATAACCATAATCTTTTTCTTCCTTAATTAAATCAGTGGTGCTTGGACTAGCAATATTTTGTTTTAAATGTTTTCTTCTCTGACTACGTGCGTGTTGTATATCTTTTATATCAATTGAATAATTAGCTATTTCTGGACATATAGCTGTACAAAGAAACTCATCTCTATAAAAAACGCGTATTTCAGCCATATCATTGGGATTATAACGAATTAATACATACTCACCTACATAAGCAGCTAGGTTTGTATTACTGTATCTAAAGCCTTGAAAATGAATGCCATCTGAATGAATTTTTCTAGATTTAGGTATTTCTAATAATAATAAATCAAGTTGTTCTAAACTGCTTGGCATATTAGGGAAAAAATGATTACTGTTCCACCGATTGATAGGAGTGCTCTGGATAGCACTGTGCTCTTTTTGATTATAATCTTCAATTAAAAAGTATCGTAATTTTTCTTCGAAATTTTGAAAATCTATTAAATCGCTAGGAGTATCATTATTGTTTATATATCCAGGAAGTTGTTCTAAGAAAGTTTGGTTAACTGTCTGAAAAAAACGTTCTATTTTCCCGCGACCACGAGGGACACCAACTTTCGAAAACATCAAGTTAATTTTCAAATCAATAGCGACTTGTTCCATGTGATGCGAGGTAAAGTCACTCCCATGATCTGTGTAGAATTTTTCGGGTATACCACATACTGGCCAATTGGTATTATTCTTATTCCATATTGCTTGGTGTAGTGTTAATGCTGTATTTTGAGCATTAGGAGCATCAAAACTTATAAAGTAGCCTGCAATTGCACGACTATAGTCATCCATAATAATGGTTAGCCATGGTCTATTGATATTACCTTTTTGATCTAATATATAAATATCTAGCAAAGTATGGTCGGCTTGCCATATTTCATTGGGTCTTGAGGATTCTCTTATTTGTATTAAATCGTACTTATTTTGATAATATTTTTCACCTTTGTGAGAGAAATCAATAACAGACTTAGGCATTGCTTTAATAACACTATAAACTTGTTTATAGCTGGGTTTATCAAAATTATTCTCTATACAATAATTAGCGATTTTCCTATGAACTGTAGCAATACTATTTCTTTTATTCTTAAGTGTAAGACGTTCAATTTTGTCAATTATATTTGGCTCTATTTTACGTGTTCCTTTATCGGCTCTTGTCGTATAAATTAACCCTTTAAGCCCATGTTCTTTATATAACTTATTCCACCTATAAAGGGTGCTTAATGCAATACCTTTACTTTTTGAAATGGTTGATAAAGATTGTTCGCCTAGGATAAAAGGTTTTATAATATTGTACTTTTGAGTAGCTTCTTTACGCTTGGCTTCAGAAAAATTAGTTAGATACTTCTCCTTGTTTTTCATCTTCCTTGTCCTCCAATTTATTGAGGTAACGATAAATTGTTGTACGTGAAACTTGCCACTGCTCCGCAATTGTTTTGATTGGTGTACCATTATCATAAAGTGTTTTAAGTAATTTTAAATCTTTTTGGTTTAACTTTTCTGGTCTACCTCCATAGCGTCCTCTAGCACGTGCTGCAATTCGTCCAGCTGAAGAACGTTCTAAAATCAAATTACGTTCAAATTCTGCAAACGCTGCGAATAAATGAAATAACAATTGTCCTGTGGAACTTGATTTATCCATTGTTATGTTTTCTTCTAAGCTATGAAAACTCACGCCTCGTTCGTTAAGCTCATTAACTAATGTGATTAGATCTTCCATGTTACGTCCTAGTCTATCTAGTCTCCAAACAACAATCGTATCTCCTGACCTCGCAAATTCAATTGCTTTGTCTAAACCAGGTCTTTTACTTTTTGAACCACTCATATGGTCGTTAAATATCTTTTCACAACCATATGTATTTAATTGATCCTCCTGTAAATTCAAATTTTGTAACCCAGTTGAAACTCTTGCATAACCTATTTTCAAAATGCAAACCTCCTATATACACCTTAAGTGTACCATAACTTAATTACGAAGTCTTTTATGAACATAGATTTTTTGTTGAGTTTTTGAACACTCAAATATATGAAATACTTACTTATTCAGCTATAAAAAGAGAGTGTACAGAAAATGGTTATTTTCTGCACACTCTTGTTATTTAAATGAGACCTTTTAACATACCGTACCAATACATTTTAGGTAACAAATCTTTTTTGAAAATATACATACTTCTTCGTTCTTTAGCCTGGTTAAAAGGAAATGTTTCTTTTGGTTTTTTATTATAATCAAACTCGGCAAGTATTAATTTATTATAACCAGTAACGATAGGGCACGAAGTATAACCATCATAATGATGCGTCAACATTTCATTATCCATTACTTGCAATAGATTATTAACAACTATAGGCGCCTGTTTACGAATTGCTGCTCCTGTTTTGGAAGTAGGTACATTTGAAGCATCACCAAGCGCAAATATATTAGAGTAGCTTTTATGCTGTAATGTGGTTGGGTTAACATCTACCCAACCATCACTATCTGAAAGTGTACTTTCTTTAAGTACACGTAAGGGACCCATAGGTGGTGTTACATGTAACATTTCATAATCTATTGTCTTTCTATCGTTTGTTTTAATGTGTTCAAATGTAGCCTCTTTTTTGTCTCCGTCAATTTCAACAAGATTATAATTGTAATCGACAATTATATCCCTTTCTTCAACAATTTTCTCTAATTCTTTATTATATTTGCCTACGTCAAATAAAGCATCTTTTGGTGTTTTGTATATCACATTAGCATTAGAACGGATATTATGTTTTCTAAAATAATCTTCAGCTAAATACATAATTTTCATAGGTGCGCCTCCGCATTTGATAGGCGTATTAGGATGCGTGAAAATCGCGTTCCCTTGTTTAAATTTAGAAATTTGTCTCCAAGTTTCGCGAACATAGTCAGGTGAATAGTTAGAACAAACACCATTTTTACCTATATTCTCTTTTAATCCTTTAATAGAAGACCAATTAATCTGTAATCCAGGGGCTACCACTAAAAATTCGTAACTAACGACTGAATTATCTCCTAAAATAATGCTATTGTTTTCAGGTTGAAAGCTTGAAACAGCATTTTTTATCCATTGAACACCTTCAGGTATAACACTTTTCATATCTTTACGAGAACTTTTTAAACTCGATGCCCCAGCACCAACCAAAGTCCATAAAGGTTGATAATAATGATATTCAGCTGGGTCTATAATTGCTATTTTTCCTTTTAAGCTTTGATTTTTTCTTAATAGTCTTGATGCCACGGTAAGGTTCTGTTGCAAAGTAAAAAAAATATAGCTAACTACTAATTTATCATGTCAGTGTTCGCTTAACTGGCTAACATATGCCTAATTTCGTGGCATGGCGAAAATCCGTAGATCTGAAGAGACCTGCGGTTCTTTTTATATAGAGCGTAAATACATTCAATACCTTTTAAAGTATTCTTTGCTGTATTGATACTTTGATATCTTGTCTTTCTTACTTTAATATGACGGTGATCTTGCTCAATGAGATTATTCAGATATTTCGATGTACAATGACAGTCAGGTTTAAGTTTAAAAGCTTTAATGACTTTAGCCATTGCGACCTTCGTTGAAGGTGCCTGATCTGTAATTACCTTTTGAGGTTTACCAAATTGTTTAATGAGACGTTTGATAAACGCATATGCTGAATGATTATCTCGTTGCTTACGCAACCAAATATCTAATGTATGTCCCTCTGCATCAATGGCACGATATAAATAACTCCATTTTCCTTTTATTTTGATGTACGTCTCATCAATACGCCATTTGTAATAAGCTTTTTTATGCTTTTTCTTCCAAATTTGATATAAAATTGGGGCATATTCTTGAACCCAACGGTAGACCGTTGAATGATGAACGTTTACACCACGTTCCCTTAATATTTCAGATATATCACGACAACTCAATGCATATCTTAGATAGTAGCCAACGCAACGGCTACAGTGATAACATCCTTGTTAAATTGTTTATATCTGAAATAGTTCATACAAAAGACTCCTTTTTATTAAAATTATACTATAAATTCAACTTTGCAACAGAACCAAAAAAAGCGTATCATTGAAAGCGTAATGATTAAAACGTTTTTTACAAACGTTATAGAGGGGAGAAGTTAATATGGACTTAGTCGAAGAACTAGTCAATGTTGTTGGTAAAAAAAATGTTATTACTGACAAGGCAAAATCTTTACGTTTTAGGAAAGGGTACCGCTCAGGTAAGGGCGATGCAGTTGCAGTCGTATTTCCAACCACTTTAATGGCAATGTGGCGTGTGCTTAATGTTTTGCATGATAACAATATTATCATTATTATGCAAGCAGCCAACACTAGTTTGACTGAGGGATCCGTACCAGCCCCAGGTTATGACCGTTCTGCAGTTGTTGTGAACGGCATGAAAATTAAAGATTTACAGTTAATCAATAATGGGGAACAAGTACTAGCATTCCCCGGTACGACACTGTTTCACTTAGAAAATGAATTGCGACCACTTAAACGTGAACCACATTCAGTCATTGGCTCATCTAATTTGGGTGCATCGGTCATTGGTGGTATTAACAACAATTCTGGTGGTGCTTTGATCAGAAGAGGTCCAGCTTATACAGAGCTATCATTGTATGTTTGGATTGATGAACATGACGAAATGCACTTAGTTAACCATTTAGGCATTGATTTGGGCAAAACGCCCGAAGAGATTATTACTAATTTGCAGAACCGCAATTTTGATTTGAATCAAGTACCAGCTACTGAACATCATGGTTCAATGTTCCATCATGAACAGGTTGTGCGTGACGTTGAATCTGATAAGCCTATTCGATACAATGCAAATCCTAAACAATTGTATGAAGTATCTGGATCGTCCGGTCACGTTGCGGCATTGGCTGTCCGCTTAGATACATTCCCAATGGATAAAAAAACACAAATGTTTTACATTGGAACGAATAATCCCGATGAGTTGGAAGATATTCGTCGCCATATTATGACGACATTCAAAGAATTGCCTGTTTCTGGTGAATATATGCATAAAAATGCTTATAAATTGGCCAAGAAATATGGTAAAGACTCACTAATTGTGATTGAAAAAATTGGTACGGGTCATTTGCCCCAAATGTTTAAGCTAAAAGCATGGGGCGAACGCTTTTTGAAGCACATTCCGTTTTTCAAACCTTATTTCCCAGATCGTTTGCTTCAAACATTAAGTAATTTATTTCCTAATCAAATGCCAAAGCGGTTAGATGATTATTACGAAAAGTACGACCATTACCTACAATTGAAAATGGCTGATAATGGTATTGAAGAAGCGCGAGAGTATCTCAAATCTTATTTTGACAAAGCCAGTGGCGACTACTTTGAAGCCGATGCCAATGAGACCAGTAAAGCGGAAACTCACCGCTATGTAACAGCTGGGGTTGCGATTCGATATCAAGAATTAAAACAGGATAGTATTGACATTTTGCCACTAGATATCGCGTTGGCAAGTAATGATTATAAGTGGTTCGAGCATTTGCCTAAAGAGATTGAAGACAAAATAGAACACAAAATTTATTATGGTCACTTACTTGATCACGTTATGCACCAGGATTATATTCTAAAACCTGGCATCGATGCGCATGAACTTAAAAAAGAAATGCTTAAAATTTTGGATGAGCGTCACGCTGTTTATCCAGCCGAACACAATGTTGGGCATCTATATTTGGCAGCACCGGCCTTAATCAAGCACTATAAGAAAAATGATCCAACTAATAGTTTCAACCCTGGCGTTGGTAAACAAACAATGTCTAAATATTGGGGCGAATACTAAAATAAAAAGTTTGTTAAAAAATAACCGTTATCGTCATTTGTCGATTCATCGGTTATTTTTTTATTAGGGACTATGTAATGTGAATGTTTTATTTTTAGGTAGATTGTAAAATTGATAGATTGTAAAATTTAAGTTGAACATTTTAGTGGACAGAAAAACCCATAAAGGTCTTTAATGGTGTCATCACAACATTCCACTAGAAAGAAGGACCTTTATGGGCACCACTATTTTATCATTTGAAGACCGCGTTGTCATCGAAACACTTCATCATGAAAGGTAGATTGTAAAATTAATCCGAACACTGGTCAGACAATTTTGGGGCCTATGATATTTGGTGTTGATAGATAAAATTCATCAACACTATTCTTATACTTAAACACCAAATATCATAGAACCATAATTAACAGAGCAAATCAGGTCACAACTTATAAGTTGTGTCTTTGTTTTTTATCCCCTATAAGGTTCTGTTGCAAAGTAAAAAAATATAGCTAACCACTAATTTATCATGTCAGTGTTCGCTTAACTTGCTAGCATGATGCTAATTTCGTGGCATGGCGAAAATCCGTAGATCTGAAGAGACCTGCGGTTCTTTTTATATAGAGCGTAAATACATTCAATACCTTTTAAAGTATTCTTTGCCGTATTGATACTTTGATATCTTGTCTTTCTTACTTTAATATGACGGTGATCTTGCTCAATGAGATTATTCAGATATTTCGATGTACAATGACAGTCAGGTTTAAGTTTAAAAGCTTTAATGACTTTAGCCATTGCGACCTTCGTTGAAGGTGCCTGATCTGTAATTACCTTTTGAGGTTTACCAAATTGTTTAATGAGACGTTTGATAAACGCATATGCTGAATGATTATCTCGTTGCTTACGCAACCAAATATCTAATGTATGTCCCTCTGCATCAATGGCACGATATAAATAACTCCATTTTCCTTTTATTTTGATGTACGTCTCATCAATACGCCATTTGTAATAAGCTTTTTTATGCTTTTTCTTCCAAATTTGATATAAAATTGGGGCATATTCTTGAACCCAACGGTAGACCGTTGAATGATGAACGTTTACACCACGTTCCCTTAATATTTCAGATATATCACGATAACTCAATGCATATCTTAGATAGTAGCCAACGGCTACAGTGATAACATCCTTGTTAAATTGTTTATATCTGAAATAGTTCATACAGAAGACTCCTTTTTGTTAAAATTATACTATAAATTCAACTTTGCAACAGAACCTGCAAATGTACGAAATTAAAAGCGAACAAGTCGTTGAAAAAGCACAATCTATTGAGAAACCATTCGAATTCCAACTCGCTAATTTCACATTAGATAAAGAAACAAATGCCTTAGTATTACGTACACACATTACAATTGAAGACGGCTCAGACTCTGAAGACGAAGCTGAAATCCGCATTCAATAATTTTCGATAAAGCAATACCGCATGAATCTATCATGTCGCGCATACGCAAGTTGAGGGAGGGCGCAACAGATAGGATGATGCGGTATTTTTTAAATCTTAAATTTCATTTTCTGTGACGCGGATGATCACTTTACCTCGTGCATGTCCTTCTTGAATATACTCTAGCGCCTCTTTAGTCTCAGATAAATCGAAAATCTTATCGATGACTGGGCGAATGTGTTCAGCTTCTACCCATTTTCTAATCTTATTCAATTCCTTGCGACTATCACGCGTGAAAATAAAACGATAATACACTTGGCGTTCATCGGCTGCTTTGTTAATCTTTCGAGCCGCGAATCTCAACAGATATTTCTTCCATAAAGGCAAATCCAGTTCCACAGCCGTACGCGCATCTGGAATGCCATTAATCGAAACGACCGTTCCATGCGGTTTCAGAATTTTAAACGCTTTTATTAAATTATCACCGCCTAAAGTATCGAACACACCATCATAATGTTCAACACCTCCGCAAAATTCTGCTCATGATAATCGATGACTTTATCTGCACCTAAATCCTCTACAAATTCGCGATTACGCGCACTCGTCGTTGTTGCTACCTCAGCGCCCAACACTTTCGCTAATTGAATCGCAAATGAGCCGACACCGCCAGAACCTGCTTGAATCAAGACCTTCTGACCCGCACTTAAATGCATATAATCATGCAGCGCTTGATAAGAAGTCAAGCCCGCCATTGGTAACGCGGCCGCTTCCTCATAACTCAAATTCGACGGCATCGTCGCCAATTGATTTTCCGTGACCGCAATATACTCCGCAAATGCGCCGATTCTCATTCCGTAAACCGCTTCACCGACATGAAACTTCGTCACACATTTGCCCGTCTGAACCACTTCCCCCGCGAAATCATGGCCCATCACATAAGGCGTCTTTTCATTAAAGAACAAACGCATGATACCCCCTTGCGCCGCCTTAAAATCAATCGGATTCACACTCGCCGCATGAATCTTGACCAATACCTCATTCTCTTGTACCTCAGGCACAGCCACCTCATCTAATTGAGGCCGAATACTTTTACTATACTTGTGGATACGCACCGCTTCCATAACAACACTTCCTCACATCATTTCTCTAATTATACACCTCCATTCCCATAACGCTCCTAGCTTAACCCTGACACTGCCCATTTCGGGAAAAGAAAACTTTAGAGAGAGGGTAGCTCTTCAAGCGTACCTCGCTTTCTGAGTCTTTCTTTCCAGAAGGGTTAAAGGTTGCGGTAAACTGGTATGGACGTGGTAAAATAGGAGTGAATTACAGTCACATTGGACAGTCTATAGAGAATACTTTGAGGAGTGATTGGTTTATGAGAATGGTGGATTTGATTGATAAGAAGCGTGACGGCGAATCGTTGTCAGCAGAAGAAATCAAATGGATGATTGCGGAATATACAAAAGGCAATATTCCGGATTATCAAATGTCGAGTATGGCAATGGCAATTTATTTCCAAGACATGAATAATGATGAGCGTGCTGAGTTGACGATGGCAATGGTGCATTCTGGTGATGAAATTGATTTGTCGGCAATTGAGGGTACGAAGGTGGATAAGCATTCGACTGGCGGTGTCGGGGATACGACGACGTTAGTGTTGGCACCTTTAGTAGCTGCAGTCGGTGTGCCGGTTGCGAAGATGAGCGGTCGCGGTTTAGGTCATACGGGCGGTACGATTGATAAGTTGGAATCTGTCGACGGCTTCCATGTAGAAATTGCGGAAGATGATTTCATTCGTTTAGTGAATGAGGATAAATTAGCGGTTATTGGTCAATCGGGTAATTTAACGCCGGCGGATAAGAAATTGTATGCGTTGCGTGATGTAACGGGTACAGTGAATTCTATTCCTTTGATTGCATCTTCTATTATGAGTAAGAAGATAGCGGCAGGTGCGGATGCGATTGTCTTGGACGTGAAGACAGGTAACGGTGCGTTTATGAAGACGTTGGCAGATGCTGAAGCTTTGGCGCATGCAATGGTGAAGATCGGTAATAATGTTGGTCGTCAAACGATGGCGATTATTTCGGATATGAGCCAGCCTTTAGGTTATGCTATCGGAAATGCTTTAGAATTGAAAGAAGCGAGGGATACATTGCGTGGTGAAGGACCGGATGATTTAACAGAACTTGTCATGACATTAGGTTCGCAAATGGTAGTGCTTGGAGGCAAGGCGGAGACCTTAGAAGAAGCGCGCGATTTATTGCAACAAGTGATTGAGAGCGGTGCAGCTTTAGATAAGTTCCGTACATTCTTGAAGAACCAAGGGGGTAATCCTGAAGTAGTGGATCATCCTGAATTATTGCCGCAAGCGCAGTACCAAAGTGAATTGCCGGCTAAAGAAAGCGGCGTAGTGACGGAAATTGTCGCTAATGAAATGGGCATTGCTTCCATGATGCTGGGTGCCGGTCGTCAAACGAAAGAAGACGACATTGATTTAAGTGTCGGTTTAGTCTTGCATAAGAAAGTCGGCGATTTTGTTGAAGCAGGCGAGAGCTTGATGACGATTTACAGCAATAAGGAAGATATTGATGATGTCAAAGCGAAGATTTATGACAACATTACCATTTCAGAGTCTGGCACAGCGCCGACCTTGATTCACACTGTGATTACAGAATAATTATTTTTCAAAATCAGAAAGAGATAGGAGAGAGTGATTATGACAACTCCCTTTAAACGTGTACATTTAATCGTAATGGATTCAGTAGGTATCGGAGAGGGACCCGATGCGGCCGCGTTCAATGATGAAGGCAGCCATACTTTGAAACATACTTTAGAAGGATTCGAGCAAGATTTGCCGAATTTAGAACGCTTAGGACTCGGCAACATTGCGCCATTACCTGTAGTAGACAAGGTTGAGCATCCAGAAGCTTTCTATACTAAATTGAGTGAAGCTTCTGTTGGTAAAGATACGATGACAGGCCACTGGGAAATTATGGGCTTGAATATTATGCAGCCGTTCAAAGTGTATCCTGATGGATTCCCTGACGAATTAGTCAAAGAAATTGAAGATATGACAGGTCGTAAAGTTGTGGCGAACCGTCCTGCTTCAGGTACGCAGATTATTGATGAGTGGGGCGAACATCAAATGAAGACGGGCGACTTGATTGTTTATACTTCAGCTGACCCCGTCTTGCAAATTGCGGCACATGAAGATGTGATTCCGTTAGAAGAATTGTATGACATCTGTGAGAAAGTGCGTGAGTTGACGAAAGATCCGAAATACTTGATCGGTCGTATTATTGCGCGCCCTTATGTCGGCGAACCAGGTAATTTCACACGTACTTCTAACCGACATGATTATGCTTTGAAACCTTTCGGCCGCACAGTGATGAACGAATTGAAAGACTATGACTATGATGTCATCGCGATTGGTAAAATCAATGATATTTATGATGGTGAAGGTGTGACTGAAGCGATTCGTACGAAGAATAATATGGATGGCATGGACCAATTGATTAAAGTAGTGAAAAAAGACTTCACGGGTATCAGCTTCTTAAACTTAGTCGATTTCGATGCCTTGTATGGTCACCGTCGTAATAAAGAAGGTTACGCTCAAGCCATCAAAGATTTCGATGAGCGCTTGCCAGAGTTGATTGATAACTTGCAAGAAGACGATTTAGTGATTATTACAGCCGATCACGGTAACGACCCGATTGCGCCAGGCACTGACCATACACGTGAGTATATTCCGGTCTTGCTGTATAGTCCTCAATTGAAATCAGAAGCGCATGAATTGAGCGGTGATACAACTTTCAGTTCAATCGGTGCGACGATTGCAGACAACTTTGATGTGCCCTTGCCAGAATATGGTCGTAGCTTCTTGTCAGAAATGAACGTTGAAAAATAAAGATTTGAAAATAGAAACACCCGAGCTGAGGAAGCCCGGGTGTTTTTCACATTAATCTGCCACTTTTTTATTACCGATATTGATTTTCTGATCGCCGTCTTTAATCCAGCCGGCATTTTTACATACGCGATACAACAGATAGCTGACCACGGCAGGCAAGATAATTTGGAATACAGCAATTAATATCCAAGTCTTGGCTGAAGCGCCCATCGTATTAATGGTCATAATCTGTCCGATGAAACCGCTTGTGCCCATACCTGCGCCTGCGGCATTATTCGTCATCGGGAATAATGTCGTCATAATCGGTGCGATAATCGCACTCGCCACAGTAGGCGGAATCAGTATCGCAGGATTCATCAAGATATTCGGAACCTGCAGCATACTCGTTCCGATACCGACAGAAATCAAACCGCCGACGCCATTGTCTTTATAACTGGTTACTGCGAAACCGACCATTTGTGCACAACATCCGATTGTCGCAGCACCTGCCGCTAACCCAGATAAATCCAGCATTAAAGCGAGGGCTGCACTGGAAATCGGTGCTGTTAAAGCCAAGCCGAAGATAACAGCTACCAGAATGCCCATGATTAAAGGACGTTGATCCGTCGCCAACATAATCATTTTACCTAGCGACACCATAAAGTCATTTAAGAACGGACCGATAAACTTAGCCACCGCGCCACCGATTATCAACGTCAGTAAAGGCGAAATAATAATATTGACCTTCGTTTTCGCCGCATAGAAACGACTTAACTCTGTCGCCACTAAAGTTGCTACAAATGCACCGACCGCACCGCCGCCGAATTTATCGTAACCTAGCGACCCGACAATAATACACGAGAACACCACTAAAGGCTGCGCGCCTAAACCATACGCAATCGCACCGCCGATCGCAGCACCCGTCAAGCCCATGGCCACTGTGCCGATTTCAGCTAAGAAATGCAAATTCAATGCAGGAATCAGCGTCTGTTTGCCAATTGTCTGCATAATTAAACCGATAATTAAAGAGCCGAAGAGCCCTAAAGTCATATAACTTAAACCTTGAATAAACCAACGATGTAATAATTTTTTCATAATGAAATATATAAGACCTCCAGTTATTTGCCATAAGTATAGCATAGAACTTCTAAACTATTGCTTAAATATTTCGAATGATTTGCTATTTGAAAAGGAAAACCTTAGAGAGAAGAATTTTTCTGGGAGAGTGTGCCTCTTCAAAGGTTTCTTTTCCGCCAGGAAGTTAGAGAGAGCGTGAAAGTGGTATATGTATAGAGTGAAGAATATGATGAACGGGGGATACAGACATGGATAAATTATGGCAACAAAATCTACCAATTTCAGGGATTAAGGATATCGTGCCGGTGTCAGGCGGAGATGTGAATGATGCGTATCGTATTGATACGGAGGATGAGAAATATTTCTTGTTAGTGCAGCCGAATAGTTCGTATGATTTCTATTCTGCTGAAGCGGAAGGTCTGAATGATTTCGAGTATGCAGAGGTGACGGCGCCTCGAGTGGTCGCGAAAGGTGAAATTGCGGGCGATGCTTATATGATTCTGACGTGGCTGGATGAGGGCACAACGGGCAGCCAAGAAGCGTTAGGCAAGTTGGTTGCGAAGTTGCATGATTTCCATAATCCAGATAAGAAATTCGGATTTGATTATCCTGATAATGGTCCGGATGTCGCGTTTGACAATAGTTGGACGGATTCTTGGAAAGAGATTTTCGTGCATCGCCGTTTGGATCACTTGCGTGAAAAGATTGTGGAGAAAGACTTATGGGACGTGGATCAGCTCAACAAGTTTGATAATGTCCGAGAAGTGATTGTAGATGCGCTGGATAATCATAAGAGTAAAGCGTCGTTGTTGCACGGTGATTTATGGAGCGGCAACTATATGTTCTTGAAAAATGGCGAACCGGCGTTGTTTGATCCGATGCCGTTATATGGCGACCGTGAATTTGATTTAGGTGCGACACGTGTCTTCGGCGGTTTCTCTGAAGAATTCTATGAAGCGTATGATAAAGCTTATCCGTTACCGGATGGAGCAGAGCGCCGTATTGAATTCTATAAACTCTATTTACTGCTCGTGCATTTAGTGAAATTCGGTTCTATGTATGAAGGCAGTGTAGAACAATCGATGGATAAAATTTTAGCTGAGGCCAAACAGCAGTAAATGAATATGAAATGAACGTTGAACTTCCGTTTCGGCGGAAGTTTTTTTACATATCGGAATATATCTAAAGTGGAATTTTACTCATTCACGCATTTTTTCATAAAAAAATGTTAATTTAGAGATAAGTTAAAAAATGGGGTGAGAATATGTCAACTAAGATTAAAGAATTAGAGTTAGAAGCATCAAGGTTAACGAGAGAAACACATAAATTAGGAATTCCGGTGATGATCGTATTCGAAGGAGTGCCTGCAGCGGGTAAAACGCGCTTATCAAATGAACTCTTACTAACATTAGATGCTAAGTATTCTAGCTTTATCGCTACAGCATCGCCGACACCTGAAAATCTGCGCTATCAATTCTTGCAGAAATATTGGAATACGCTGCCAGGAAAAGGGGAAATCAATATTTACTTCCGCAGCTGGTATGCGCATTATATTGATTACAAAGTCAATGGTATCAAGCATTTGCAGTATAAGGATTATCATGTATTGCGTGACCAGATTGATGGATTTGAAGAAATGTTGGAAAATGATCATTATGAAATTATCAAATTCTATATTGAAATTGATGAGAAGAAGCGTCAGGATCATATCCGTCAAACTAAAGAAAATCCGCTCACACGCTGGAAAGCACAAGAATATGAAAATGTTATTCCGGATGATATTTATTTAGAAGAAATGCATAAAATCTTAAATGACCCAAAACAGAAAGACTGGAAGGTAATTGATTATACTGAGCGTGAACAAGCTACTATCAATATGTATGAACACATTATCAAGCGTTTGAAGAAAGCGATTAAAACGTATCGTGAACGTGTAGTCGAAAGAGATGGTTTATTCACTAAAGACTATAAGACAGATTTATTTGAGAATCGTTTAACGAAAGTGAAAAAAGATGAATATAATGCACAAATTGAAAAATTACAGCAACGTATGCTGGAAATCCAATTTGCCTTATATGAACGCAAGATTCCACTTATCTTGGTCTTTGAAGGAATGGACGCTGCAGGTAAAGGCGGCAATATCAAACGTATTCGTGAGAAATTGGATCCGACCGGTTATGAAGTTAACGCGATCAGTGCTCCGACAGACGTGGAATTAGCGCACCAATATTTGTGGCGCTTTGCTAGAGATATGCCGCGTACTGGCCACATTGAAATGTTCGACCGCAGCTGGTATGGCCGTGTCCTTGTAGAACGTGTGGAAGGGTTTGCGACGGTTGATGAATGGCAGCGCGCCTATCATGAAATTAATGATTTTGAAAAAATGTGGACCGATGAAGGTGCCATTATTTTGAAATTCTTCTTGAGCTTGGATAAAGATATCCAACTAGAACGCTTTAAAGCCAGAGAAGTTAATCCAGATAAGCAATGGAAGATTACTGATGAAGATTGGCGCAATCGCGATAAATGGGATTTATACCTTGAAGCGAGTGCAGATATGATTCAAAAAACAGATTCTTCACACGCACCTTGGTATATCGTACCGGCTGACCATAAGAAATCAGCACGTATTGCAGTCTTAAAACGTATTATTAAAACATGTGAAACAGCGTTGTGGGGCGTGAATCACGATTAACTAGAGTTTGGAAGCGTTTGTGTTCGCCGTGGGGGAGAGCACAAACGTTGTATTACATAATGAATATATAAAAGGGAGGGAAAATGATGGTTAGAAATTATTCTCGAAACTATTATTTTCATCATGTTGAACATCGTAAAGTTCAGCAAAGTTCGAAGCGGACACTATGGGCCTCATTAATCATCACCTTGATTTTTACCATCGTAGAATTTGTCGGCGGTTTAGTTTCTAATTCGTTAGCATTACTGTCAGACTCATTCCATATGTTGAGTGACGTTTTAGCACTAAGTTTATCAATGCTCGCTATTTATTTTGCGAGCAAAGCACCAACAAATCGCTTCACATATGGATACTTGCGGTTAGAAGTCATCGCAGCATTTTTAAACGGCTTAGCACTCGTCGTCATTTCACTATGGATATTGTATGAAGCGGTAATGCGCATCATTTATCCTAAACCGATTGAAGACGGAATTATGCTGGTAGTGGCAGTCATTGGCTTGATTGTCAACATTGTACTGACATGGCTGTTGTACAATTCATTGAAATCCGAAGACAACATTAATATTCAAAGTGCTTTATGGCACTTCTTCGGTGATTTGTTGAATTCAGTGGGCGTCATTGTCGCAGTTGTCTTGATTAAATTAACCGGCATTCAAATTATCGACCCGATTTTGAGTATTGTGATTTCAGCGATTTTATTGAATGGCGGCTATAAAATCTTGAAGAATGCTTGGATGATATTGATGGCCTCTGTTCCAGCTGGACTCGATGTCGATCAAATCATTGCCGATATGAAAAAAGCAGACCGCGTCATAGATGTGCATGAGTTCCACCTGTGGAGCGTCACTTCTGACCAATACTCGCTTTCTGCACATGTCGTTTTAGATAGCACAAGCAGTCAAGACGCTTACCAAATCATCAATCAACTAGAGCAATTGCTAAAAACGAAGTACGGTTTACACCATACTACCTTGCAAATCGAACATTTAGATTTGAACCATTTAGATGAAAATTATTTCGAACAATTTGAACATGAGCAATAAAAAAACGTCCAGAGCGCTGTGATAATGTACTCCTGAAGTTGAATATTTTAGGGGAGAGTACATATTGTCAGCGTTGTGGGCGTTTTGCTTGTTATAGATGGGTGGGGCGAGTAGGTTGAGGCGGCTGAGTCGGGGAAGGCGGAGAAGGATGGGAGGACTGTATAGGCGGCGGTCGCGAGCCTAGACACATAGGCCCCAAACTGTATAGGCGGCGGTCGCGAGCCTCGACAGTTAGGTCTGAAACTGTATAAGCGGAGGTTGCGAGCCTCGACAGTTCGGCCCGAAACTGTATAAGCGGATGTCGTGAGCCTCGACAGTTAGGCCCTCACGACCTTCACCCCACTCCCCACCACTCATCAACCCGCCATCTACCAGCACTATCCCCTAACCACGACCCCACAAATATTCATCCACAAAAAAAGAACTAGGATTTAAATCATCCTAGCCCTTGGCGCAGCGGAACAACGAAATAATTTTCCTTCCCGCCTCCACTTATTCACCTATTAAAATTCTATCGCAAAAGATTCCGCTTGTTGAATCGCATTCAATTTAATCTCTTCAGCTTTTTCAGGAACCTTATTATGACCTTCTACAGCGATTAAACGATACTTCGGCACACCCATGAAAGTGAAAATCGTACGAATATAACGATCGCCCATTTCCATATCCGCTGCAGGACCTTCACTATAGAAGCCGCCACGAGATTGGATATGCAACGCAGTTTTATCAGTCAATAAACCTTGAGGACCCTCAGAAGTATATTTAAACGATTTGCCAGCGATTGAAACCGCATCAAAATAACGCTTCACAGCAGGAGGAAACGATAAATTCCACATTGGCGTCACAATCACATACTTATCCGCAGCCACAAACTGATCAACCAATTCAGCTAAGCGGCTGACCTTATGTTGCTCAACCTCAGACAAAGATTCGCCAGACTGCAACTTGCCCCATCCAGAGAACACATCCGCGTCAATTTCCGGAACCTCATCTTTAAATAAATCAATATGCACCACTTCATCATCCGGATGCGCTTCTTCATAACTTTCGATAAACGCCTTACCCACGGCCATCGAATTAGAAACCATTTCATTGAGTGGGTGTGCAGTAATATAAAGTACTTGAGACATTTTAAAAATCCTTCTTTCTCTTTCTGTTTTTAAGATATATTTATTATACTCGGTACATAAAGTATATGTAAAGTACTATTTTTACACTTCGTGAAAGAAAGCTTTGGAAATCGCAACGTTTCGTGAACAGTGCCTCTAAAGACTATGATGACAAGGAGATGAGCGTATAATACAAGTGAATAAATGAAACCGAGGTGTTTTTCAACATGAAGAATTTAATCATTGGATTATTGCTCGTTATGCTTATTATGGGTTCTGGCTATAATATGATTAAAGCGGAAATGCATCATGACTCCAATGCGATTGCTGCTCAAAAGCAAAAGATGAAAGGCATTACGACAGAGGCGCAATTGAAAGCTGTCTTTAAAGATCCTAAGAAGAAAGAAGGCGCAAAGTTAGCCGCTTATGAAAATGCAGTAGAAAACCACGTACTGCCACGCAGCAAACATTTTCAAACTGCAGAAGCTGCTTATAAAGAATCATTAAAATTAAAACATGCCAAATAAAAAGCAAAGCAGTCGCTTCATGAATGTCTGTGCGGACATGTCTGAATCACTGCTTTGCTTCATTATGTTGAGTGAAATCTGAAATTTCAATATGTCGTAAATCATATAAAGATGGCAGATGTTCTGTAAAGCTTTCAAGTTTCTGCAAAAATGGATATTCATTCGTCCATTGATTGACTTGATCTGCAAATTGTCCATCAACAAATTGATGATACATTTGCGGAATAAAAGTGAGCAATCGATCATCTTGCCACAATTTATAAATCCCTACTAGTGCCAATGCAATAAATAATCCTTTAATTAATTTCCACATCATCTTTCTCCTCGGAAAAAGTAAGTCTTATATTTAATTGTATAATATTTTTATGCAGATTACCAGAATGTGATAAAGGCTATATGTAAGGTAGAAAGCGTGATATAATTTAACAACTGACATCAAGAATTTTATTAGGAGGCAAAGTATGGGTAAATGGCGTTCTCGTTTATTCTCTATTATAGGAGTACTGCTCATTTTAGTGGGGGTCTTTTTCCTATTTAAACCGCAAATTGATCATTTTATTACAGGTAAACAAAACGACGAAAAAATCGAACAATATGATAAGCAACAAGCAGACAATAAAGCCAAACATAAAGCAGCACCAAAAGTGCCAAAGGATAAATCGCAATTAGTAGGCTACATAGATATTCCGAGTGTTAATATTAAAGAACCGGTTTATCCAGGGGCCGCTACACCAGAACAGTTGAATCGTGGTGTAAGTCTAGCAGAAGGTGATGAAACTTTGGACCAACAGAACATTTCTATTGCAGGGCACACTAATACGAGTGGAGATTATCAATTTACCAATCTGCACAAAGTGAAGAAAGGTGCAGAAGTAACCTTTAAAGTCGGTGATGAAACCCGCAAATATAAAATGACTTCAATCAAAGATGTAAGTCCCGATGAAGTCAGTGTATTAGATGAGCATAAAGGTCAAAAAGAACAACTTACGCTGATTACATGTGATGATTATAATCCTCAAACTAATGAATGGGAAAAGAGAACCATCTTTGTAGCGAAGAGGGTAGCATAAGAAAAAGGCTGGGACATAATAATGTCTCAGCTTTTCTCTTTTAAGCTTCCAAAGTTGCAGTGATTTTTTCAGCTGTATCTTCAGGAAGATTGCTGCAATCAATTTCAAAGCCTAAATCTTGAATCATACGATAATCCATAGTGTTCGGCTGGCCGCCCGTAATCAGGTAGTCACCCACAAAGATTGAATTCGCAGCAAGCAATGCAAAAGGCTGCAATGATTGCAAGTTGACTTCTCGTCCGCCGGCAATACGTATTTCTTTAGTTGGATTGACTAAGCGGAAGATAGCAATAATGCGCAAACATTTCATAGGTGTTAATTCATCCATATTGCCGAATTTAGTTCCTTGGATGGGATGCAAGAAATTAATTGGAATACTATCTGCATCTAATTCTTTTAAAGCAAAGGCCATATCAATTCTATCTTGAGCAGTTTCTCCCATGCCGCAAATTACACCTGAACAAGGAGAAATGTTATTTTCTTTCATAATTTCTACAGTTTTTACGCGGTCTTCATATGTGTGTGTGGATACAACAGTGTCATGATAGTTCTCGCTTGTATTTAAGTTATGGTTATAACGGTCTACGCCAGCTTCTTTTAAACGATGCGCTTGATCTTCATTTGCTAAACCTAGACAAGCACACACTTTCAATTGAGGGTGATTTTCTTTAATCGCACGCACAGACTCAGTAATATGATCAACTTCTTTATCGCTTGGTCCGCGCCCGCTCATCACAATACAATATGTACCAATTTGGTTATCTGCAGCTGCATCCGCTCCTGCGATAATATCGTTTTCTGGAATTAAAGCATAACGATCTTTACGCTTCATATCTCGAGATTGGCCACAGTACCCACAATCCTCTGGACAAATCCCGCTTTTAGCATTCAAAATCATATTTAATTTAACTTTCTTTCCATAATAATGTTTACGTACAGCATATGCTTCATCTAACAAAGTAAATGTATCAATTGATGTATCTGTATATAAATCGTAAGCCTCTTGCTTGGTTAATGCACCGCCGTTAATTATTTTATGTGCAATCTCCATGGTTCAAATCCCCTTTACTTAATAATATGTTAACTATTAACAATAAAAAGTTTACATTTTATAAAGGAATAACGCAAGATGAAATTGGATAAGTAACTACAGTAAATGTAAATCCAATGTAAAGTTATTATTAATAATTGGTTATATGTGTTAACTTATTTGAAGAAATTATCTATAATCAAATATAAATTGTTTGGGAATTTAGTTTTGTTGAGAATTTGAGTATTACCGCAATATTGGTTTTGAATAATTTAAATAAATTGTTGTTAAGTAAGGGAGATAGTAAGAAATGGAAACAATGCTTGATTATAGACAAATATTAAATACAATTAAAAAGAATTTATGGTTGCTCATCACTTTACCTTTAATATTTGGAATATTAGTTTTTGCTGGTACACATTTTTTGATTAAACCAAAATATGAATCTTCAACTCAAATTATAGTTAATCAAAAAGAAAAAGATGATCAGATGTTAGCTCAACAACTTCAATCCGATTTACAACTTGTAAATACATATTCAGAAATTATTAGAAGTCCTAGAATTATGGATGAAGTATCAAAAGATTTAAAAAACAAATATTCAGGTAGTCAGCTTTCAAGTATGACTACTATAGAAAGTGCGGCACAATCACAAATTTTAAAAATAAAAGTAATTACACATAATGAAAAAGATTCAAAAATCATTGCTAATAAAGTAGCAAATACTTTTAAAAAAGAAATAGATAATATTATGAAAGTAGATAACGTCTCAGTTTTATCAAAAGCAGGAAATGGTGTAAAAATTTATCCAAAGCCAATGACTAACACATTGCTTGGTGCACTAATTGGTTTAGTGATAGCAATTTTTATTGCTGCGGCAAGAGAATTATTTGATAAAAGAATCAAAGATGAAGAAGACGTTGAAAAAATTCTGGATTTACCAGTATTAGGCGCAATAAATAGATTTTAAAGGGGTAAAATAATGAAACAAAAAACAACACTAAAACATCAACTCATCACTTTAAATCATCCTAAATCTGTGATTAGTGAAAAATTCCGTGGTATAAGATCTAACTTATTATTTTCTTCAGCTGATACAGCTATAAAAGGAATAGTAGTAACAGCTGAAAAACCGGCAGCAGGAAAATCTACTATCGCTTCAAATTTAGCGATTACATATGCACAAGCAGGTTATCGTACACTTATAATAGATGGAGATATGCGGAAACCTACTTTGCATTACATTTTCAACAAAAATAATAACCATGGTTTATCATCAGCTATTATTAAAAATGTAGAGCTAGAGGAAGCAATAAAAGAAACAGAAATTGAAAACTTAGATTTATTGACATCTGGACCTATTCCACCCAATCCCTCAGAGTTAATCGGATCTTCGAATTTTAATGAGATTATTGAAGTATTAAAAGAACAATATAACTTTATTGTTTTAGATACACCGCCAATTAATACAGTAACTGATGCTCAAATATATTCTAAGTATATCAAGCATTCAATACTAGTAATTGATGCTGAAAAGAATAATAGAACAGAAATCATCAAAGCGAAGTCTCTTTTAGATAGAGTGAATTCAAAAATATTAGGTGTCGTCTTGAATAGAATGCCAAAAGATAAATCATCAAGCTATTATGCTTATTACGGAAGTGAAGATAAGTGATTGATATCCATAATCATATTATTGCTGGTGTGGACGATGGACCTGATATTAATGTAGAAACGATTTCTTTGTTGAAACAAGCTAAAAAAGAAGGCATAACAGGAGTTATAGCTACGCCTCATCATTTGCATACTAAATATTCAAACGATTTTAATGAAGTAAAAAAAAGAGTTGAAGAACTTAATCTACAAGAAGAAATAAAAGAACTAGGAATTTCTATTTATCCAGGTCAAGAAATAAGGATAACAGATCAGATTATTATTGGAATTGAACAAGAAACGATTAAGGGATTGAATGATTCCAAATACTTACTCATCGAGTTTCCTTCGAATGAAGTTCCGTATTATACAAAACAATTATTTTTTGAGATTCAAGGTAAAGGTTATATTCCGGTTATTGCTCATCCTGAACGCAATAAAGCAATTATACAAAATGTTGAAATACTTTTTGATTTAATTAGCGGTGGGGCATTAAGTCAAATTACATCTACATCATTGGCTGGTAATCTTGGGAAGAAAATACAAAAGTTCTCTCTTCAATTATTGAAAAATAACTTAACACATTTTATATCTTCAGATGCACATAATACTGCAGAGAGACCGTTTATAATGAATTCTCTTATTGATAATAAGAAGTTAAATATTGTTGAAAATGAAATGAAACAATGCATTGAAAATGCTGAAAAATTAATTGATAATCAAGACATTATCAAAGATATTCCGAGTATTCCCAAAAAGAATAAGTTCTGGTTATTTTAAATAAAATATTATTGAGACGACTTTTCATTGTTGAAAGTCGTTTTTTATTTTAGAAGGTAAAAATGAAGGAGGTAAAACGATAACTGGAATAGAGTTCGCAGTACTCGGCTCCATCTTCTTATTCTGGAGACGTCGTAAAGAAGAAGACGATGAACAATAATTGAATTAATAGTATTAAGGGGCGCATCTAATTTGAGGTGTGTCTCTTTTTCATACATACTATTGTTGAGAATTTTTTTGAAAAAGAAGAAAAAAGAGCAGAAAGAGCGTTTATATTAATGAAGGCGAAAAAAGAAGGGTGACTTAAAATGTATATTACTGATTATCAATCACCAGTTGGTATCTTGACATTAGAATCAGATGGTGAAAACTTAACTGGAGTTTATTATGAAGGACAATTGAATAAAGATAACCCACATTTAGAAAAGATAAATCAAGATGAGCAGGAGATATTCAAGAAAGTAAGTACATGGTTGGATGCATACTTTGAAGGAAAGAATCCAGAAATCAACTTTCCTTATAAAGCTGTGGGAACAGAGTTCAGAGAACAAGTCTGGAACGAACTTACTAAGATTCCATATGGCAAGACAGTGACATATGGAGAAATTGCCAAAAAGCTTGCTGAAATGCGCGGCAAAAAGAAAATGGCGGCACAAGCAGTAGGCGGGGCTGTCGGTAGCAATCCGATTTCTATTATCATTCCATGTCATCGTGTAGTTGGTCAAAATAACAGTTTAACTGGATATGGCGGTGGGCTCGAAATTAAGAAACAACTATTAGCCTATGAACATCATAATTCAGACAATTTTAAAGAGTAGTTTAGTATAATCTCTGTTTATCTAAGTGAGCAGTCCTATTAAAAAATCAACGGCCTTTTGATAAACTTCTGCTACTTCTGGAGTCATTACTCTATCGAAATCATGTTCATCTGTTGGAATACTTACAAGAGAACTGTTTAAAACTGAATGATGCAATCTTAAAGCTTCACTGTAAGGTACATCGATATCGTTTACAGCGTGTGCGATAAAAATAGGTGGAAGCTTTTTGAGTGCTGCATCTGAAAGATTAAAGCGACTTGCAGAAGCGTCTTCTATTCCGACATATTCATACCATAAAGCATTACCTCTCGTATACAGATAGAGCGGGTAACGAATTTGAGTCGGACCGGAAGTAATAGGAGAAGATTGCAACATAAGTTGGATCATAGGTTCAGTCAGCTTTGAAGTTTTGCGTTTGAAAATTTCATGTTCATGACGAAATTCAGTTAAATCTATTTGACTATAGCCATAGAAATCTAAGATACCGTCTACTTTTCTATGATTGGCTATTTGAATAGCTAGATAACCGCCTGAAGAACGACCGAAAGTAAATAGGGGTAAGTCAGAATATAATTTATCAATTTCATCAAATACGGCGATTGCATCTGAAATAATAGTTTCAAAATCAGATTCTGGAGCGAGACGGTAAGGTGCCAGTACTAAGTGAAAAGATTGTGTAAGTATCTTAACAATATTTTCATTTAAATCAGTTGGAGAACCGGAAATCAACCCACCCCCATGGTAATAAACAATAACGCCTTTCGGTTTCTCGGCAGCTGGAATTACATGAGTTTTTAAAATGAAATCATCTTTGGTTTTGATAGATAATAATTTTTCAGTCATTTGAAATCTCCTATATTCATAATTATTAGTTATATTAAAAGATAGTTAAATCAATTGAAAGTAAAAAGGACAAGGACAAAATAATGTCCTTGTACCTCTCGCTTATATGTACATATATTTTATTATTGTCCAATCGCACCTATCAAAGCAGAACCGATTGATAAAACAACAAATACTACACCGAAAATAATTGAGACTTTCCCTGAAAGTCGACAAGTTTTATAAAGCAATAAAGTGAATAGATAACCTGAAATGAGTGTTTGTAAATTAAAGGCACCCAACACTTTGTTGCCTTTGTCGAAGATATTAAGACTAGTGATACTGTATTGAACTAGATCTAATCCCACGATGACTTGAATTAAAGTAACTACTAAAGCAATGCATGAACTTACTAACAAAGCAAAAAGTGTACCAGCGAAAATACTGCGTTTTCTAACTTGTGATTTAAAGATTCGTGCGATTGCTAAGACGATAAGCCAAGAAAAGAGTAGCGTGAAGAGTGAACCTAAAATACTCGTAATAGCTGAAACAGGTCCCATAATGGCATCGGCCTTTTTCATATCAGCACCTGGATTATTATTTGTAAGTTGTCCAGCAAAATCTGAAAAACTAACTGTTAACCAAATTGAAGCTGAAACAACAATCAGCCAAATGATAAGATTCAGCACCCATTTAGGTTGCTCTCTGAATTTACTAAATGTAGAGCCGAGAATTAAATTAGATTGATCCATGATGAATTCCTCCGAAATTTGTAATTAAATCATATCTTACCATACTCTTTTTGAAGTGATAACCATAATTTAATAAAAAGATTAATTTTCTAAATTATTAATAAGACTTAGGATGAAATAATAAGAATTCATGAAATTTTGCCAACAAGGCTTACAGTTTTGTTATAATCTCTGTAAATGTATATTTTTTTATTAAAATTATGATACGCTTTATTAGTCACAAAATATAAGATAGGAGCGAGCGACTTGAAAAGGAAAACAATTTGGATTATCTCGATTATTGCAGCGATATTAGTATTATTTATTATTGCTCTGGTTGTAAAAAAGACCTCAGGAGATTCTGATAACAAAAATACATATGAAGTTTATAAAACTAAATATGAAAGTCCCTTAACTATGCAAGGGAAAGCTTCCCCTTATTCAGTAAAATCTTATTTAAATAATAGTTCTGTTGGTAACTATTTATATACATTAGTTTCAGACGGGCAAAAGGTAGAAAAAGGACAACCGCTTATCAGTTATGATACGAGCGGAAATTCAAGAGAAGACCTTGTAAATAAGGTGAACCAAGCACAGCAAGCAAGAAATAAAGCACCGAATGATGATAATACATTTACACAATTAAATAAGGCGTATAAAGCATTAAACGATTTTGATAATCAAGTGAATGACAGCATCTATGCAAGTTTCCCAGGAACAATCCAAATCGTGCAAAGCGATCAACCAAATGATGGCCAAACAATTTTACAACTGGTTTCCAATGAGCCTCAGATAAAAACTACAGTGTCTGAATATGACCTTAACAAAATTAAAAAAGGTAAAGAAGTTGATTTCAAAGTCAACAGCACTGGCGAAAAAGGAACTGGCCAAATCAAGCAAGTTTCAGAATTGCCTACAAGTTATGAAGACAATTTGCAAGGTGACAGCGGTGGATCAGCTGGCATGTCCAGCGGAGGAGACGATGCAGGCGAAGGTCAAGAAGGAGGCGCTGCAAGCCAAGCTTCAAATCCTGTTGTAAACGACGTTGATGAAAAGGGCGGCTCAAGTGACGCTTCAAAATATAATGTAGTTATCAGCAACCTTTCAAAACCAGTCAGAGCAGGTTTCTCATTAGATGTTTCAGTTCCTTCTCATGCTATTAAATTACCATCAAGCGTTTTAACCAAAGGTAATTATGTTTACGTAATTGATAAACATAATAAAGTGGAAAAACGTCAAATTAAAATAGAAGAAAGAGATGGACAAAAATATGTGAAATCAGGCTTGAAGGAAGGAGACAAACTTGTTAAGCACCCTAAATCTTCTTTAAAAAGTGGAGATAAGATAGAGGTGGCGAAATGATTAAATTAAAAAACATAAATCGCTCTTTTAAAAACGGTGATAAAACCAACCATATTTTAAAGGATATCAACCTTGAAATTAATAAAGGAGAATTTATTGCCATAATGGGGCCATCTGGTTCAGGTAAAAGTACATTGATTAATATTATCGGCTTTATTGACCGCGGATATAGTGGTGATTATTTATTCAATGGAAAAAATTATAAACGCAGTTCGGATAATAAGTTAGCTGAAATCAGAAACCACGTGGTAGGTTTTGTCTTCCAGAACTTTAAATTAATACAAAATAATACCATTTTAGAAAATGTCAGCATTCCTTTAGTTTATGCAGGTATAGGAAGTCAAGAAAGAAAAAAGAGAGTATTAAGCACATTGCATGACGTGGGGCTATATGATAAAGAAAACTTAGTTCCGAATAAATTGTCTGGGGGCCAACAGCAACGTGTAGCGATTGCACGCTCTATAGTGAATCGACCAGATTTCATCATTGCCGATGAACCTACAGGGGCTTTAGACTCCAAAACTTCAGAAGACATCATGGAGTTGTTTACTAAATTGAATAAAGAAAAACATACTACTATGATTATGGTAACGCACGACCGCGAAGTGGCAGAACAAGCAGACCGTATCATTCATATATTGGATGGTCGTATTCAAAAAGAAGAGGTGATACGATGAATCGATTAGCAAATATATTATCCGTATCACTTCGTTCAATTATGAAGAATAAACGCCGTAATATCTTCACTATGATTGGTATTATCATAGGGATAGCAGCAGTTATTACCATAATGTCATTAGGTAATGGTTTTAAGAAGACAGCTTCAGAGCAATTCTCTGATTCAGGTGCTTCTAAAGATGCAGCGATTATTAACTTTATACCGACAGGAGACTCTAATGAGAAAACAGATCCTTTTTCTCCTAATGATATACAGACAGCTGAACGTGTTGATGGTGTTGCAAGTGCGCATAAAAAGGAAGACAAGAATCAGTCTTTCCAAGCCAAAATGACTAATAGCCAACATCATGGAGACCTCAATGTATATAAAAAGAATTCCTATGATAGCGTAGATAAAGGACATGGATTTTCTTCAGATGATAATGAGCTTGAAGAAAAAGTAATAACTGTCGACAATCAAATTGCTAAAAAAGTATTTCATAATGAAGCAATCGGTAAGACACTTTTCATTGGAGAAGAAGGGTTTAAAGTAATAGGCATTGCTAATGAAGGTACAGAGGAAAATACTGTTTATATGCCTACGAAAACATTCGATCATTATTTGCCGAATCTTACTCAAAATATGGCTCAACTTGAAATTAAATTAGATGAAGGCAGCAACAAAAAAGAAGTAGCTAATAAAGTAGCTAAAAAATTAAGTGAAAAAGGTTCTGGGCAATCAGCAGGGACTTATCAGTATTCTGATACCGAACAAATGATGAAAGGTATTACTAAAATATTTGACGGTATCACATACTTTGTAGCAGCAGTAGCAGGTATTTCACTCTTTATTGCTGGTATCGGAGTAATGAACGTGATGTATATTTCGGTTGCAGAACGTTCTGAAGAAATTGCGATACGGCGTGCATTTGGAGCTAAAGCACGAGATATTGAGATACAGTTTTTAGTCGAGAGTGTGGTCTTGTGTTTAATAGGTGGTATTATCGGTTTAATACTTGGTATTGCTATCGCATCACTCGTTGATGCAGTCACACCAAGCTACATCAAGAGTGTAGTCAGTCTAGGCTCAGTGCTATTAGCTGTAGGTGTTTCAACATTAATAGGTGTTGTATTTGGTTGGATTCCTGCACGTGCAGCAGCGAAAAAAGAATTGATTGATATTATTAAGTAAGCCAGAGGGGGCTGGGACAAGTTTTTGTCTCAGCTCTTACTTTTTGAACTGGCAGTAGCTATCTGAATAGAAATGTGCTTATTTCTAATTAATTTTGGAGAAGCGACATGACGTAATCATTTCAACCAATGTTATTTATGTCTCGCTTCATTCATGCTTAAAGTTGAATATTTTAACAAAACTGGCTATCTTTAAATTGAGAATAAAATTAAATGTAGAAAGGAGGACATTCAAATGGATATTAAACAAATGAGCTACTTTATTGCCATTGTTCAACAAGGCGGTATGACAAATGCATCAAAGGAATTATACGTCGCTCAACCAACAATCAGTAAAGCAATTAAGGATTTAGAAAATGAATTGGGAAGTCCTTTATTTGATCGCAGTAAACGTCATTTATCTCTTACAGATAGCGGTGAGATTTTTTATAAGAAATCACTAGAAATTATGAACCTTTTCGATAACCTCCCTAAAGAAGTGAATCAATTGAAAGGGTTAGAAGCGGGACATATCAGTATTGGCTTGTCTGCTGTGATGAATATGAATAAGTTTATAGAAACGTTAGGTGATTTTCATCAGATGTATCCTAACATTACTTATAATCTCGTTGAAAACGGCGGTAAAGCCTTAGAACAACAAATTATCAGTAATGAAATTGATATAGGTATTACTACTCTGCCAGTGGATAACGCAATCTTTGAATCAATTCCTCTATATAATGAAGATTTATTGCTAGTAGTCAGCGAAACGCATCCATTGGCCCGTAAAGATAAGGTGGAAATGAAAGAACTAGCCAATGAAGATTTTATTCTTTTCAATGAGGATTTTTACTTGAATGATAAAATAATTGAAACAGCAAAACGTTCTGGATTTGTCCCTAAAACAATTTCTAAAATTTCGCAGTGGAACTTTATTGAGAATTTATTGACGGAAGGTTTAGGAGTTAGTATTTTGCCTGAAAATATTGTGAAAATGTTGAATGGGCCGATACATAGTCTGAAGATTAATGATGACGCAATGCGTTGGCAGCTTGGCGTTATATGGAAAAAAGAAAAGTATATCAATTATGCTACAAGAGAATATATTGACTACATGAAAACTGCATTAACTACAACGGAATAAATAATAGGGAGGCTGGGACATAATGATGTCCTGGTTTTTCTTTTTGAACAGAAAATATGCTTATCCCAAGCTTCATCTAGATGGATTGAGCATCACAATACTGACACAGTTAAGTTTTTAAAATTTTCACATTTGAAAGAAAAGTAATAGATGACATCGCTTACATAGAAAAAAGTAATAGTTACTATCCAAAATCGATATTTTTATTATACACAAAGTTGTCATAGAATAATGGTTGTAAGTCAGAAGAAATAGCATAGAATGATTTATTTACACTCTGATTCAAACACCAGAATCACTAAAAAATAAGTCACTCTATACAACTAAATTAAAGGAGAGGTGTTGGCTTATGACAACTAGAGCATTAAAAATAATATTACAAGTCATAGTAATTTATGGCATTACAATGTTAGGCAACACCATCCAACACTTATTGCATATTCCATTAGCTGGAAGCATCGTCGGCCTAGGACTTTTTTTCCTACTATTACAATTTAAAATAATTCCTGTCAAGTGGGTCAAAGACGGTGCAGACTTCTTATTAACTACAATGGTATTTTTCTTTATACCTTCAGTAGTAGGAGTCATGGATATTGTAAGTGATATTCATTTAAACTTCATCGTTTTCTTTGCTGTTATTATACTCGGTACTATTGCAGTAGCGTTTACTTCTGGACTTATTGCAGAAAAAATGGCGAACAGAACTCATGTTACTAAAGGACATCATGTATCATGATTTGGATTAAAGGTATTTTAATGATTGCATTAACCGTTATCATGTACCTTGCCGCTAAGAAAATCCAACAAAAATACAAGAATCCTTTTCTTAATCCAGCCCTAATTGCTTCACTAGGGATAATTATCGTGTTAGTGTTGTTTCGTCAAGATTATAGCGGGTACATGTCTGGTGGTAAGGTAATTAACCAACTTCTCAGCTGTACAGTAGTATGCTTAGCATATCCGCTATATATTAATCGACACAAAATCGTCGAAAATTTTAATATCATTTTCGCAAGTGTTATTACAGGAGTGGTACTTAACTTTACGTTAGTCTTCTTTTCATTGAAATTACTGGGTTATTCGAAAGAAGATATTGTAACACTCTTGCCGCGTTCTATTACAGCAGCAGTCGGTATTCAAGTATCGCACCAAATGGGCGGCGCAGATACCATCACTGTACTCTTTATCATTACTACCGGCTTAATCGGCAGTATGTTGGGTTCTCTGTTGCTGAAAATAGGTCACTTCAAATCGTCCATCGCGAAAGGAATGGCTTATGGGAATGCCTCCCATGCATTCGGAACGGCTAAAGCACTTGAAATGGATCTGGAATCGGGAGCTTTCAGTTCAATCGGAATGATATTAACTGCGGTAATTAGTTCAGTACTTTTACCCATCCTCATTCTCTTTTTCTACTAACGTAGCGAAAGAGTTATTCATTGTATAGACACAAAAGCATAACGACTTTTCAAACGCTAAAGGGTAGTTTGAATTCAGTTAGTTTTTACAAATAGAAAGGGGCTATTTTTGAAATGGCAAAAATCAAAGCAAATCAAGCGCTTGTAGAAGCATTACTACAATGGGATGTTGATCACTTATATGGTATCCCAGGAGATTCTATCGATGCAGTTGTAGATAGTTTACGTACAGTTAGTGAACAAATTAAATTCTATCATGTACGTCATGAAGAAGTTGGAAGCTTAGCAGCTGCAGCTTATACAAAATTAACTGGTAAAATCGGGGTATCACTAGCAATTGGCGGACCTGGTGCAATTCACTTATTAAATGGTATGTACGACGCTAAAATGGACGGCGTACCTCAATTAGTACTTGTTGGCCAATCAAACAGTAACTTGCTTGGTACAAAAGCTTTCCAAGAAACTAACTTGCTAAGCCTATGTGAAGATGTATCTGTTTATAACAAACAAATTAATGAAAAAGATGACGATATCTTTGGCATCGTTAATGAAGCAATTAAAACAGCTTATGAGAAAAAAGGTGTGGCAACTTTAATCTTGCCTAACAACTTGTTAACTCGCAAAGTTAAAGATACAACTAACAAACCAGTTAACAAAAAACGCCCTACAATTCCAGCTCCAAACCCATCTAAAATCAAAAAAGCTGCTAAATTAATTAACAAAGCTAAAAAACCTGTATTATTAATGGGTACTGGTGCAAAACATGCTGGACCAGAAGTTGAAGCATTGATTAACAAAGCTAAAATTCCGACAATCATTACGTTACCTGCAAAAACAATCATTCCTGATGATCACCCATACAACTTAGGTAACTTAGGTAAAATCGGTACTAAAGCTTCTTATCAAGCAATACAAAACGCTGATTTATTAATCATGGTTGGTACTAACTATCCTTACGTTGACTACCTACCTAAGAAAAATATCAAAGCAGTACAAATCGACGTTGATCCTAAAGCAATCGGTCATCGTTTCAATGTTAACGCTGGTATTATCGGCGATGCTAAAATTGCTTTAACTGAATTAACTGATTTAGTTAAACCGGTTAAAACTCGTAAATTCTTAAATGAAGCATTAGACAATCTTAAAACTTGGAAAGAATGGATGCAAAAAGACCTTAATAATGATGCATTCCCAATTCGTCCAGAACACTTAATGCAAGTTATCAACAGAGAAGCAGACAATGATGCTGTTTACTCAATCGATGTTGGTACTTCAACAGTTTGGTCAACGCGTTACCTTAGCTTGAAACCAAGTAACGAATTCATCATTTCTAGTTGGTTAGGTACAATGGGTTGTGCTTTACCAGGTGCTATTGCATCAAACGTAGCATTCCCTAACCGCCAAGTTATCGGTATTGCTGGTGACGGTGCATTCCAAATGGTAATGCAAGACTTCGCAACTGCAGTTCAATATAATATGCCAATGGTTATCTTTGTTATGAACAACAAAGAATTAGCCTTCATTAAATATGAACAACAAGCAGCTGGTGAATTAGAATATGCTATCGATTTCTCTGAAATGGATATGGCTAAATATGCTGAAGCTTGTGGCGGTGCTGGTTACACATTAACTGATCCATCTGACATTGACACAGTTGTAGAAGCTGCATTCAAAGAAAATAGACCAACAATTGTTGATGTTCACGTTGATCCTAATGCTGCACCACTTCCAGGTAAAATCGTACCTGACGAAGCAATCAACTATGCTAAATGGGCATACAGATCAATCACTGAAGATAAAAAATTAGACTTAGATGAAATCCCACCATTATCAACAGCAGCTAAACGTTTCTTGTAATTTGAAACATTCATCTAAATAGAATATCCTATACCCTAGCTGAGTCGCTGGTTATGACTATCCCAATCATAATCAGCGGCTCTATTTTTTTACATATTTTCTTGATACCAATTTTGCGCGTTATGATAAAAAATATTACTGCAAGCTTCTTCATTAAAGGCATCTTGAATCTTTTTAACGTCATTCAGAGAAAAAGGTTGGGGTGCGCGCGTTGAGGGCAAGTCTGTACCGAACATCAACGCTTCAGAATTAACTGCATAAATTTGTTTCATGGTTTCAACTACATCTAGGTTACCGCGACTGAAACCTGTCGCTTTGACATGTAATCCATGGTCAACCAAATCTAATAATGTCGGCAGACCTTCCTTGGATAGTCCTAGATGGTCTATAGATACACGGGGTAAAGCTTTTATAGTATCTGCAATTTGCGACAATGTCTTAGCGTTTAAATAGAGTTCCGTATGCCAACCTGCCAATTCATAAATACGTTCAGAAAAATACCGCAGATTTTTCAAACTTTCTATACCGCCTCGCTGAATATTGAAACGCACAGCAGTAACGCCCTGTGATTTAAGCTTTAAGATTTCTTTATCTGACACATCAATAGGTAGTTGAGTTACTCCATAGAATCTGTTTCCTAATTTATTGAGTGTGTGAATTAAATATTGTTGATCGAATCCTTGAAAAGAACCAGAAACTACTGCGCCGCCTACGATATCAAACTTTTTAGTATCTTTTTTGTAATCTTTAATTAAATAATTAGGGGGCAAGTAACCTTGGTTTTCAATAATAGGATAACGATAATCAATAATGTGAAAATGTGAGTCAAATATTTTCATTGTGCAACCTCCAATTAAAGTATGTAATCTTCTAAGTTAAAGTCCGATTTAATATTGTAATATTCTGACAAATATTCTATAATCAACCTATTCATCATTAACACATAGAAATGAGGGGAAAGCATGCAAATTTCTTATATTCCTATTAATAATCAATTGAAATTAGTCCAACCAGAATTAATAATGGCAGAACAATTATTTCAAGTGATAGATGAAAATAGAGCGTATTTATCTAAGTACTTACCCTTTATCGATGATACCAATACAGTACAAGATGAAATTGAATTCATTAAATTGATGTTAGCACAACATGCAAGAGGGACAGGCCGCTTATTTTTTATTTTCTTAGAAAATGAATTAGTCGGAACGATTGATGTGCATCAAATTGACCAAACCCATCAGAAAGCGAGTATCGGTTATTGGCTAGCTCAAAAACACACAGGAAAAGGTATCATTACATGTTGCCTTCAAACCTTGTGCGACTTTGCTTTTAATACTTTGAAGTTAAACAAGTTAACTATAATTGCTAATGTAAAAAATCAGCCAAGCATCAGAGTGGCTGAACGTTGTGGCTTTACATATGTAGGGACAGATAAAGATGAGTTGTTCGAACGTGGTCAGTTTGAAGACTTTGCCCGCTATGCGTTATTGAAAAGAGAATTTCAAAAAGATACAAAATGAATTTTAAGATTAGCCCCTATCAACCATTCTTTAAAATTTTGCTATAATGACAAAGTAGAGATAAAAAAGGAGGGGTTGAGAAATGGAAGAGCGCAAACTTGCAGCTGAAGCTGAAATTGAAGTCAACGGATATGATATTGATGCTATGGGTATAGTAAGCAATATTGTGTATGTGCGTTGGTTTGAGGATTTGAGAACGATTTTTGTCAATAAACATATGAATGCTTCAGATATGTTGAAGCAGAATATTTCGCCGATTCTCATGCACACTGAAATAGATTACAAAGTACCGATTACTATTCATGATCGTCCTGTCGGTAAATGTTGGATTACTAAGATGAGCCGTTTAAAATGGACGTTTGAATTTGAAATCGCCTCTGGTGATAAGGTGCATGCTACTGGAAAACAATATGGCGGTTTCTATAATATTCAAGAACAGAAAATTACACCAGTTCCAGAAATCTTTAGAAACATTTAAGCATTATTTTATTTCGATAATAGGAAGCAGGTTTGAAGAGATACAGCTATTAGAGCGAACGCTTTGAGCCACCGCTCTTCATTTCACTATTCCTATAATATAGGTTGAGACATTCTTGCGTATATGTCTCAGCTCTTTTTTTACATATTTGAAAAGAGGCATGATAGAAATGACACAGAAGCAACATTCACATATTACCGCTTTAAAAGCGGCTTTCCCTCAAACGATTCCTATCTTTGCTGGATTCACCTTTATAGGTATGGCTTATGGTATTTATATGCATTCTTTAGGATTTCCTCCTATTTATGCCATGTTAATGAGTTTACTGATATTTGCGGGCTCTATGGAATTTGTAGCGGGTAGTTTATTGCTTGCGCCGTTTAATCCTTTCAGTGCTTTCATCTTAACTTTGATGTTGAATTCCAGACATCTGTTTTACGGTATTTCTATGTTGGATAAGTTTAAAGGGACAGGCGCTAAAAAACCTTATTTGATATTTGGAATGTGCGATGAAACATTTGTAATTAATAGTATGGCGAACATACCGAAGAATGTAGACCGTGGTTTGTTTATGTTCTATGTCACATTATTGAACCAATTGTATTGGTTTTTTGGAACTACTGTAGGCAGTTTGTTCGGTGTCATGATTAAGTTCGATACTAAGGGATTAGATTTTGTGATGGTAGCACTCTTTGTCGTTATCTTTTTAGAATCTTGGTTGAAAGAAAAGAATCATGTCAGTTCATTAATTGGATTAGTTATTCCTATCATCTGTTTGGTGCTATTCGGTCCTAATCAATTTATCTTGCCTTCTATGATTTTAATCGTAATTGTACTATCGCTTTTACGAGGTTATTTTGCTAGAAAGGGTGTGGCTTAAGATGACATTGACACAGCAAATTATTACAATCGGCGTCGTCGTATTAGGCACGATGTTAACACGTTTTCTGCCTTTCATGATTTTTTCTAAAAATAAAGAAACACCTAAATATGTGCAATATTTAGGTGCAGTTTTGCCAGCAGCTGTATTTGGTTTCTTAGTCGTTTATGCTTTACGCAAGACTCCTATTATGTCTGGCAGTCACGGAATTCCAGAATTGATTGCTATAGGTGTGCTGGTCGGCTTGCATCTGATCAAGCGTAATATGCTGATTTCTATTGCTGGAGGTACTATTGTCTATATGTTGCTAGTGCAATTAGTATTTTAAGCAGCTAGGGCTCTATGAGGAACTTTTTTCATCAAAGTGATTTAGTTTCCAAATCAAAGTTGATATGAACCAAGTTAAAATAAAGACGGCTACGAGAATATAGCCAATATAGTCAAATTTCATAGACTGAAC
Source organism: Staphylococcus debuckii (assembly GCF_003718735.1). Lineage (NCBI taxonomy): Bacteria > Bacillati > Bacillota > Bacilli > Caryophanales > Staphylococcaceae > Staphylococcus > Staphylococcus debuckii. The sequence continues at coordinate 2,461,017 of NZ_CP033460.1, read as the reverse complement.
AAGTTGCCAGAATGCACCTTGGAAGTGGAACTTATCACCCATAATTTGCAGCAATTCAATCATTCCGATTATAAGGGCAGCGATAACTGATACTGCAGTGATTGTGATATTATAGTAAATCTTGCGGACTGGATTTAGAAATGCCCAATTGTAGGCAGACTTCATTAAGATGCCATCTAAGGTGTCTAGTAGACTCATGCCTGCTGCAAATAGAATAGGCAAGGAAATAATGCCTATAAAGGAGATAGCATGCTGAGAAGCACCTGAAGACAATGCTAGTAAAGCAATTTCGCTCGCAGTGTCAAATCCTAAGCCGAATAAAAAGCCAAGCGGTAAAACATGCCAACTTTGGTTGATCAATTTGAAATATGGACCAATGAAGCGGGTAAAGAATCCTCTTGAATCTAACAACTGATCTAGCTCTTGATGGCTGACTTTCTGCTCTTTAAGTTTTGTAAATAATTTAACGAGTGACACTAAGATAATTAAATTTAAGATACCGATTAATAACAAGAAGACTCCAGAGACTATCGTACCAATTGTGCCGCCGATTTCTTGGAAATGAGGCAATTGACTTTTTGCCCAGTGGACGGAAATTCCAAGTAAAACTGCCATGATAAAGACCACAGTAGAATGTCCGATAGAAAAATAAAAACCTACGCCTGCGGGATCCTTTCTTTGCTGCAACAATTTACGCACTGTATTATCAATGGCCGCTATATGGTCTGCATCAAACGCATGTCTCAGGCCCAGCGTATAAGCAAGTAACCCCATGGCTAAAAGAATATGTGCATCTTTCGCAGCAATCCACAAGCATACAAAGCCGATAATATGAAGTAGGCAGACAATACTGACATATGGCAGCCAACTCCATTGTGAAAATTTAGTGTTCACATTATTCCTTCTTTCACGATTATTAGGTGAAATCCTTGATGTTATTTTTGAATTCTAATAATGTACCTAATATCAATCCATTTGTTAAACTTTATTAATTAAACAACAAAAGTAGTTTTTTTGTAGATGACTTTCTTATTTTAATCCTCCAATGAAGGTAATGTAAAATAATTACGATGACCTTTGGAGTTAATAAGCAAATGTGTGTATTTTCTATATTAGGTTGGGGTAAATAAAGTATAAACGACAAAATTGAGAGAGAGGTTGTTATTTGTGTCTGATATTAATTATATTTCATCATTCGACTCTACAAATTTATATGCCAAAATCAGTTTAGGGGAAAGTCCAATTGCGAATTTGATAGTGGTGCATGGCTTGACTGAAGAGTTGGATGATTACGATGAAGTAACAGCTTTCTTTAATGAATATGATTTTAATGTGATACGGTATGACCAACGTAGCCATTCTAATACTTCAGGAATTAAAGAATTACATGAGCGTATAGATATTTTAGTGGAAGATTTAAAAGCCGTAGTAGATTATGTGAAAAAGCAATTGCCGGGTGAAGTGTTTATATTAGGTCATGGTGTCGGAGGATCTATTGCAGCGATGTTCGGTATTAAGCATCCGGATGAAGTATTAGGCTTTGTATCTTGCGGAGGTTTATCTCCGACTGGACAACCTTTATTGAGAGATGATGCCGGAGATGAATCTTCTAATGAGGAAGAAGATAAGGGAATGGAAAGTGTACAAAAACAACGGATGATTCAAAATTTCCGCCAACGTCTGCATGAAATTCATATTAATTATAAGCAGTTTACTGATCGTGTACTGATTATGCATGGTGGGGACGACAAAGTAGTCAGTTCAGATGATGCCATTCAATTTTATAAAGAAGCAGATACTACACACAAATCTTTACGTATTTATGATGGCTTGAATCATGAGTTGCTGAATGTAACCTCCTATCGTGGTATGTTACTTTCAGATATTGTCAATTGGTTAGAGTTCGAATTGTCTTGTGTAGAACAAGATAATGAATAAAAAGTAAAGATTTAAGAGTGCGGGCAGTCTTAAAAGTTAATTTTCAGTAAAATAAAGTGAGGAAGTTTTTAAAATGAAAAAATCACAACCTACATTACATGATATTGCTAGAATTTCAGGTTTATCTATCGCAACGGTTAACAAGATATTGGAAGATAAGCGGCATGTAGCTAGTGATAGTGCCAGAGATAAAGTAGTAGAAGCATTAGAAATGCTCGGCTATGAACCGAGTCGTTATATACAATCTCTGAGAGGAGAGCAAACCAAGACGATTGCATTTATTATTCCAAGACATGATGCTTATTACGCTTCTATTATTGATGCAATTGAACATCAAGAAGGATCCGAATCTATTCGCATTATTGCAATGGCTTCAAATGAAAATGCAGCGCGTCAAGATGAATTAATTGATTGGTTTGTTTCCCAGCAAGTAGACGGTATCATTGTTTCTCCAGTGTCTGCACAGATGCGTATTGCACAGAGATGGCGTGATATTCCGATGCTGATTATTGATAACCATATAGAGGATGAATCTTTACCCTATATTGGATTGAATCATGAGGATTCAGCATACAAGGCAGCAGAGCACTTATTAAGACAGCAGCATAAAGTGATTGGTCTACTATTAGGCAATCCAGAAACCAGCACAGCTGCTGATAGCAGAATGGGGTATAAAGCTGCTTTGGAAGATTATGATTTAAGCATGGATGAACGTTTAATTACGTATCAATATACAGATTTAAGTATGAATGCGACTGAGAACTACGGCAGTGAAGCTGTCGAACAAGTATTCAATAGCGGTAAATTGCCGACTGCGCTTATTACTGCAAATCATGCTTTGTTAAACGGTGTTTTACATGCATTGCATCGTAAAGGATTGAAGGTACCAGAAGATATTGCAATTGTAACTTTAGAAGAAAACAGTTGGAATACAGCAACTCAACCTCAATTAACTGCTGTGGGTGTTGCTGCAAATGAAATCGGTGCTTCTATTTTTAAACAGTTGCAAAAATTCTTCGAAGGTGAAACTACTAAAATAAAATCAGATTGGCTGGTTTCTCAAGTGATAATTAGAGATTCAAGCCAATAAATATTTGAAATAAGAAAAGAACCAAAACGTTTGATGAAAGGGAAGTTAAACGTTTTGGTTCTTTTTGAATGTTAAGGGTTTTTGGGTGATATTAAGGATAAAATATACCGTTAAATTAGAAATAATACTTAAATTTTTAGTTGAGTTTTATTTCTTTATACTTTGTCTGCGTGTTTTAATCAACGCAATAGTTGAAACTACGATACCGATAATAATGGCTATGACAGCACCCTGTTCTGGATGGTCAACGTGTCCTGCTTCTGGCAAGTCAGAGTATGATGAGGCTTCGCTTTGAGATTTTGCGCTATCATCTTTCCCTGCTTGATTTTCATGAGTTGCTGCTGGTTGCTGCATCTCTTTCTTTTGAGTCGCTTGCTGGCTGTTGGTTGACTGATCAGCATTTGTTGAAACGCTTCCCTCTGTATTTGAATGGGTTCCTGCATTAGAGTTTGCAGTTTGCTTGAGAGGAGACGAAGCGGATTCATCTGTATTAGCGTCAGCCACGTGAGCTGAATTTGCGTAATCAGTGTTTTGCTTTGTCGTATCAGTGTTTGTAACCAAAGCGGATTGCTCAGCGGATTGTTGGTTTGAGATATCATTGCTTTCAGCAGCATTCATCACTCCAGACGTATTAGTAAATAATAAACCGCTTAATGCGATTGTAGAAACATGAAGCAAGCATTTCTTTGTACTTAACTTCATTACCATGCGAACAACACTCCTATTCCAAAATGAAAGTGTCTGGTCATCCATTGTTGTGATTTCGGTATGTTGGATCGGCAGGATGAGGTAGACAAAAAATATCAACCTATGAATGAAGAAAGTGATTAAGATAATAACTTATCAAATAATCTCTTCACTCTTAGCATTACACAGTTATGTTAAGAAGTATTTAAGGTGAGTTAAATATAGGATAAAGTTCGTAAATTTCAGTATATTAGAACTTTTTAGATGTCTATACAAGACAAACGCTTACAATGCCAAGGGATGTACTCGGTTTTCCCAACAAATTCTTGCAAATAGTTGGTTTAAACTTGATTTGCAAAGTGTTATAGTAGTCAACGGAAAATAAATCGGTGGTGCGATTACAGCAGTTGGAGACAATAACCCATATGCATTAGCAGTTATTTTAGGATTGATCATTCCAGTGGTAGGTATGACTCCTTTAAGTTCAATGGTATTAACAAGCTTGCTAGGATTAACTGGCGTTCCAATGGCAATCGGTGCATTAACATGTACAGGTGCTTCATTTGCGAACTTCATGTTATTCAGAGGATTGAAAATCGGTAATCTTGGTAAAGCGTTTGCCGTTGCAATTGAACCCCTTACTCAAATCGATACTATCGCCCAATATCCAATACAACTCTATGGTGCCAATGCGATTATAGGCGTATTCAATGCAATCATCGTTACTGCCGTTGGTTTAGTAATCAACGTAACGGGTATGGCTACACCAATAGCTGGTGCAGTTGTATTATTCGGTTTCAACAAACCAATCCCTAGTATTATCGGTATTGTTGCTGTTGCCATTACAAGTATTATACTTGGTTGGATCTTGGCTAAACTTATCAATAAAATCAATTTCAATAAACTTAGTGAAAAATTACCAGGACGTAAAACATCAACTCAAGCAAACTAATATTTCGTTTCTAACAAATAGATAAGGAGATGACTCTACGCTATGGCAAGAAAAAAGGATTTCCAGAGCGCATTTGATATCATCGGACCTGTAATGATGGGACCTTCTAGTTCACATACAGCAGGCGCAGTAAAAATTGGTAACGCAGGAAGAACAGTACTGCAAGGCGAACCAGAAAACATTGAAATTCATTACTATGAATCTTTCGCAAAAACACATTTAGGTCATGGTACTGACGTAGCTATCATTGGTGGATTATTAGGTTATAGTACCTTTGATGAACGTATTAAAAATTCAGTTGAAATTGCTAAAGATGAAGGTATTAAAATTAAATTTATCGAAGAATCAGGCAAAAGTTTAGGAGAACATCCTAACTGTGCGTTAATTAAAGCTGATAGCGGCGATCGTCACATTGAAGTGAACGGTATTTCAATCGGTGGCGGAACAATTAAAATTAAAAGTATTAACGTAAATGGTCAATGTATCTTAATGAACCATGGTTTACCTATTTTAGAAGTAGATGGGCCTACGGATAATGCTACAATTAATCATTTGATTAATGATTTAATTGAAAACGGTGCAGATATTAACGAAGAAATTAAGACGATCAATCAAGAAGGTTGCTTAATTGCAATGCACCTAAACAAAGCACTTAGCGAAGATGTATTAGATAAAATGAGAGAAAAATATAGCGACTTAAACTTTGCATATATTAAATAAAGAGGTGTAATTATGTTTGATACTATTCAAGAAATCATTGATTACTCGAATAAACATGACATGAGTTTCGCAGAAATTATGATCCAAGATGAGATGGAACGAAGCGGACAATCAAGAGAAGAAGTTCGTGAACAAATGAAACAAAACTTGGAAGTAATGCGCGACGCAGTTAAAAAAGGGACAACTGGCGAAGGCGTTAAAAGTGTAACAGGGTATACTGGTCAAGATGCCATTAAAATTAAAAACTATAATGAAAACAATCATTCACTTTCAGGTAATGAAATGATGCAAGCGGTTATGGGCGCAGTTGCAACTAACGAAGTGAATGCAGCAATGGGTATCATTTGTGCTACTCCTACAGCTGGTTCTTCAGGTACAATTCCTGGAACGTTGTTTAAATTAGAAGACACACATGGTCTAACAGAAGATCAAATGGTCGACTTCTTATTCTCAGCTTCAATTTGCGGCCGTGTTGTTGCAAACAATGCAAGTGTTGCAGGCGCAACAGGTGGTTGCCAAGCTGAAGTTGGTTCAGCATCAGCGATTGCAGCAGCATCAGCTGTTCAAATTTTCGGAGGCTCACCAGAAGCTTCTGGTCATGCTTTAGCCATTTCTTTAAGTAACTTGCTTGGTCTTGTATGTGACCCAGTAGCTGGTTTAGTTGAAATCCCTTGTGTAATGCGTAATGCAATCGGTTCAGGTAACGCATTGATTTCTGCTGACTTAGCATTAGCAGGTGTAGAAAGCAGAATTCCAGTTGATGAAGTTATCGAAGCAATGGGCAAAATCGGCCGTAACTTACCAGCAGAATTACGTGAAACTGGTTTAGGCGGATTAGCAGGTACTCCAACTGGTGAAGCGATTAAACGTAAAATCTTCGGCGACGCTGAAGTTAAGTCATAAGAGACATTGTAATGCGATTTGCATAAAACGATGTATTCAATCAGATAAAGATATTCAAAGAACTGAGACAATTTTGTCTCGGTTCTTTTTTTGTATTCTAGTAAAAATTATCAAATATTTCAAATAATTCGTAAAAATTGATTGAAAATTGTGACATTAATGGGTAAACTAGTCAAAAGGGGTTGATGAGATATGATACTTAGATTAGTTTTAATTTTAATTGCTTTTGTTGCAAACACTACACTGACTTATTATTTGGTAGATTTTGGGGAAGTTGTACAAAACTTTTTGAAATCAATGTCTATCAGTATGATTCTCGTCTTTATTTTTTACTATGCAAAGTTAATGATTGAATTAAAAGGGGAATAACGAAATATCAAATCAAAAATGAGATGGCTTGGGGAAGCCTCTCATTTTATTTTGCTTAAAAATAGAAAGGATGATTGAATATGTCTACGCTAGTGATTATTGCACATCCAGAGATACAATCTGCCCATGTTAATCAAACGTGGAAAGAAACTTTGCAGTCGCGTTCTGACTTAGTTACGGTTCATGATTTATATGAAACTTATCCAAATGGAGAAATTGATGTAGAGAAGGAACAACGATTACTATCTGAACATGATCATATTGTATTTCAGTATCCGATGTTTTGGATGAATTATCCTCCATTATTACAAAAGTGGTTTGACGAAGTATATACACATGGATTTGCTTTCGATGGTGGTGATGCTTTAAAAGGTAAACATTTTGCTTTAGCCATTTCTTGCGGTCAACCAGAAAATCATTATCAACATTCTGGTCCGATTGGTTATTCGATTGAGGAAGTTGTGATACCATTGAAAGCAGTTATAAATTTGGTAGGCGGCCATTACTATGGTATACATGCTATCTATAATACAGATGATATCGAAAACTTCGCTACTATTGCTGACAATGCAGACGCGTATATAAGATTTGTTGAGAAATTTGCTGAGCAATAAGAGAAACACATCCCTTTCAACTGAGAGAGGTGTATTCTATACTATGAATATCACTAATTAAGGAGAGGTTCCATGGATAACAAAGAGATGCGTCAAATTATTATAGACGCTTTTAATTTCAGACACGCAACAAAGCAATTTAATCCTGATAAAAAGGTGAGCGATGCTGATTTTCAAACAATTTTAGAAGCGGGTCGTTTGTCACCAAGTTCTATCGGCTCTGAGCCATGGCGTTTTGTCGTTGTACAAAATGAAGAGATGCGTGAAAAATTAAGAGAAGTTGCACCAGGTGCAATCGGCAAATTAGAAACAGCAAGTCATTTCGTGATTCTTCTTGCACGTAGAAATGTTAAAGCTGACTCTGAATATTTCAGACATATGTTGACTGATATTCAGAAAGTACCAGACGAAAAGCTTGAAGATATGGTTAAAGGCTTTACTTCTTTCCAAAATGACAACTTGAATCTTTATGAAAGCGAGCGTTCATTATGGGATTGGGCCAGCAAGCAAACGTACATTGCTTTAGGTAATATGATGACTGCAGCAGCATTATTAGGTGTAGATTCATGTCCAATGGAAGGGTTTAAAATGAAAGAAATGACTAAATTCCTTGAAGATGAAGGTATCATGAACTCAGAATACTTCTTACCTTCTGTAATGGTCGCATTCGGTTATCGTAAAGAAGACCCTAAACGTGATAAAACACGTCAATCACAAGATGAAGTTGTGGAATGGGTAATGTAAGTGACATCACATAGTTTGTCTGAGACTTTTTGAGGGGTACTCTTTTGATTGCTGACCTTTCAAGAGGTCTCTTTTTTACAGAAAAATTATCTGAATTTTGTGTCTGCTTATTTAGTTTGAATGTTATAATTAAGGTTATAAGCCTTTTTTTCCGAAAAGATAGATAGTGGGTTGTAAGTAAGAGGTATACATAGTAAGGGAGAGGTTAGATGGTTAAGATTAAAATGTATGATGTGGAAACGTATGAGGAACAATTTATTAAGGATTGGGTTCAAGCGCATAATGTGGAAGTGGATTATGAGCATGGGCCATTAACGAAAGAGAATGTTGAAGAAGTGAAGGGGTATGATGGCATTTCTTTAAGTCATAATGGGCCGTTCGACTCTGAATTGCTTGAGATATTAGCGTCTTATGGCATTAAGCAGATTGCCCAACGCAGTGCGGGATTTGATATGTATGATTTGGAGAAAGCGAAGGCAAATGGCATTTTGATTACGACAGTACCTAGTTACTCTCCAAGCTCGATTGCTGAATATGCTGTGATGGGTGCGTTGTATTTTGTCAGACAAGTTCCATTAGTGCAACAACGTGTGCAGGCGCATGATTTCAGATGGAAAGGCGATATTATGTCACGTACAGTCAAAGATTTGACGGTTGCGGTTATCGGCGTGGGTCGTATCGGTAGTATCTCAGCACGTTTATTCCATAGTTTTGGTTGCCGTGTGGTAGGCTATGATTTGGTGCGCCGTCCTGAAATGGAAGATATTGTGGATTATAAAGAGAGTATGCTGGATGCAATTACGCAAGCAGATATTGTAACATTGCATATTCCGGGCAATAAAGAGACATATCATTTATTTGATGATGAAGTCTTCCGTCATTTCAAAGCGCAAACGATTTTCGTTAATGCGGCACGTGGTATGGTCGTGGACACTCAAGCTTTCTTAAAGGCTTTGGATAGTGAGAAAATTGCGGGCGCGGTGATTGATACGTATGAAAATGAAGCGGAATATTATAGAAGAGATTATTCTGGAGAAGTAGTTCAAGATGAAGTGTTATTGCATCTGATTGAACGAGATGATGTATTAGTGTCGCCGCATATTGCGTTCTTTACAGGTGAAGCGGTTAAGAATTTAACCGAGGGCGGTTTGAATAGTACGCTTGAAGTCTTAAATACTGGAGATTCTGAATTCCGTATTAATTAAATATGATAGTTTATACGTTACACCAATATGAGATAAAAAGGGGGGGACGTGCTACGTGAAAGTATTTATCAATCTAAAGTGGTTTTTTAAACAGGAAAAGGCTAGATATTTATTAGGATTATTAGTCTTGTTAGGCATTGCGCTTGTGCAATTGGTACCGCCTCAAATTATTGGTAAGACCATCGATTTGATTGGCACAAAGAAATTGACAGGCCATGATTTACTGATTTATATGCTGTTATTAAGCGGTGCTGCGATTATGACTTATGTCTTACGGTATACATGGCGCGTGTTGATTTTCGGTACGAGTAATAAATTGGGCAAAATTCTACGCAATCGTTTATATGAGAAATATACTTCGATGAGTCCTTCATTTTTCCAACAGAGACGTACAGGAGATTTGATGGCGCATGCTACTAATGATATTAATGCCGTGCAAGGTGCAGCAGGGCCAGGTATTTTGATGATCAGTGATTCATTGATTACGGGAACTTCGATTCTGATTACGATGGCGATTACGGTTAATTGGAAGCTGACTTTGATTATCATGCTGCCGATGCCGATTTTAGTTATCTTAACGAGTTATTACGGACGCTTGATGAGTAAGGGATTCAAGAAGGCGCAAGCAGCGTTCAGTCGTTTGAATGATAAGACGCAAGAAAGTATTGCGGGTATTAAAGTAACGAAAACGATGGGTTATGAAAAGAGTGACCAGAAAGATTTCAAACATATTAGTGATGATGTAGTGCAGAAGAATTTGAAGGTCGCGCAAATTGATGCGTTATTTGATCCAACTATTATGCTGGTCATCGGAACAAGTTATTTCTTAGCGATTGTCTGCGGTTCATTTATGATCTTCCATGACACAATTTCGTTAGGACAGCTGATTACTGCAACTACTTATTTAGGTATGCTGGTATGGCCGTTGCTCGCTCTCGGCTTTTTCTTCAACATCATTCAACGCGGCAACGCCTCTTACGAACGTATTGATGATATTGTGAATACGCAAAATGAAATCGACACCTCTTATACGGTGGAAGGCTATCCTTCTGGAGATATTACTTTTAATATTGAAAGTTTCCGCTTCCCAGACGCAGAACATCCTGCGCTCAAAGAGGTTCATTTTACCATCAAAGAAGGCAGTACTGTGGGCATTGTCGGCAGAACAAGTTCAGGTAAGAGTACTTTATTACGCTTGCTGGTTCGTGAGTTTGATACGAAGCGCCCAGAAGACATTACCTATGGTGGTATTCCAATTCGTGATTATGAAATTCGCCATTTGCGTGCGATGTTCGGTTACGTTCCGCAAGATAATTTCCTATTCTCTACCACTATTAAGGAGAATATCGCCTTTGCGGACCCTGCCATGGAAGAAGAGAATGTTGCAAGCGCTGCACAATTAAGTTATATACATCACGATATACTAGACTTTCCGAAAGGGTATGACACAATTGTCGGCGAGCGCGGCGTTTCTTTATCCGGCGGTCAAAAACAACGTGTTTCCATTGCGCGTGCGGTCATACAGAATCCGCCAGTCTTGATATTTGATGATTCTTTATCTGCAGTCGATGCAGATACCGAAGAACATATTCTAGACAATATGCAGAATGAACGTCAAGGCAAGACGAATATTATAACTGCACATCGAATGAGTGCGGTGAGTCATGCTGATTTGATTATCGTGATGGATGAAGGTACTGTTGCTGAAAAAGGAACACATGAAGAACTGCTGCACAATCAAGGTTGGTATGCCCAAACTTACCAATCGCAACAATTACGTGACGAACTGACACGTAACCTCGATGATATCACGCAAGAGGAAGGGGATGATTCTAATGCCGAGACATAATAAAGCGCATTACGATTATCAATTAAGCGCACGAGATCAATGGCGTGTCTTAATGCGCTTAATCCGTTATACCTTCCCATTCAAATGGATGATTGCGGCAGCTTTCGGTATGTTGGCGATTTCTACAGCAGCGAGTGTAGCCACGCCTTATATCGTGAAAGTATTCATCGACGATTATTTGACACCGAGACACTTTCCGCAACACGAAATTATCTGGCTCGTAGTCATCTTTATCGTTATTGAACTTGTAGGAGCGATTACGACCTATATTAATATCTACATGTTCCAAAACTTTGCCTTTAAGATTATTCAACAACTCAGAATTGATGCTTTCGACAAAATCGGCAATCTCGGTATGAAATACTTCGATGAGGTGCCAAGCGGCAGTATCGTTTCTCGACTGACTAATGATACCGAAGCGATTGTAGACATGTTTACAGGCGTATTTGCCTCATTCTTGATGGCCCTTTTCACCGTGATTTCCAGTTTCATCATGATGTTCATCTTAGATGTCAGACTGGCCCTCATGGCGCTGTTATTCATGCCGATTATCATCTTAGTGCTCGCACTCTACCGTAAATACGCTTCCCTCTTTTTCGCGGAAGCGAGAGAAAGACTTTCCAGCTTGAATGCGAAACTGGCGGAATCTATCGAAGGCATTCGGATGATTCAAGTCTTTAACCAGGAAAAAAGACTGCAGGAAGAGTTTGCAGAAATTAATGAGGAGTACTACCAATATAATCTGAAGACCATTCGCTTGGACGGATTATTATTACGACCTGCCATCGGGATGTTAAGCATCTTTGCAACAGTGATGATACTGAGTTATTTCGGTTTATTAAGCTTTTCATCCACTGTGACTGCAGGGGTTGTTTATGCCTTTGTACAATATATGCAACGTTTCTTTGAACCCATCAACCAGGTCAGCCAGAATTTAAATATCTTCCAGCAAGCCTTAGTAGCAGCGAATCGTGTATTTGCACTGCTGGATAATGATACCTTAGAGCCGAAACAAGAAGCGGTGGCAGACCATCTCATTACAAACGGTAAAATAGAATTCAAAGATGTCACGTTCAGTTATGATGGTGAACATAACGTATTGAAACATATTACATTCACTGCTAATCCAGGAGAAACAGTAGCCTTAGTAGGTCATACCGGATCAGGGAAAAGTACGATTATCAACTTATTTATGCGTTTTTATGAATTTCAGCATGGAGAAATCTGTGTGGACGGTCATTCTATCAAGACAATTCCTAAAGAAGATTTGAAACGTAAAGTTGGTTTAGTATTGCAAGATCCCTTTATTTTCTATGGAACAATATTTACGAATATCAAATTGTATCATCCTACGATGACCTTTGAACAAGTGAAAGATGCGGCTGAATTTGTTCATGCCGATCGCTTCATCAATCAACTGCCTGACCAATATAATCACAAAGTAGTGGAAAAAGGAAGCGCCTTTTCAAGTGGGGAACGCCAATTGATCGCCTTTGCCAGAACGATGGCTATCGACCCTAAAATTTTGATACTCGATGAAGCGACTGCTTATATTGATTCAGAGACAGAAGAACAAATTCAAGATTCTCTCAAAGTGATGCGCAAAGGACGGACCACTTTAGCCATTGCGCATCGCCTGTCAACGATACAAGACGCCGATCAGATTTTAGTATTGAATAAAGGCGAAATAGTCGAACGCGGTACACACGAAACACTATTGAAACAAAAAGGAATATACTATAATATGTTCCTGTTACAAAACGGGCAACATTGAGAATATAGGGGAGCGGGATAGAAATAATTTTGTTTAATAATTATTTCTGCTTCTCTCCTTCTTTCGTATTGAGGTAAGAATTTGTCTGAATATAACTTGAGGGAGAGGGGTGGGAGTGGGATATTGGCCAAGATGAGCGGCAACATGTCCAATAAACGAATATATTGGCCAAGATTGCAGTGAACGTGTCCAATAAATGGATATATTGGCCAAGAATGCGGTGAACGTGTCCAATAAACAGATATATTGGCCAAGAATGCGGTGAACGTGTCCAATAAACAGATATATTGGCCAAGATGAGCGGCAATGTGTCCAATAAATCCGCAACACTCTCTATATAAACACTCGATAATCATACATCGCATCTCCAGAGTCTGACACAACAACAATAAAGCCCCCTACAAAGTTTTCACTTTTCAAGTGTCTGCTTTATAGAGGGCTTATTAGAATATCTCAATTTATTTTACTTTATATTACTTATGTGATTATTCTTTGTTAGCATAAAATTGTTGGAATTCTGGAAAATGATTAATGATATTTCTTGCATATGAACTTGTACAAGTTATCTTCAAACCATTTTCATTAGCGTAATCTATTACTTTTTCAACCAATTTGGTCCCCATCCCTTGGTTGCCTAAAGTATCACTTACAGCTGCATAATGAATATCAATTGTTTGATCATTCACCTTTCGAAATTGAATAATAGCGTCTGGTTGATCGACATCCCCGATGTAAAATTGATTTTCACCCTTCTGTAAATCTGTCATACTTTACCCCTTCTTTACTTAATTTTAATTACATATTAAATATTACAGTAAAAGAAAAGGGGAGACAATAAAATAAAGGCTTTTTCGTCTTTTTTCTCAGAATTTTTTTAAAAATAAAAAAGAAATAAAGAGCACAATATTTCAGAAATAGGAATAAAATTAAGTAAGAAAAAATTCAGAATACTAGGAATCTAAAAGATTTGTCGAATACCATTGCAATTTACTGAGAGAAAGGGTATAGTTTAAACCATAATGATTACGATTTGGAGGGACTAATGTGAAAATGAAAAAGGCATTATTCATTTTGTTATCTCTTGTCTTAACTGTAGCTTTAGCAGCTTGCGGTAACGGCGGCAATGATAAAGACAGCGGCAGTAAAGATAAGAAGAAAGAATACAGTGAAAACCATAAGATGAAAATCAATACAACAGTATTTGCTTTCCAAAGCTTTGCAGAGCAAATCGGCGGTAAATATGTAGATGTAAAATCAATCTACCCACCTGGTTCAGACATACATAATTTCGAACCAACTCAAAAAGAAATCTTGAATATCTCAAAAGGTGATTTATTCATCTATACAGATAAAGATATGGATCCAGCAGCAGGTAAAATTGCGAAAACAATTAAAAATAAAGATGACGTATTGTCATTAACTAAAGGCATCAGCAAAAAAGACCTTCTTCCTGGTGAAGAACATGAACACGAACATGGCGACCACGAAGAACATGGTGAAGACCACGAACATGAGCATGAACACGGTGAAGAACACCATCATCATGGTAAATACGATCCACATATTTGGTTAGATCCAGTTATCGACCAAAAATTCGCTAAAGAAATTAAAGACGAATTAGTTAAGAAAGACCCAGACCACAAAGATTACTATGAAAAGAACTTCAAAAAATTAGACAAAGATATCGCAAATGTTGATAAAGATATGAAACAAGTATCTAAAGACAAAAAACGTGATAAAGTCATCATTTCTCATGATTCATTATCATACTTAGCAAAACGTTATAACTTCGAACAAGAAGGCGTTAACGGTATGAACAATGATGAACCAAGTCAAAAAGAAATTTTAGGCATCGTAGACGAAGTTAAAAAATCTAAACAACCATACGTATTGTATGAACAAAATATTCCATCTAAAGTAACTGACATCATCAGAAAAGAAACAAATACAAAACCATTAAGCTTCCATAACTTGTCAGTATTGACTAAAGATGAAGCTAAAGACAAAGATATTACTTATCAATCATTGATGAAGAAAAATATCGAAACGTTGAAAAAAGCTTTAGATGAATAATATTAATAAAGAAGGATCGGGACAAATCAATGTCTCGATCCTTTTTTACTTTAAATATGTCTTATTTTTACTGCTGTGCCATATGCCACTACACTCGATGTCGTCTCGCTGATTTCATTAGAATCAAAGCGCATCGCAACGACTGCATCAGCCCCTTTTTCAACAGCAGCTTCTTGCAAGCGATAAATCGCTTCCGCCCGTGCATTTTCTAACATTTGCGTGTAACTTTTAATTTCCCCTCCGAAAATATTTTTAATAGAGGCCCCGAAATCTGAAACCGCATCTCTAGACTGTACCGTAATACCGAAAACCTCTCCAATCGTTTCAACAATCTCGTAATTAGCAATTTGATCACTAGTTACGACTAAAATTGACGTATTGCTCATTTATATCACTCTCCAATTATTATTTTTCAATCTTATTGTAGCTAATTTCACCTACGAGATACATTAATCATGCGCTGTCTCAATCACCTAATAAATTCATTTTAAAAAGTGGAAACAAATCATCGGTAAATGGAAACATAATGCTATGTATAAAAATAAAAGCAAGTGTTAACGTTTACATTAAGAAAGCATAAACAGAAATGACTTCGAAGATGCACTGATTATACAGCATCTAGACATAACAAACTATAGATAGAGGTGGAAAGATTGGAAAGGAAATTAACACGCTTTGAGAAATATGCATTCGGGTTCGGAACAGTAGGGAAAGATGCGATTTTTAATATTGTCAGTTTATTTCTGATGTTCTATATCACTGACATTGTCGGATTGTCTCCGGCATTTGTCGGTATTCTCTTTTTTGCAGCGCGTATTTGGGATGCTATTAATGATCCGATTATGGGTATGGTAGTCGATAACACGCACAACCGCTTCGGCAAATTTAAAACTTGGCTGGTCATCGGTACGCTCATCAACGCAGGTATTACTGTCCTGCTCTTCACTAATTTCAATCTGCCGGGCAACGGGATGTATATCTATATTTCAATCATGTACATCATTTGGGGCATGACTTATACCATCATGGATATTCCATATTGGTCATGGTTGCCAAACTTTACGAATAACCCGAGAGAACGTGAAGAAGTAGCAGTCGTTCCGAGATTCTTCGCCAGCTTTGCTGCATTTGTTATCGGGAGTTTCGGACTTTTCTTTATCCATCGACTCGATGACGCACTCCAACATCCATTTAAAGGCGCAGGCATGTTTGCACTTGCAGTGATTTGCAGCATTACCTTTCTAATCACGATCGGCATCACCGTATTTTGTGTGCATGAAGACACTGAAATTGAACGCCAGAATACCATTAAAGTACATTTTAAAGATTTATGGCGCATTCTTTTCAGAAATAAAGAATTGTTGGCCATTATCGGAGTAATTCTAGCCTTTAATCTCTGCGGACAAATGATTAATGGCATTATTCTTTATTATTTCAAATATGTTGCCGGTGTGGAAAGATTATTCTCTGTATTTAATACGATGATTCTGATTGAGATGGTGTCACTATTGATTTTCCCTTACTTAGTTAAAAAAGTAGGGCGCAGTGCTGTCTTCAATTATGCTGTGTTCGGAATTGTCAGCGGGCTTATCATTATCCTAGCAGCCGGATTTATAGCACCGCATGCAGCTATCTGGGTCATCATCGGAGGCGCTTGTATTCGCTTCGGCACAGGGACTTTAGTCGGTATCAATACCGTAGCTTTAGCCGATGTAATTGATTACAGCGAAGTGAAATTCGGACAACGTAATGAAAGTGTTATTACCTCAACGCAAACCTTTTTAGTCAAACTCGCACAAGCCTTTGCAGGATTGAGTGTCGGCGTCGGTCTATCGCTCATCGGTTACACACCGAATGTAGCGCAAACTGCTGAAACCGTTTGGGGAATCCGTATCGGCATGGTAGGGATTCCGCTGTTTTTTATCTTACTTTGCAGTCTGCTCTATCATAAAGCTTTCAATTTGAAAGGTGACTTCTTGAAAGATATTGAGAAGACTTTGGAATATAAACGCAAACGTGAACAACGTACACCGATTCACCATGAAACACCCACCGAAGAAAAGGTAACCTTCCAAGAGTAAAGGGTTTGGAAATCAGGACGGTTTTGTGTCATCAGCATGCAGTTTACTGTAAATATTCCGATATTCAGAAGTGTTCATATTAAAATGACGCTTAAAGGCACGCGAAAAAATAAGTGGGTCATGATGGTAACCTACCATTTCAGCAATCGCATAAATCGGTTCCTGCGTATGTATTAAATGTTGAGAAGCATGATACATACGCAGGTGATGGAGGTAATCTTTGGGTGAAGTATTAAAGTACTTGCGGAAGGTTTTATAGAGATAACTGCGACTGACATTCGCAGCATCAGCAATCTTATTAACAGAGATAGCATGTTTATAATTCTGATTCATAAATTGCAGGGCAATCTGAACTTTTGGATCGACTTCCGGTTCCGTGTATGTAAATTTTTTCGGAAAGGTCTTCTGCAAGTCATACAACAATTCGAAGACATACTGATTCAATTTAATATCATCCGATTTCTCAATTTGCATACGTTCTGCAGTGTGACAAATCTTCTGTATTACCCGGGAAATATCAGCAATATTTTGCTGCTGCATGACCACGTTATCTACAATACTCGAGCGTGATAAATAATTTAAAGCTTGTTTCCCGCTGAGACCTATCCAGAAATACGTCCAAGGATTATTTTTAGCAGCCGTGTAACTGACTTCCATTCCTTCTTTTAATAAAAAAATATCACCTTTCTCTAGATGATACGTACGTCCTTGATATCGGAAAGTTCCGGTGCCGTGAGTAATCACGTGCAATACAGCGGTCTTAGTGACTGTATAGGTATAGCCGACATTCGGCGTACCCAACTCAATACCGCATTCATCGATATTAAACTCAAAATTTTCTTTGACAAATTTTTTCCAGAGCAACTGCACAACCATCACTCTCTTTCTCTTGTGATAACCCTATTATAACATGCAGCTGCTATAAAAATTATTAGGAAATATTCAATTACAAGGAGGACTCCCGATTTGAAATTAGATTTGCATTATAACTTAAAGCAATTACATGTTAATACCTTACCTTATACTAATCACTTTGTTCCTTGTCATAACACGGACGAAGCGGACGCTAACCCGAAAGACTTAGAGAAGGTCTGCGTTACACCGCTCAACGGCACTTGGTCTTTTGATTTTTACGAAGATGTGGAAGCCTTTGAACAAGCTCTGCACCATAAAGGCGATGGAGAACTGTCTGTACCAGGTGTATGGAACTTGAAAGGTTACGACCAAATTCAATATGTGAATATCAAATATCCGATTCCTTTCGATCCGCCGAACGTCCCGGCAGATAATCCCTGCGGCTACTACCAACGTAACTTTGAACTTGCCGCACTTTATCCTGAGCAAGACCACCAATACGTCTTGAACTTTGAAGGCGTCAGCAGCGCTTATTACGTGTGGGTCAACGGACAATTCGCAGGCTACAGTCAAGTCGCACACTCCATCTCCCGTTTCGACATCACGGACTTAGTGACTGAAGGACCTAACACCATAGCCGTCCTCGTGATGAAATATTCTGACGGGACCTACTTTGAAGACCAAGACATGTTCCGCCACTCAGGCATATTTCGCGACGTCTACATTACAGAAAGACCCGCTCGCCGAATTGAAGACTTCAAGCTCAACACTACGCTCGATACTTCAGCGCACACAGGCCAGATCCACATCGATATTCGCAAACAAACAGGCAATCCTGCCATCAGTTACGCATTTTTCAACCCTGAAGGCACCCTAGTGGAAAAAGAAAACCTGGAAGAGCAGGCAACAATTACGATAGATGCTCCTGAACTTTGGACTGCAGAAACGCCGTCTTTATATACCTTGCATCTAATAACAGCAGAGGAAATCATCGTGCAGAAAGTCGGTATACGAGAAGTTGAAATTAAAGATCAGCAACTGTGGATCAATAACCAATCTGTTAAATTACGCGGCGTTAATTATCATGACAGTGACCCAATAACAGGTTATACGGTGTCAGAAGAACGCTTAATTGAAGATTTGACTTTAATGAAAGAAGCAAACTTTAATGCGATTCGTACAGCACATTATCCTAAGTCACCACGCTTTTACGAATTGACCGATCAATACGGCTTCTATGTGATGAGTGAAGCGGACTTAGAAACGCATGGCGTAGTGATGCTTTATGGCGATGAAAATACCAAAGATTTTAATCTTATTGCTAATAATCCTAAATACGAAGCACCTATTTTAGACAGAGTGACAACTTCGATAGTGCAATTGCAAAATTATTCATCGATTATTATGTGGTCGCTAGGGAATGAATCGGGTTATGGTCAAAATATGAAGAAGGCAGCAAAGTTAGCCCATCAATTAGATGCAACGAGACCGATTCATTATGAGAGCGCTTTTTATGCTGAAGGCGGAGAAGACTTTAGTGAATTAGATGTTATCAGTCGCATGTATCCTTCTCCGACTGAAATTAAAAAACGGTACTTAACTAATAAAAATGTGACACAACCTTTTATCTTATGTGAATATGCACATGTAATGGGTAACTCTCCAGGCGGCTTAGAAGCTTATCACGAATTAATGGAAAAATACCCGGCCTTTATTGGCGCATTTGTATGGGAGTGGTGCGATCACGCGATAGCTGATGGATACAAAAATGGTCAGTATTGCTTCAGATATGGCGGCGATTCAGGAGAAAGTCTGCATGACGGCAACTTTTGTGTCGATGGAATTGTCAGTCCAGACCGCATACCACACGACGGTTTTTACGAATTTCAAGAAGTGCATCGACCATTGGTGCTGAAAAAGTATAAAAAACTGAAATGGACCGTACGTAATCAATTAGATTTTCTGAATTTGGCAGATTACATTACGATTAATGCTCAATTTACAACACTTTATGGTGAAAGCAAGATGCTTCCTTTAGAAATTAATGACTTGAAACCACATGAGGAAAGCGTTATTAATTTTGCACCTTTGCTGAAAGAAAATGATATACATTTTGATTCACTAAGTGATATCAAGTTATTTTATTATGCGAAACAAGATATCGGGTTATTGAAAGCAGGAACTTGCTTGGGGCATGATCAAGCGGTTTATCAACGTCAAGCTGTCAATGAAGTAGCGCCAAAAGAAGGTATGATCACCGGACAAACTTCTTTGAAGATATGTGATAATATCGCTGCGGTAAAAATTAAAGATTGGGAATATCACTTTGATACTGAAAAGGGCTCTTTAAATTTTGTAAGTCATCATAACATTCCGTTGCTCACTGCACCTACACAAATTACAATTTGGCGCGCTCCAACGGATAACGATATGTATGTGTCACAAAAATGGAAAGAAATGGGCTATTCAGATCCAAGCATACGCAGATACGGATTTACAATTAATGAGGAAGAAGATAAAGTCACATTGATATTCGACCTTGCACTTTATAGTGTGCATGTACCGAGAATTCTGAATATCAGATTAAGTTGGGAAATTTATTCGGACGGTCATATTGATGTCAGTATGAAGGCGGAGAGAAATTTACGTATGCCATCATTACCGCGAATAGGAATGGTGTGGCCGTTGCCGAAAGAATGCGAAGCGGTGCGTTATTATGGCAACGGACCTTTCAGCAGTTACAGCGATAAGAACTTAGCCAGCTATTTAGGATGGTTTGATACAACAGTTGATGATAATTTCCGACCGCATATCCGACCACAAGAAGACGGCAGCCATAATAATGCGACATTGATAAATCTTTATAGCAAGCATCAAGCAGTTGGATTTATATCAGATGAACCTTTCAGTTTTAATGTTAAACATTATTCAGACCAGCAAATGACTGCAACTGCACATCATGATGAGTTAGTTAAAGAACCTTATAGCTTTGTGCATATCGATGCAGCACATAGAGGAATAGGTACTAATAGTTGCGGGCCTAAATTGCCGAAACGTTATCAAATTAATCAAGAATGTTACGAATTAAATTATCGAGTAGATTTTAATGAGTTGAAATAAATGAGGGAGCAGAACAGAAATAATATGGGTTCAAATTATTTCGTCGTTCTGCCTCGGCAAAGCTAACTAGAATAGAAAAAAGCTTGGAACAAGCGTATTTTCTATTCAGATAGCTACTGCCAATTTGGAAAGAGGAGCTGAGGACTAGCTCCTCTTTTTAATTGTTTTTGTAAATTTAGATTAGTTATTTGGACGAGAAACAGTTTTATGGAAAACTGTCTAGGCGAAGACGGCGAGCCCCGACTCTTTGGCCACAAACTGTCTAGGCTGAGGCGACGAGCTCCGACACTTTCCCCAAAACATACAAAAAGACAGAGGAACTGGGACATAATAATGTCCCGCTCCTCTGTCTATTCAAGTTAATCATCTTATTCGAAAAAGCGATGAGACATCAAGTCTTTTAAATTCGCAATTTCTTCTTTAATTAATTGTCCGGTATTTGTGTCACGGATACGTTTACGTGTTAACTCTTTATCCACTAAACGTTTTGTAGATAATTCGTCTGCACCGTAGCGTAATACATTTTCTTTCGTATTGAAATGTTGGTGTGCAACTAGTTGCATACCGTAAGAATTATATAACAATGTGTATCCTGCGATACCTGTAGTAGATTGGTACACTTTTGAGAAGCCGCCGTCAATAACAATCATTTTGCCATCAGCTTTTATTGGATTTTCTCCGTCGATTTCTTTTACTGGAGTATGACCATTAATAATATGACCCGCTACTGGATCCAAATCAAACTCTTCCAGTAAATGACCTACAATCTCAGCATCTTCACGTAATGAGTAATAAGGGTTCTTCTCTTCCTTGTGCGTCGCTTTATCTTTAATAAAGTAACGTTCGAAAGTTGTCATTGCTCTTTTTCCGAAAAGGGAAGAATATTTGCCGGTCCATAAATACCATACGAGATCTGTTGCTAAGTCGTCAGTAATATCTTTATGGCGGAAGGCTTTGCGCATATAATCTTCGAATTGATCTAATAAATCACGGCCGGAATAAAATTCACCGTCAATTTCCATGCCTTCCATTTTGCCATTTTCATCAATTGGAATACAGCCATGAATAAGCAGATTGCCATTGTATGGTAAATAAAGAGAACCTTTGTCCATTAAGAAGGTCATATGACGTTTCAATTTCTCAGATTCTTGCACCGATACTAACAATTTATCAATGACTTCTTGTTCTTCTGACAACATTTTAGCTGGATCTTCAGGATCTACAGTCACAAAACATGTATCTGTTAAATCGTGTGTTTCTCCATGCAACGTATAAGTCAGATTCTCATAGTCCACATGTTCTAATACTAAACGGTCTTCCATTTCGAACGAAGGACGACGTTTGATAATCGGTATCTCCAATTTGAATTGAATCATCGCAATAGCTTGATGTATTTTAGTGATTTGTAATTGATCTTGTTCCGATAGATTAGAATCTGGACGTAATTTCGGACGGAATGCCGGATTATCCCCATAGTATTTTTCCGCAAGGCTGAGTAACGGACGTAGGTTGATACCATACGCATCTTCGACAATATTTAAATTATCGTAACGCGCGCAAATACGTAGAATGTTGGCAAGGCAGACTTTAGAGCCGGCATACGCACCAATCCAAATCGCATCATGGTTGCCCCATTGAATATCTACTGAGTGATAATCAATCAATGTTTCAACGATTTTTTCTGGTTCAGGGCCACGGTCGTAAATATCACCGACGACATGCAAGTGGTCTACCACTAATCTTTGAATTGTATAAGACATACCAATAATTAAATCATCAGCTTGTTGTGTCTCGATAATTTGATTCATTAACGTATTATAATAAGGTGTTTTATTGTCGAGTTCGTTATTTTTGTATAACAGTTCTTCAATAATATAAACGAATTTTTTAGGCAATGCTTTACGTAATTTAGAACGTGTATATTTTGAAGCGGAATATTGAATCATTTGTATCATTTTTTCAATTGTTTTTTCATACCAATGATTTAAAGGTGCTTTTGTTTCAAAATTGCTTTTAACTAATTTTAATTTATCTTCTGGGTAGTATATTAAAGCCGTAAAATCACTGATTTCTTGGTTAGACATAGTATCTTTAAAAATGTCATTCACCTTTGTACGCACATTGCCTGAGCCATTACGCAATACGTGTTGGAATGAAGCATATTCACCATGCAAGTCGCTGACAAAGTGTTCTGTTCCTTTCGGCAGTTCTAAAATAGATTCTAGACTGATAATTTCTGTTGCTAACTGCTCTTCGTGATTAAATTTTTCTGCAAGCAAGTCAAAGTATTTATGTTTAAGTTCACGATCTGTGGTCTTCATTTCTTCCTCCTGTGCTTCTATTATTAATAGCGCTTACATTTGATTATTGTACTTTTTTTAAAATTTTTCAATGGTAGTGATGGAATTGTTGAAAATAAGTCGCACTAAAAAGTAAACGATTTCAAAAAATACGTAAAAAGCGTTATTTCATACGTATAAGAGTAAAATAAATTTAAAAGGCAAGACTCCTATTGAATACAGAAATCTTTCTTAAAAAGCAAAACGTATGAACATGCAGTTTGTAATTCAAGCATGTCCATACGTTTTTTAATTAGTTTGCATTTGAATTTTTGCGACGTTTTGAAATGAAACGGATAACAAAGATAATAAATAAAATGGCTAGGATAACCAACATAATTGTGGAATAAGTGTGCATTGCATTGAGAATTTGATGCCAGTTGTCACTCAGTGCTTTACCTAAATAAATCAAACCAAAGTTCCAAATAGTCGTCCCTAATAATGAAAGCGTCGCGAAAGTCACAACATTCATACGACTGACGCCTGCTGGAATAGTAATTAAGACACGTAACACGGGAACAAAGCGACATAAAAATACTGCAGCAGCTCCATATTTTCTGAACCAATCATTGGCACGTTTAACATCTTTACCTTTTAATTTCATCCATTTACCGTATTTGTCTACGAAACGATAAAGTTTCTCTTCGTTGACTAAGCGACAGATATAATACAAGACTAGCAGACCGATAAATGAAGCAACGGTAGCAACGATTAATAGCATCCAAATAGAAATGTGAGATTTAGCTGATAAGACGCCAGCGAAAGTCAACACAACCTCTGAAGGGACAAAAGGTAAAATATTTTCTGAGAGAATGAGGATGAAAATTGCCAAATATCCCCAGCGGCTAATAAAATCCGTTAGAATTTGTTCCATTTTTAATAATGTGACTCCTTTTGAAGTTTTATATATAGTTAATTTATGTAATTTTATGATGATTCAAGAATACATACATCGATAATCATTGTACTAAAGAATGCGGAAAGTTACACATAATTTGAGGCTGAAATAGTGAAAATACATCTTGAGATGGAGTAGGAAATACGGTAATCTCACTTTTTCATTCACTCACAAATTAATATTTATTCATTTAAGAAAACAATAGAGAAGTTTCTTTTTTGTAAAATATTAAGATTGAGAAATTTACCTTTTTTACCAAAAAGATTTACAAATTAATAAAAACCGACTAATCAAGTCGACTTAGTTTTTACCTTAATGCAGATAGCATAAGGCATGTCAATTTTAAAGAAAATAATATATTGTACAACTATAAGTTCATACTTTTGTAAAAAAGTTATTGTAAACGATTTCAAATCGTGGTAATATTTACTAAAATAACTTAGGTCATATGATGACCTAATGTATCTTTATTCAGGAAAGTTGGGATATATATGACTGAAAGAAAGAGTAACGTTCGATGGTATTTTGCGATTGCCTTCTTTATTATCGGAGTTATCGCTTATATGGATAGATCGAACATCTCCTTAATTGCTGGACCAATGATGGAAGATTTACATATGACAAAGGCGCAATTTGGATTATTAGCTACATTCTTCTCAGCAGGTTATGCATTAATGCAAGTGCCTTCAGGGATTATGGCTGAAAAATTCGGTCCAAAGAAGATGTTGTCGATTGCATTGATTTGGTGGAGTTCATTTACGATTTTAACAGGGGTTGTTAAACATCATGGTTTATTATATTTAGTACGTTTCTTATTTGGTATCGGGGAAGCTCCGATGTACCCTGCCAATGCAGTATTCAACTCAAACTGGTTCTCTCGTGGTGAAAAAGGCCGTGCCTCTAGCTTCTTGCTTGCTGGTTCTTACTTCGGTCCAGTTATTGCACCAGGTGTAACAGTTTTAATTGTCACAATGTTCAATTGGCAAGCCGTATTTTATATCTTCGGTGCGGTTGGATTTTTAATCGTATTATTATGGGCGATAATCGCGAAAGACTTGCCTGAACACCACAAGATGGTCAATGAAGCTGAGAAACGTTTCATCATGGAAAACCGTGATGTTCAAGATGCTGGAGAGAAACAAAGCGCACCTTGGAGTGCCTTCTTTAAACACTTCAGTTTCTATGCGATTGCTGCACAATACTTTGTAGTACAGTTTATTGTCGGTTTATTCTTAATCTGGTTGCCGACATATGTGATGGAACAATATCATGTGAAATATACTTCTCTAGGTACATTAGCAGGGATTCCTTGGTTAGCAATGTTGCTATGTATCTTAGGATTCGGTGCTTTATCAGATAGATTATTGCAAGCTGGAAAATCACGTTTTGTAGCACGTGGTTCTATCGCTATTATCGGTATGATTATCTTCAGTATCGGTTTACTGTTTGCTATCCGCAGTGAAGTATTAGAAGTCAATATCGCGTGGTTAGCAGTCTGCTTAAGCGGTATGGGTATTACAACAGGTATGAGTTGGGCAGCTGCAGCAGATATCGGCCGTAACTTCTCTGGTACTGTATCAGGCTGGATGAACTTATGGGGGAATGTCGGTGCGATGCTGAGTCCATTACTTGCTGGATTCTTTGCTGATTTAATCGGTTGGACTTGGACATTACAATCTTTATTAATACTCGTAGTCATCGCAATTGTAATGTGGTTCTTTGTAAAACCTGATACAGCTTTAGTAGCTGAAAAGGATAAATATTAAGTAAGATAATATAAGAAGTATCTATGGTTGATTCACCGAGGAAATGCGGTGTTTCAAGATAGGTGCTTCTTTTTGCGTGGTTCAAAGTATTATTTTTCGGGAAAAGTAAAGATAAGAAAAATTTGGAATAAAGAAAGGGAGAACAACATGATTACTGTAATTGCAAAAACGAATGTCAACGATGCAAATTATGACCGTTATTCAAGTTTAATCGGCCAATTAGTGGTTGCCTCACAAGCTGAAGAAGGAAATGTCAGTTATGAACATTATGAAAATGCCAGTATTCCTAATTCCTTTGTAATTATTGAACAGTGGAAAGATAGACAGGCGTTGAATGCGCATATTGAAGCGGATCATTTCAAAGTATATTGGCAAGAAGTTACACAACTCTGCATTAATGAGCCGACAATCCAGATGTTTGAAGATAGTGATGAGATCAGCTACGAATAAATCGCTCTGCGCACTTCTATATCAATTGGAAAGTGCTATAATATAGGTATTCATAAACAGATGCAAAATTAAGGAACGATAAGGAGATTGAGTGTTATGATTTACCAACATGGAACTTTAGGAACTTTAATGGCCGGAATGCTTAAGGGAACAGCGTCGATTGAAGAAATGCTGAAACATGGCGATTTGGGAATCGGTACGTTAGACGGATGCGACGGTGAAGTTATTATTTTGGATAACGAAGCATTTCATGCTAATGAATACGGCGAGTTCAAAAAGTTAAATGGTGATGAAATGACACCTTTTTCAACGGTGACAGATTTCAAACCTAATAAAAAATTCGACATCCATAACACCATCAGTTCGGAAAACTTGCTAGATACCATCTTAGTCAGAATGAAAAGTCAAAATTTATTTTCTGCCGTCAAGATTCATGGCAGCTTTAAAAAAGTGCATGTGCGTATGATGCCGAAACAAGAACCGCCTTATCAACGTTTGATGGAATCGGTTAATAGACAGCCAGAGTTGACGTTCGAAACAGTAAATGGTACTATCGTCGGCTTCTTTACACCAGAATTATTCCATGGCGTCGGTACAGCAGGATTCCACTTGCATTTTGTAGACCAAGAACGCACAGTCGGCGGTCATGTCTTAGACTTTGAATTAGAACGTGGTACAGTGGAAATTAATGATGTAGAAACTTTCGAACAAAATTTCCCAGTTCATGACGAGGAATTTTTAAACGCTGACATTGACTACGAAAATATTGATGAAGAAATTCGTCTAGCTGAATAATACGTACTATTATAAGAGCAACCTTCTGCTTAGAGGGTTGCTCTTTTATGTCTCGCATTCTGGTTTGAAAGAGATGATACAATGGGAATGAGTAGATAACTAAGAAAAACAAAGAAAGGAATCTGTCTCATGACACATTACATAAGTTCACTGTTTCAATTCACTCGGCAGAATGTCAATTTTAAGAAAGGATTCAGGCAATGTTTATTAATGCTGATTCCTTTATTAGTCGGGTATTTTGCCGGACAGTTCCAATGGGGCCTGTTGATGGCGACAGGTACTTTGACGAACATTTATGTGTTCGGCGGTTCTAATAAGTCGAAATTACGGATTGTATGGTGGTGTGCGGTAGGATTCACACTTTGTATCGTACTCGGCACCATTACTGTACCGATTCCGCTTCTCTTCGGCCTCTTACTGCTGTTTGTCACTGTAGTCGCTTACTACATCTTCAGTGCCTTAGAAATCCCGGGTGCTTCCTCAACCTTCTTCATTGTAACCTTTGCCTTGCCGATCAACATGCCCGTCGCACCTGCAGAAGCTTTAATGCGCGGTACAATGGTCTTTGCCGGCGGAATGTTGACGATGCTAGTACTTTGGATAATGTTGAAGTTTCAAAAGAAAAGCGGGGAAGTCAGCGCAGTAGAAAAAGAGTACCAACTATTAATCCAATTATTTCATGATTATACAAATGAAGCGCAATATAAAACGACCACGAAACAGTTGGTCGACCAATTTAAATCAACTGATAAACAATTGATTACTTCGTCCGGCGCAGGTAAAAAGCAATCGAATACTCTGCATCGCCTATATTTGCTGCATAACAATGCAGAAGGGATTTTCGCTGAAATACTAGAATTGAAAACGAAACAAGTTCAAGCATTACCAGACATCCTATTTGAAATGATGGAATATGTGGCGCAAAGTGTGCTGCATAATAATGCATCTGAGAATCAAGTACAATGGAAAGAAAAGGTAGAACTCTCGCCAGATTTCCAACGATTGGAAAAACAAATCTATCGTACCGATGAGATTTTACACAGCCCAGAAGGACAAGTGCAATATGAGGCGCATTTACGTAAGCCTTTATATGGAAAGCAGCTGATCTATAATCTTACTTTAGATTCTTTAGTCTTTATGAACACCATGCGTTATTGTGTGATTATGGGTGTGGCTATTTTTATTGCGTTGATGTTTGATTTCGATAAAGCGTATTGGGTGCCGTTGACGACGCATACGATATTGATTGGCACGAATACTATCCATAGTATGGAACGGGCCGTGGCGCGGACAATCGGTACTTTTGCCGGGGTCATTGCTTTAAGTATTATTCTGGCATTCCATCCGCCGATGCTCGTCAGTATCTTTATCTTGTCTGTCAGTGCCATGTTTACAGAAGCGTTAGTAGGTGCTAATTATGCTTTAGCAATGATTTTCATTACGACACAAGTCATCACCTTGAATGGATTGGCTTCGGGCAAACTATCGATTCTCATCGCCTTGCCAAGAATGTTGGATTTCGTGATGGGTGTTGTTATTGCAGTTATCGGCTTGTTGATTTTAGGACGTAAAAATGCCTCGCAAACCTTGCCGATTGCCATCTCTGAAGTGGTACGTTATGAAAGTTCATTCTTTTATTATCTTTTTTCCAAAAATGCTTACCTTGAACATCAAGCACCACGCTTTGATGAAATGAAACTGAATATTAAATTAAGCAACATGTACGGTATGTATAACAACGCGCATGGTGAATTATTTACCGATACACAGCAAGTCAGCCAGTATTATCCCGTTATGTTTGCGCTCGAAGAAATCAGTTTCATGCTGTCACGTGCGCAGCATAATGGTCATCCTCATACGGTTGATGATGCCGAAATGGGTCAATACTTGATTGCGTTCGAAGAAATGGCTTTACATTTTGAAAAAGGTATACCTATGACATTCGGTACTGGCTTACCTTCCATGCCGCAATATGTGCATATCCGTTCTGCCTTGCTGAATGTTCAGCAATATACGCGTTTGCAAAAATAAAGAAAATACCTTGCCGAACCGGTTTGATTGAGATGCATTAAACCGTGGTATAGTGAACTAACATTAAAATGATGAGGAGGACGCTTATGCCTTGGACTTTAGATGATTATCCGAATACTTGGAAGAACATGGATGAATTAGAACGTAAGAAAGCGATTGATATTGCCAACGCAATGTTGGAAGATGGTTATGAAGAAGGACGCGCGATTCCGATTGCCACAGAACAAGCTGAGAATTGGTATAAAGACGCGACAAAAAAAGAACTGGATGAATTAAAGCATAAAGATGTTACCAAACATCAGAAAGATAAAGATGCAAATCCTGAACTAAATGAAAATGACGTCGAAGTCTATAAAGAAGATGGTAAATGGAAAGTACGCACATATGGTGCCAAACGTGCTGCGGACGATTATGATAATAAAGAAGAAGCGGTGAAACGTGCTGAACATATTGCAGATAATCGCGGTACCAAAGTACATGTGAAAAAAGCAGACGAATAAGTAATAAATGCTAGAAGACGATTATAAAATGATGGATTGTGGTAAAAAGAATTATTGATTCGTGAGAAGATGAATCGGTAACACGAATCGTGAGGGAGCCACAGATGAACCAACTGCATTTAATTGAATTGACCTCTTAAAGGGTTACTCGCATAACGAGTGCCGCTTTAAGAGGTTTTTAATAGGTATTAAAAAAGAGAAATACCATTTCGGCATTTCTCTTCGTTCTTTTATCTGATTAAGCTTGCGTAATTTGCCAACCGTATGGTTCAGGCAATTGTGACCAGTCTGAATCAAATTCTTCAGTAGTAAGTAAGCAAGCGTCTAATTCTTTAGTGATTTTTTCTTGATCCAAATCTGTGCCGATAATGACAAATTGAGTATGACGGTCGCCAAATTCAGGATCCCAATTTTCACGCACATCTTCGCGTTCATGCAAAATCGCACGTTGTTTAGGTTCAGACATTGCTGCAACCCAGAAAGTAACCGGGTGGATAGAGACTGAAGAACCTGCTTGAGACATCAAGCATGCTACGTGATTATATTGCGCTAACCAAACAATACCTTTAGCACGTACGACTGTATTCGGCATGTTTTCTAACCATTCATGGAAGCGTTCAGCATGGAATGGTAAACGACGTTCATATACAAAGGAAGAAATACCGTACTCTTCAGTTTCAGGTGTATGTTCAGCATGACCGCCATTTGTTAGTTCTTGTAACCAACCTGCAGAATTGCTGGCTTTTTCAAAATCAAATAAGCTTGTGTTTAAGACATCGCTCAATTTTACTTCAGAGTTGACTGTGCGGATGAAGCGGGCAGTAGGTTGCAATTTACGCAAGATGCCTTCTAAACGATCTAATTGTTCTTCAGTGACTAAGTCTGTTTTATTCAATACAAGCACATCGCAAAATTCCACTTGGTCAATCAACAAATCAGCGATAGTGCGTTCATCTTCATCACTCGCACCTTGGTCGCGGTCGACAAGTAAGTCTTCAGATTTGATGTCATTGATGAAGCGGTTCGCGTCAACTACTGTCACCATCGTATCCAGACGGCAAATGCTAGTAAGGTCGATGCCTAATTCGTTATCAATATATGAGAAAGTTTGGGCAACTGGTACAGGTTCAGAAATACCAGTAGATTCAATCACGATTTGATCAATACCGCCGCGTTTCACAATACGTTCTACTTCTTGTAATAAGTCTTCGCGTAAAGTACAGCAGATACAACCATTTGATAATTCAACTAATTTCTCATCAGTACGTGAAAGCCCCCCACCTTCAACGACTAAATCTTTATCAATATTGACTTCACTCATATCATTGACAATGACAGCAATGCGTAATCCTTCTCTATTTTGTAAAATATGGTTTAATAATGTTGTTTTTCCTGAGCCGAGGTAACCACTCAGTACCGTTACAGGTATTTTAGCCATAAAAAAATCCTCCTATTTATCTATGCACATTTCGTTAATCGTAATAATTACGATTTATATTGTATAGAAAAAAACGACTCGGCGCAAGATGCAAAAATATTTTACTTTTTAAAAAGGGGGTGGAAAGCGAGAGATTCGCTAGACTGAAGAGTAATCCAAAATAATTTTTAAAGCGATTTTTTGGAAATGAAATAAATTTTGTTTGCATGTGAACTCCGTTATAATATAAGTGTGTAAAGAACGGAGGAAATATTATGTATGTAGAAAGAAGAGAAACGCTCAATATAAATGCGCTTAAAAGAGATGTCCAGCGCAATATTACAAAATTTCAAGACAATCATTATCAGATAGAAGAGCTTGTTGATTTTGTCAGCTTGCATCATTTATATGCTTCCGCCTTAGAAGAGGTCAGTACTAAACTCAGTATTTTAGATAATGATTTTCAGATTCTTTATGAACATAATCCGATCCATCATATGGAACGTCGCGTAAAAGAAATCAGCAGTTTAGTCCGAAAATTAGAGATACGCGGGCTGCCGGTGACGACAGAGTCTGCACGAGAGAACATTACGGATATTGCGGGTATTCGCGTAGTATGCAATTACTTAGAAGATATCGAAGTGGTAGCTTCATTATTATTAAAACAAGCTGACGTCAAGCTGTTGAAAAGAAAAGACTATGTGAAAAGCCCGAAAGAGAATGGCTACCGCAGTTTACATCTGGTAGTTTCAATTCCAGTATTTCTGACAGATAATGTAGAACATGTCCCAGTCGAAATCCAGATACGCACAATCGGTATGGATATGTGGGCCAGCTTAGAACATAAATTGCGTTATAAGAATGCGACCGACACAGAGGTCTATCGAGATACACTCAAACAATGTGCAGAAGAAATCAAAGAAGTTGAAAGTAAGTTGCAACAAATGCATGGAGAAATATTAAAACAGAACTAATATAGGTATATATATAAAGGAAGAAATAAGTAGGGGGGAGCGAGACATTTGTATGTTTCGCTCCTTTTAATTATGCGGAAGTGTCTAGAAAGCGGGTGAATCTAGACACAAGATTTCGAGAAGTGTCTAGAAAAGGGCGTTATTTAGACACAAGTTTTTGGGAAGTGTCTAGAAAAAGATGTTATTTAGACACAAGTTTCGGAGAA
Organism: Staphylococcus debuckii; assembly: GCF_003718735.1. Taxonomy (NCBI): domain Bacteria; kingdom Bacillati; phylum Bacillota; class Bacilli; order Caryophanales; family Staphylococcaceae; genus Staphylococcus; species Staphylococcus debuckii. The sequence continues at coordinate 2,428,667 of NZ_CP033460.1, read as the reverse complement.
GTGTCTAGAAAAAGCATGTTATCCGCCCCTTATCCAACTTGAAGATAGAAGAAAAATAGAATAGTTGATCAACACAAACAGTTACATGCACAAAAAACGTAAAAAAGTTTGAAAAATGCATATTTAATACTTGATTTATGTATAATTATGCGTTATACTTACATATGTAAGGTTGATAAAGCGAATAAAAACAACAAATCCATTGTTTGACTTTAATTGACCAAAGTATAAATATACAACAATAAATCAAAGATTATAAAATAAAATTGAAATTTATCGTAAAAACAAGAAAAATACAGCGACAAATTCTATAAACGACGCACGTGTTGTGCTCTACGTAATGAAAGTCGCATCAGAGAAGTGTTTGAGAAATGCTGGAAGCGGATATATAAAGATTGTAACCAATGAGTGGCAACAATATTTAAATCACTCTCTTTCAAAACGCGTTACATCTGTAAAAGCAATCAAATCGCAGCATTCATCACAAGACTCAGACCTTTAAAGGACACAAGGCAGAAAAGTAATAATCAATGATTTGTGTCGCTTGCCACATGAAAGCAAGAACAAATGAAATTTTAAGAAAAGTGTGAAACAGTAATTCAAATTACAAACAGACAGAAATTTTTATTATGGAGTTTCACCAATTAACGGAGGTTATAATTATATGAATAACGGATTTTTCGGAAATGATTTTGACTCAATTTTTAGAAGAATGATGCAAGATATGCAAAACGCAGATGGAAATAAAAAATATTATATCAACGGCCGTGAAGTGTCACCTGAGCAATTGCAACAAATTCAACAACAACAAGCTCAAGGTGGACAACCAGCACAAGGTGTTCAAGCGGGACAACCTGGTCAAGCTGGCGGTGGTCAAGGCGGCGACGATTACTTAGAAAAAATCGGTCGTAATTTAACACAAGAAGCTAAAGACGGCTTATTAGATCCAGTTATCGGCCGCGACAAAGAAATTCAAGACACTGCAGAAGTGTTAAGCCGTAGAAATAAAAACAACCCTATCTTAGTAGGTGAAGCTGGTGTAGGTAAATCAGCAATTGTTGAAGGTTTAGCACAAGCCATTGTAAAAGGTAACGTGCCAGCTGCAATTAAAGACAAAGAAATTATTGCAGTAGATATTTCTTCATTAGAAGCAGGCACACAATATCGTGGTGCTTTTGAAGAAAATATCCAAAACTTGATTAACAGTGTAAAAGAAAGAAAAAATGTCATCTTATTCTTTGATGAAATCCATCAAATTATCGGTTCTGGTTCAACTGGCGGAGACTCAGGAAGCAAAGGCTTATCTGACATCATCAAACCAGCATTAGGTCGTGGAGAAATTTCATTAATCGGTGCTACAACTCAAGACGAATACCGCAACAACATCTTGAAAGACCCAGCATTAGCACGTCGTTTCAACGAAGTAGTTGTCAAAGAACCTTCAGCTAAAGATACTGAAGAAATCTTGAAAGGTGTACGCGAAACATTTGAAAAACACCATAACGTGAAATTACCTGACGAAGTCTTAAAAGCATGTGTAGACTTATCTATTCAATATATTCCACAACGCTTATTACCAGATAAAGCTTTAGACATCTTGGATATTACAGCTGCACACTTAGCTGCTAAAAATCCAGTTGTAGATAAAGTGGAAGTTGAAAAACAAATCAAAGAATTAGAAGATAAAAAATCTAAAGCAGTCAGCGAAGAAGCTTATTCTGAAGCAGATAAATATCAAAAACAAATTAAAGAATTACAAGACAGCTTAGAGTCTGGCAGCGGCGAAGCTACAACAGCTACTGTACAAGACGTGGCTGCTACTGTAGAACGTATTACTGGCATTCCAGTATCACAAATGGACGATAATGATATCGAACGCTTGAAAAACATTTCAAAACGCTTGAAAGATAAAATTATCGGACAAGACAAAGCCGTTGAAATGGTATCTCGTGCAATCCGTCGTAACCGTGCAGGATTCGACGAAGGCAACAGACCAATCGGCAGCTTCTTATTCGTAGGCCCTACTGGTGTAGGTAAAACAGAATTAGCTAAACAATTATCTATCGACTTATTCGGTAACAAAGAAGCACTTATCAAATTAGACATGAGTGAATATATGGACCGTACAGCTGTATCTAAGTTAATCGGTACAAGCGCTGGTTATGTTGGTTATGAAGACAACTCAAATACTTTAACTGAAAAAGTAAGACGTAATCCTTACTCAGTTATCTTATTCGATGAAATTGAAAAAGCAAATCCTCAAATCCTAACTTTATTATTACAAGTTATGGATGACGGTAACTTAACAGACGGTCAAGGTAACGTCGTAAACTTCAAAAACACAATCATTATCTGTACTTCAAACGCTGGTTTCGGAGATGAAAGTGAAAAAGAACGCGAAGACTTAATGGAAGACCTTAAAAAATTCTTCCGTCCAGAATTCCTTAACCGCTTCAACGGTATCGTAGAATTCACTCACTTAGACAAAGATGCTTTACAAGACATCATCAACTTATTACTTGACGATGTACAAAACACTCTTGAGAAAAAAGGCATCACACTAGAAGTCAGTCAAGATGCTAAAGATTGGTTAATCGATCAAGGTTACGACGAAGAACTCGGTGCACGTCCATTACGCCGTGTAGTTGAAAGAGAAGTACGTGACCGTATCACAGACTACTACCTAGAACACACAGATGTAAGTGATGTTAAAGTCACATTAGAAGACGACAACATCTTAATCAATGGTGAAAAAGTAGATTCACTATAAGTTGTAAAACGTTAAAACAAACAAATCCTAAATAGCTATTAAACAAGCACCTCGTTTCATTCCATAGCGTTTGAAGCAGGGTGCTTTTTACATAAGAGAAAAAAGGGTATAGAATGCATTAAGCGTCTAATCACAGACCATTAAAATATATTATATTAATAGCGAGGTTGCATCATGTTTATAGTCAATTTAATTATCGTACTCATCTTATTCTTATTAACCGGCTTTTTATCAGGACGCTACCAAGATAAATACCTATTTGCCAAATCCTTTTTAATCAGTGTGGGCATGGTGATTTCCGGATTCCTCTCACTCATAATTTCCGGATTCATCATCTACTGGTTGCTTATTCGCTTACTCGGCGACCGCAGCAGCATCTTCGTACTCGGCATCATCATTATCTTACTTGCCGGAATCATGAACTACTTCATCGTTCACCAACTCATTAAATGGAACGATTATAACGAAATGCTCGTCGCCATACTAGAATATTACATACAGTGGACTACCATCTTTTTCACACTCTACCAATTCTTGACCTCCAGTCCGCAGAACCTGAAGAGCATTGCCAAACTAGAAATCTCTACCGATACCCTAGATTTGAACCTGCTCAACATCATCATCCTGCCAGTCCTCCTCATCAGCTGGATCGCACTTGCCATGGTTCGTCTGTACATTAAAGACCATAAATGGGCCGAAGAAGAAAGCGAAGCACAAGACGAAGAGAACAAAGAGAACGATTCTAATTCTACTTCTAGAAAAGAAACCTCTGGAGAGCAGAAAAGCTGAAGAAAGTACCTCAACCTAAAAGTGTTGGAGCTATCCGCCTGGAGCCCCAACACTTTTTTATTCCTGCTCATCCTTCATTGCGTCAGCCACACTATTATGTTCATCTTCTAAATGGTGAATAATATTTTGATAATCTGTATGATTGCGATTTTGACTCAATTTATAAGCAGCAAATACTTCTGATACTGTAATATGAAAACCGACCACACCATGAATTTGCTGCAAGGTCTCTTCAGACAAATTGTCCCAGCGTGCGCCATCACTTTTTTCAAAGCGGTTTAATAACTGAATCAGATCCTTCTTTACTTCAACCTCAGTCAATAAGTCGGGTTGGCCATATACTTGAACACTTTGATAATCCCATGTCGGTACATCTTCGTGGCCATACCAAGTAGAAGAAACATATGCATCCGGGCCTTGAAAGATAATCAAAACCTCATCGCTATGCTCTAAAGTTTGCCACTGCGGATTCGCTTTCGCAAAGTGGCCAGCGAGTATTAAACTCTCGCCATCTTCATGAATCAATATCGGTAAATGCGTGGCTAAAGGCCGTCCATTTTCAGCAGTCGAAACAATGGTCGCAAATGGATGGTCATTAATAAATGCTTTAATTTTGTTCATATCATGTTCTTGGTAATACTTTGGAATATACAATTTTATCACCTCCAAGCCTCACTTTATTATTCCTTTTTTTATGAAAATTAATGTAAGCGATTGCATTTATAGCGAATTTGTATTAATATACTTGTATACAAGTATGTAGAAACAAGGGGTTGTACTACACATGGGAGAAAATTATCCACAACAATGGATGGAAAACATGACAACGGGGGAGAAAGTCGCAGCTGAATTAAGACTTCAAGTTGTAGAGGGGAATATAGAAGCTGGGACGTGTTTGACAGAAAATCAAATCGCCAAACAATTTAATGTCAGTCGTTCGCCTGTGCGCGATGCATTTAAATTATTGAAACAAGATCAATTAATTTGTTTGGAACGTATGGGCGCTGATGTGTTAGATTTCGGTGAGGGAGAACGCCGTGAAATTTATGATTTGCGTATTATGATGGAATCCTTTGCTTTTACCAAAGTAAAAGACCATCAAAGAGCAGAATTAGCGAAAGAAATGCGCAAACATTTAGAAATCATGAAGGTCGCTGTACAATTTCAAGATGCAGAAGCTTATACTGAACATGACATTAAGTTTCACGAAGTCTTAATTTACGCGACACAACATCGTTATCTGCTCAGCAGTTGGAATAATTTGAAACCTTTGATGCTATGTTTGATTTTGTTATCCATGAGAAAACGAATGCGTGAAGAGCCTGAAGACTTTGAACGCATTCATCATAATCATGAGGTATATGCAGAAGCAGTTGAGAAAAACGATACAGCACAATTAAAAGAAGCGTTCCATTTGAATTTTGATGATGTAGGAGATAATATTGCCGGTTTGTTTTATAGATGATTTAACTTTTGGAGGAGGATAAGCCATGAAGTATATGATTGGGGTCGATGTCGGCACAACAAGTACAAAATCAGTTTTGTATGACGAGAATGGACAATTTATTCGTAAACACAACATTGGTTACGATATGGATACACCTAACGTTGACACTTCCGAAGAGAATCCTGATGAAATTTTTGACGCAGTATTGATGACTATCAAAGCTGTGATTCGTGAAGAAAGGGTAGCTGCAGAGGATGTGAAATTGATTGCCTTCAGTGCACAAATGCATAGTTTGATAGCGATGGACAATAATCAACAACCTCTCACAGAGAGTATTACTTGGGCAGATAATCGTGCAAGCAAATATGCGGATGCTATTCATTCTGAACATAATGGGCATGAGATTTATAAACGCACAGGTACACCGATTCATCCTATGTCGCCGTTATCTAAGATTTTTTGGATGAAAAATGAGAAACCAGAAATTTATAACAATGCTAAGAAATATATCGATATTAAAAGCTATATCTTATATCAACTTTACGGTAAATATGTGATGGATCAATCTATCGGTTCAGCGACAGGTATGATGAATTTAGAAACATTGGATTGGGATAATGGAGCGCTAGAGTTACTTGGCATTACTAAAGACCAATTACCTGAGTTAGTACCAACGACACACGTGATGACTGGTATGAAACATCGCTATTCTAATTTGTTGGGTGTTAAACCGGATACTCCGGTTATCGTAGGTGCTAGTGACGGTGTGCTTTCTAACTTAGGGGTGAACAGTTATAAAAAAGGAGAAGTGGCGGTCACTATTGGTACATCAGGCGCTATCAGAACAGTCATCGATCATCCACGGACTGATGATAAAGGACGTATTTTCTGCTATGTCTTAACAGAAGACCAATACGTCATCGGCGGACCGGTTAATAATGGCGGCATCATTTTACGCTGGTTGCGTGATGAGCTCTTAGCGAGCGAAGTTGAAACAGCGAAACGACTCGGCGTCGATCCTTACGATGTCTTAACTAAGATTGCCAGCCGTGTAGAACCAGGTGCCAAAGGTTTAATCTTCCATCCTTATTTGGCTGGAGAACGTGCGCCGCTGTGGAATGCGAATGCTCGCGGTTCTTACTTCGGCCTTACATTAGCTCATAAAAAAGAACACATGATTAGAGCAGCACTTGAAGGCGTGCTCTACAATCTTTATACCGTGTATCTGGCTTTAATTGAAGTGATGGGAGAAACACCGACAGCGATTAAAGCCACAGGTGGTTTTGCAAAAAGTGAAGTATGGCGTCAAATGATGGCAGATATTTTTGCGACAGATGTCATCGTACCTGAAAGTTATGAAAGTTCCTGTTTAGGTGCTTGTGTACTCGGTCTGAAAGCACTCGGTGAGATTGATGATTTCTCTATTATTGAAGAAATGGTCGGTACTACACACGCTCATCAACCGAACCAAGACGCTGTAGAAACATATCAGCAATTAATCAGTATCTTTATTGATTTAAGTCGCTCTCTTGAAAGCCAATATGCTAAGATAGCAGACTTTCAACGTCATCATCTATAAATAATAAAAGAGATGAGTCCAATAGCATAGAAACATCAGCGTAAAGCTGATGTTTTTATGAAAGGGAGATGTAAACGCTTCCTCCGAATGACTCATCATCACGAAAGTGAGGAAAACTTATGTTTGGGGAAATTTGGCCGCTGATTACAGTGGTAATCGGAATTTTGATTTTATTAGCCTTAATTATTCTATTGAAGTTAAATACTTTTATTTCATTGATTATTACTTCCATGGTTACTGCCATCTTACTGGGTATGCCATTAGACAAAGTAGTTGAAACCGTTGAAAAAGGAATGGGCAGCACGCTGGGTCACATCGCGCTTATCTTCGGTTTAGGTGCTATATTGGGTAAATTATTATCAGACGGCGGCGGAGCAACACGCATTGCCGATACCTTGATTGAAAAATTCGGTGAGAAAAATGTGCAATGGGCAATGGTGATTGCAGCATTTGTCATCGGTATTGCATTATTCTTCGAAGTAGGATTAGTCTTATTAATTCCACTCGTCTTTACATTAGCAAAACGTACTAAAGTTTCACCATTGAAAATCGGTTTGCCGATGATTACCGCATTATCAGTGACGCACGGCTTCTTACCGCCGCACCCTGGTCCAGTGGTTATTGCAAAAGAATTGCATGCTAACTTAGGACAAGTATTGATGTTCGGTATTATTATCGCTATTCCAGTAACTATTATTGCAGGACCGTTATTCGGTAGAATTGCACCGAAATTAACACCGACTGCTTATACACGTGAAGGCGATATTTCATCATTAGGTGCACAACGAGAATTCAAACCTTCTGAAATGCCAAGCTTCGGTATAAGTGTATTAACTGCTACTTTACCGGTTATTTTAATGTTAATTGCTACCATTGTACAATTAGCTACCGGCTCTGTTGACGGCGGAAAAAATATTATCGAAAAGATTATTTATTTCATTGGAACAGCAGATACAGCAATGCTGATTGCAGTAATATTCGCGATGTTTACAATGGGTATTAAACAAGGACGTAAAAATAAAGAAATTATGACTTCAGTTACAGAAGCGATTTATCCAATCGGTATGATGATCTTAATCATTGGCGGCGGCGGTACTTTCAAACAAGTACTCATCGACGGCGGCGTCGGCGATACAATTGCTAAAATGTTCGAAGGTTCTACAATGTCTCCAATCTTATTAGCATGGATTGTCGCAGCAGTCTTAAGATTAGCACTCGGTTCAGCAACCGTTGCAGCGATTTCTACCACGGGTATCGTGTTGCCATTGCTTCAAGCAAGTGATGTCAACGTCGCACTTGTAGTATTGGCAATCGGTGCCGGAAGTGTTATTTGTTCACACGTCAACGATGCAGGATTCTGGATGTTCAAAGAATATTTCGGCCTTACTGTTAAAGAAACATTCTTAACATGGTCACTTCTGGAAACAGTTATTTCTGTATCTGGTATTATTTTCATCTTATTTATCAGCTTATTTGTTTAAGCACAGACTTCGGCGGCTACGGCTGCCGATTTTTTTGTTATAGTAAAGATAATAGAGAAAAAGGCGGTGAGCAAGATGGCGAAATTTGTTTTGACAGAAGGTGTTTCACAAATTGCACAAACTATCATCAAGACTTTTTCAGAAGCGGAAATTCCGCTGACTGTATTAGTAGATACCTCCGTGCATACTACAGACGCACATCCCTACATTACCTATCAGCCTATCGATTGGTTGAATACTCAAGAATGGGAGCGTCACTTAAATGAGGCAGAATACGTTATTTTCAATGTTCACAGCAAAATGTTCAACAGTAGTTTGTGGCATGGCTATCGGTCAGATCTGAGACGCTTGATTGGACAGTTTGTGCGTTGCTGTACACCTCGCCATATGATTGAATTGACCTTGAAAAAAGAAGCACCTATATTTGCAGAAGCAGAGGTATATACCTTGCCGAAATCTTACTTTTTCAGCAATAGTAATGTGCATACCGAAACCGCTTCTTCCCTGCAAGCTATGCAAGTCCGTGCTACAGACACACCTGAGACTTTATTGAAGACTTACGCAACCTATTTGCGCAAAGTAACATTCGGACTTATCGAAATCCGCGATTGGCCACATCAATATAATATTTATCTTAAAGGCACTCAACGTCCGCTTATTGCGATGCATCCTCAAACGATGCCTGCTGTAGAAGCCATACAATTGCACATCCTGCCAGAAGGATTGCTCTCAAAGGATGTCTCCAGCTCTTCCATGTCTTTCCTTTTCACGAAAGTGAGCAAGACAGAATTGCAGACATTGCTGTATCGCTATGAGTCCGCGTTGCCGTGGTGGCTGTATCTGTGTACGCAAGCGGTAATTCATGATGCGGTGATGGCTGGATTCGGAAGATGGTTAAGAGTGTACAGAAGTCCTAAAGATTGAGATGATGGGGGTAAAGAATGCTTTGGAAAGGTGGATGGCGAAATGAATAAACGTCACTTTGATTTGTTGAAGCTGTTGGTGGAGTACAATACGGAGAGTCCGCCGGCGCGTAATACGGATCCGTTGCAGGATGAGATTCAAGCGTTTCTGGAGGAGAATGGATTTGAGGTGCAGCGTCGTAAAATGTATGACCATGATAGTATTGTGGTCGGTGTGTTGAAGGGTAAAGATCCGCGTGCGCCGAAGTTGATATTGAATGGTCATGTGGATGTTGCGAATGTGGAAGATCCGAAGTATTGGACGTATCCGCCGTTTGAATTGACGGAGGTGGATGATTGGCTGTACGGCCGCGGCGTGAGTGATATGAAGGGCGGCGTCGCATCACTATTCTATGTGTTGGAGCGTCTGCGTAAAGAGGGCGTTGAACCTGAGGGCGATATTATTGTGCAGTCGGTTGTCGGCGAAGAAGTCGGTGAAGCGGGGACGAAATATGCTTGTGAGATGAGTCCTGAAGCAGATTTGGCTTTAGTGATGGATACGAGTGATAACCAAGCGCTCGGGCAAGGCGGCGTAATTACAGGTTGGATTACGGTGCAAAGCAAGGAGACGGTCCATGACGGTGCACGTAGTCAGATGGTGCATGCTGGTGGCGGGCTGTATGGGGCCAGTGCGATTGAAAAAATGGCTAAGATTATCACGGCGTTGAAGGAACTGGAGCAGCATTGGGCAGTCATGAAGTCTTACCCAGATATGCCTGCAGGAGCGAACACAATTAATCCTGCAGTGATTGAAGGCGGCCGCAATCCGGCGTTTATTGCGGATGAATGTCGCTTATGGGTGACGGTGCATTTCTTGCCGGATGAGGATTATCATGAGGTCGTGGAGGAAATTGAGGCGTACTTGAATCGCGTGGCTGAGGCAGATGTCTGGCTGCGTGAGAATCCCTTGCAATTTGACTGGGGCGGCACGTCGATGATCGAAGACCGCGGCGAAGTCTTCCCAAGCTTTACCTTGCCGTTAGAACATCTTGGCTACAAGATGTTGGAAGCGGCACATGAAGCGGTTTATGACGAACAACTCGTATCCGGCATGACAACGACCGTGACTGACGGCGGCTGGTTGGCCGATGCCGGTGTGCCTACCATTTTATATGGGCCTGGCAGTTTAACGGAGGCGCATAGTGTGGATGAAAAGGTAAAGAAAGAAGAGTTGGCCCACTATAGTGAGGTGCTCTACAAATTCTTGAAGTCATGGTATGCGAAGCCTGAAAAAGAATAATGTGTATATGAAAGAAGCTGTCCTGAAAGTGGAGGACAGCTTCTTTGAGTTGTAATGGGTGGGTTAGGGGTCGAAAGTGTCAAGGCGCGAGTCGGCCGCCTACACACTTTGCCTACTAGAAACCTTTATCGCCTTAAAAAATAAAAGATAATAAAATAAAACCTCCAACCTGAAATTAAGATTGGAGGTTTTAACCTGCTTCTAGCGATTGCTATTAAATGAATTTTTTAAGCGTGAAATCCATCCGCGTCTAGGGCGATTCGCTTTATGTGGTCGGTTCTCGACGACTTGTGTTTCATGTTTGTTGATAGTTTTGGCACGTTCAACCGCTTCGTGCATCATATATAATTGTGAATTTAATGGTAATTGATTGTTATTCACATAATGATAAACACCGTTTTGGTCTTGATAACGTCCTTTTTGGTTATCAGAAAGTTGTAAGTTCAAGAATTTCAATAGACGTTCTCTGATTTTTTGATCGTGTACTGGGAATAAGATTTCCACACGTTTAATCATATTACGTGTCATCGCATCAGCAGATGATAAATAGATTTTTTCATCGCCGTTGTTATGGAAGTAATAGATACGAGAATGTTCTAAGAAACGACCTACAATGCTGACTACTTCAATATTTTCGCTGATGCCAGGGATACCTGGTTTCAAGCAGCAGATACCGCGGATGACTAATTGAATCTTAACACCGGCTTGAGAAGCTTCAAACAATTTCTTAATAATTGTTTTGTCAGTTAAGGAGTTCATTTTCATAATGATATGGCCATTGCCGTTTTCTTTATGATTTTTTATTTCAGTATCAATACGTTCTACAAAGACATCACGGATATCAAATGGTGCCACAATCAATTCGTTATATTGCGGTTTTAAAGAATAGCCGCTTAAATAGTTGAAGAAATTGATAGCATCTTCTGCAATGCCTTTATCAGTAGTAATGATACCCATATCAGTATAAATTTCAGCAGTTTTATCGTTGTAGTTGCCTGTACCTAAATGCACGAATGGTACCAACTGACCTTTTAGTCGTTTAACAACTAATGTGATTTTACTATGTGTTTTCAAATGTGTCATACCATAAATCACGTGGCATCCTGCATCTTCCAACATTCGTGCCCAATGTACATTGTTTTCTTCATCGAAACGCGCTTTCAATTCTACAAGTACTGTCACTTGTTTTCCTTTTTCAGCAGCGTTCTTTAAGCTCTTAATAATAGGTGAATCTTTACTTACGCGGTATAAAGTCTGTTTAATCGCAATTGTGTCAGGATCTTCGGAAGCTTCTCTGATGAAGTCCACAATCGGTTCGAAAGATTCATATGGGTGATGGAAGAAAATGTCGCGTTTTAAAGCTAAATCATAAATATTATTGTAGCCTAATGAAGCAGGGACTTGCGGTGTATAAGGATCGTAACGCAAGTTGCTTAAATCAGGAGTCAAACGTCCGACTAGGCCGAATAACATCGTTAAATCTAATGGGCCGTCTACAAAATAAACATCATTATTATGGATTTCTAATTGTTCTTTCAATTCTTGAATATCAGCTTCATTTGCATTACGCGCATCTACTTCTAAACGAACAGCAGAACCGCTTTTACGCATTTTTAAGAAACGTTCAATTTCAATTAATAAATCTTCCGCGCCATCTTCATGAATCGTCAAGTCAGCATTTCTTGTGATTCTGAAAGTGAAAGTATTTCGGATGTCATAGCCTTGGAAAAGATATTCGATGAAGTAGTCAATGACATCTTCTACCATCAAGACATATTGTTTGCCGTCTTTTTTCATAATCATGAAGCGGTCAATTAATGAAGGGATTTGAACAATAGCAGTATTAGTTGCATCGTCGGTATCCAACTCCACAAAGATATTTAAGCTTTTATTAACCAATTTAGGGAAAGGATGGTACGCATCAATACCGAGCGGTGTAAGTGTCGGCAAAATATTGTCTCTGAATTCGCGTTCCAACTGTTCTTGTAAGTCATCGTCCAATGCTTCAGGTTTAGTTGTAATGACATCATATTCTCGTAAATCTTCAGTTAATTCGTTATAGCGTTCATATTGTAAATCAACAAATTTCGCATTTTTCTTTTTGATAGCATCCAATTGTTCTTTGGGCGTCATTTGAGATTTATTTTCCGGTTTATTGAAATTCATTTTGACTTGGTCTTGTAATCCGGCAACACGGACCATGAAAAATTCATCTAAGTTCGAAGCGAAAATCGCCACGAAATTTAATTGTTCTAGTAAAGGATTTGTTTTGTCGCTCGCTTCTTGTAATACTCGGTAGTTAAAGTCGAGCCAGCTTAATTCTCGGTTGTTATAGTATTCTGGTTGATTGATGTCTTTTTCTATGACTTGATTTTGCATAATGGCCACCCCACGGTAAATAAATAGACTATTTGTATATTAATTTAATAAAATCAAAAGATAAACATCATAGGTGATGTGTCTTAGATGTCAGTAGTTTACAATTTAATTGTTCGACGGATGCAAGAATACAATTTAATGTAATAAGTAAATCATTGCATTCAAACTCATTTTTTTCATATACATCCATTAGTACATTAACATAGAAATGTTAAGATTTTGTAAAGTTAATAGATACTTTTGCTTTTAAAACTTTTTCCAGATGTTTCTTTTGGCGATTTGCTTGATATTCTTCCGCAATTGGATTATCAGTGTGGAAAGCATTTAAAATGTAGTGATCTTTATCTTTCTTTTCAAGTTCAACGCGTTTCACAGGGTTTGTATGCGAAACATTCAAAGCATCAATAAATTTGATAATACCGCCTAATGATTGTAAATCGCTCAGTTCATCACTATCGAGCCAACCTGTTTCGTTATTGTAGAATTTTAATAACGATTTGTTCTTAAAGCTTGCCATCATAGCAAGTTTCACTCGGTCGTGATGGTTGAAACCGTCAATCATTGAGTTGGAAATAATGTAATACGTATGTTGGGAACCTGAGTCTGAATCGATGAAACGTCCTAAATAATATACATAGGCAGCTTGCTCGAATAAACGTTTTTCCTTATCCGATAAAGAAATCGTGTCCAATTCAGTCAGCTGTTCTAATAAATCTCTTGCAAGCACGACACGTTGCTCAGCACCAGCTTGTTCATGTTTATACGCATTTGATAACTGGTAAAGTGCACGATCTTGAACGTTAAAACGATCAAATGCGTCTGGATACTTTTGGTTCAGATGATTCATCACGTAACCTTCACGCAGACCTTTTCTGGAAAAAGTAAACTGCGTCGCATCCACTTGTTTAAACAAAGCTTTGAACACTGCAACGGCTGGTAAAATAATATCGACACGGTCGCGACTTAAGCCGTCTAAATTCGTCAAATCATCACGCGAACTCTCTTTAATCAAATCGAATACTTGATCTAAATCTTTGCCTGACATTGAATAACAATGCACGCCTCCGATAGGATAAGAAACCTCTGATTGATGTATGCGTGCGGTATTACGTGCAGAACCGCCGACGCCGACTAATGCAACCTTTTGATTATTAATCCAGCTCAATGAACTGAACTCTTTTTCCAAGAATTTCTGCATTTTTTTAATAGCATCCTTATCATCGTGCGCTTTATCACCAAAGAATTTACGTGTTAAAGTGACGACACCGAATGGGAAACTATGAGAATGGATAAGTTCTTTATCTTTGAAAAGCGTGACTTCAGTAGAGCCGCCCCCGATATCGACTGAAAGTCCATTTTCGATATCAGTGGAATTGATAATCGCGTAAAATCCGTAAAATGCCTCATCCAATTCGGGCACAATCGAAATTTTAATGCCTAATTTCTTCTTAGTTTGTTTTAAAATATCGTCGCGGTTCTTAGATTGACGAATTGCTGCTGTTGCAATTGGATGCAATTCATCAACTTTGTAAGCATCTGCCACCTTTTTAAAACTTTCTAAGGAATCGATCAATACATCAATCCCTTCTTGATTCATAGTCAAATCATCTTCCAAATATTGACTAAGTCGTGCTGGTGTTTTAATATTTTGTATTTCTGAAAGACCTGTTTCTTTATCATATTCAAAGACCACAAGTCTGATGGTGTTGGAACCGATGTCAATTAAACCAATGCGTTTCATAATAACCCCCTCAGATTGCTTAGAAGAAGTCAGTATTCGGGTAAATAATTTTTTGGCCGGAAATATCATAAATTTCTAACTCCTTCTTTGAAAAAATGTAATCGCTTAATGCCTTGTCTGGCAAGAGAAATCACATTTTCTTTTCACTTTAATTTTATCACAAAGTGCAAGTTTGCACATTATCTGTATAGACTAAAATACAATATAAATGCACTTTTTGTAGAAAAAATAATTTCTGAGATAAGCAACGATTTTTCAAAGTTGAAGTGATATTGAAAGTTTATTTACAATAATGATGATATAATACCAATATATAATTAAAAACGGGGAAAGAGGTAGGCTTATGAAACGTAGCTTCCTAGCAATAGTCTTGCTGTTAGCGGGTGTCTTTTTATTAGCAGCATGTGAAAAAGAACAATCTAAAACCTATGAAGGTGACCTCGAAGGTGCTGACATCATCACAACATTGACTTATAAAGGTGATAAATTACTCAAACAATCCAGTATTCTAACGATAAATTACGATGAAAACGGTGTGTCAAAATCAGAAGCTAAGCAAATTTTAGCCAAGCAAGAAAGAGTATTTAAAGGCATAGACGGTATTTCTTATAAAAAAGAAATTAAAAAAGATAAAGCCGTGCAAAAAATCGTGATTGATTATGATACTAAAAATGTGAAAGAAATGACGAAAAAAGTCGGCATCACAGGACCTGAAAAAGGTAAAGACTATGTGAATGTCAAAGATGTGGAACGCGCTATGAAAAAAGCAGGCTTTGAAGAAAAGAAACCATTGAAAGATAATGACTAAGAAAAGATGAAACTGCAGTAAGTCGCAAAGTTGCGACGAGCTGCAGTTTTTTTATCTCCGTGAACTGTCCTCAAAGCACAGTTTGAAACAGACAATAAGGTCGCTTTCGAGTAAAATAAGTTCAGAACAATTAATTAAGGAGTGTATACATGACAACTAACACCTTAGAATATCTCCAAGCATTAGAAGGTCGCTGTCAGTGAACAAGCACAGTTCAATCAGATTACAAAAGGGCAGGAGGGGGAAACCCTACTCGCAATAGCACTCGATAATGTACCAGACATAAATTATATAGCTGATCTGCAACTAGGCGAGAGATATCACGAAACACAAATCGATTTTGTAGTCCTCACGCCGCAAACCATTTTCCTCATTGAAAACAAACACTATCAAAGCAGCTATCAATTCATAGACGGCCACTTATACTCTCGGAACCACAAACGTGTAGACAACCCTTTTTTACAAATGCATGACGCACGCGAATGCTTTATGTATCATTTTCTAGAACTCTCTCACCAATTCAAAATAATGTCTATTTTAACCTTTTCACACCCTCAATTCAGCCTGCGAGGCGATTTATCTGCGCAAGGTACTTATTTCCTGCCCAATGAATTTCATCAATTCAAACACCTCTTCAGCTATGGTAAGACCCCCAAACTTCTTTTTATTAAAAAGCAAATTCTTTCGAAAAATACAAACCTTGAAGAGAAATACATGACAGTAAAACGCCGCCCGTTGCATGAAGTGGCAAGCGGAATAAAATGCCCACATTGCAAGAAAATAATATTAGAGAGCAGTACTGACATTTCGAGTTCAAATTATATTGTATGTTCGTATTGTCATTCTTCATTAAAAAAATCAGCACTTATATACGCAGCTTTGAAAGATTTATACCTTATCAAAGGGGAACCGATTACCTCCAGAGAAGCAAGACATTGGATAGGAGACGTTGGCATATCCAGACATTCGATTTACACAATTCTGAAGAAAAACTTTAAAAGTAAAGGAGAGAAATTTTATTTACATTATTTCTTGTAGGAGGTGTGAGTGGCCAGGGATTATGTGAAGAGAGGGAGAGTTTGATGCAGTGAGAGCGTTATAGGGCGGAAACTGTATAGGCAGACGATGTGAGCCTCGACACTTTGGGCTGCCCCACCCGTCGTCCGACCCAACTGCCTTAATTTTTATCTCCGCTTAACAAATGGCTTCACGATATATGATATACTTTGTCATTGAAGTATACATAAATCAATCGGAGCCATGTAAAGCGCTTTCACGCAAAATCATACACGCACACGAGCTCGCATCACTGCTCATATACCCATATCACCGCCGCACACGAAAGCCAGCGCTCCAGTTCACAACAGAGGTGAAATCATGTCGAATCCATCCGCAAGAAATAAAGATACAAAGCAACCATCGAAAGCTGCAAATACAATACGCACACCGTATGACACATCAAAAGTAATGAAGCGGGATTTTTGGCTCATCCCGCTTTACATCATTCTATTAAATATCGTACCATTCCTACTAATACTGCCGTTTTGGATATATAGCAATTCTACTCACGTAAAGATTCCCAAAACGACTGAAACATTTACTTTAACATTAGGCACATTAATCGGAGAAATCATCTTACTACTGATTTTCTATTTAATGCACCGCAAATATCTGATTCCACTCGCCATCAAGCGATTTTCTCAGGTGAAACATCACATCTTGCTGATTGTCTCTGCCTATATCGCAATGATGTTGGCGACTGCTGCTTACAATGGGCTGATGCAACTATTGCCGAAAGCCTATCAATTTACCGAAACACAAAATCAACTCGTCATTTTAAAAATGTTTGATAATCCATGGGCATGGCCAGTACTCTTCTTAGACATTGTTATCCTGACACCATTTGTAGAAGAACTCATTTTCCGTCATCTCATTATCCATGAACTCGGTAAAAAGATCGGCTATATCACAGGGGCAGTCATCTCCGCTCTGCTTTTCGCATTCACGCACGTGACAGGTGCCCATTCCCCCTTCGAATACGGCACTTACTTGATTATGGCCATTGCACTCGTCTTTGTATACATGAAGTCAGGCAGAAATTTAGCAGCCTCCATCTCATTGCACATGCTGATTAACTTATTAGGCTTCATTTCGATTGTCTTTCAATATATTACTTGACCCCTAACGGGAAAAGGACTGCTGAGAACGCGCAACGCTCTCAGCAGTTTTTTTATCTTCAACGCCGAAAAATACCTCTTGAGCAGATAAATACAATATTTTTAAGATTTAGCATGATATAATAATGAAAATATACATCTAGAGGTGAACATCATGATAAACAATCCATTTGATTCGCCGAAAGTCATGAAACGTGACTTTGGGTTAATTCCACTGTATTTTCTACTGCTTAACGTCGGTCAAGTTATCGTACTCGGTGTTGGGCTGATTGTCATAGAAACTTTCCACATGAAAATTCCGCATAACAGTAATGCAATTGCGAGCGGCTTTGGTGACATTATTAGTTTTTCGTTGTTGTTTTATATTTTTTATAAAATGCACCAATCTTACATTATTCCGATTATCATTGAAAGGATTAAGCAAGCGAAGGCCTATATCTGGCTCGTTATTATTACTTATATAGTCTACTTGATTGTAGATCATGCTTATTCCTATGCTTTGCAATTTTTGCCGAAACACTATCAATTTGAAGAATCACAAAATCAATCTCTGATTATTCAACAATTCGACACACCGTGGTTATGGCCTGTACTCTTTTTAACTACTGGCATATTGGGACCGATTGCCGAAGAATTAATCTTTCGTCATGTATTGATACATGAACTGGGTAAGAAGATTACTTATATCGGAGCAGCTATCTTATCAACACTGTTTTTCGCAGTTTTACACTTGCATGCAGGGTCGTCGCCTTTTGAATTTATTCCTTATTTATATGGTGGTTTCATTTTAGTATTTGTCTACTTTAAGTCGGGTAAAAATTTAGCAGTCTCCAGTATGTTGCATATTCTCAATAATAGTGTAATTGTATTGACCATCATCTATCAACAACTGTTTCAATAAACTGATATGCTCTAAATTGTCATATTTTTCAAAAACCAAATATGTTAAATTGAATAGGAAAGGGAATAGAAAGGTATTGTGTACACACACTTTTTCCAACGTATTAGAAAAGGGGCAGAAGATATGGCTATTTTAGAATTAAAGGATGTCTGCTATGAAGTAGACAAGCGTATGATTATTGATCATATCGATTTAACAGTTAAAGATGGAGAGAAAATTGCCGTCGTGGGTCCATCTGGCAGTGGTAAAAGTACGCTTTTTCACTTATTGAACAATTTAATCAGTCCCACAGACGGCAAGTTATTTTATAAGGGCAAACCTTATAAAGATTTCAAACCTGAAGCGTTACGGCGACAAATCAGTTATATGCCACAATCTACAGAATTATTTGATTCGACAATCGGTGAGAATCTTGCATTTCCAGCATTAGCACGTAATGATAAATTCGATTCAGATCGCGCGAAGAAATTACTCTCAAGTTTCGGATTAGGTGATTATAAGCTGGATACTCATGTTGAATTTTTATCAGGCGGAGAACGCCAACGTATTTGTTTGGCACGCCAATTAATGTACATACCCGATATTTTATTACTCGACGAAGCAACAAGCGCACTAGATGCCGATAATACGAAGAAGGCAGAAGAGGCGATTTTCGGTTTGGCAAAAGACGAAGGTGTTTCTATCATGTGGATTACACATAGCTACGATCAAAGCATGTCACACTTTGACCGACGTATTGATATTGTGGACGGCAAAATCAATAAAGATAAAAAGGGGGACATTGACGTATGAGTACGACAGCCTTATGTATATCAGCAATGCTCCTGATTATACCAATCGCAATTTCAATTAAAGAGAAGTTGAATATTGCTAAAGATTTAATTATTGCATCTGTAAGAGCCGTGGTGCAATTAGTGATTCTCGGTTTTATTCTGCATTTTATTTTTAATTTGAATTCACCATGGATATTGATTTTATTTGTCTTGGTGATTATCGTCAATGCATCTTGGAATACCATCAGCCGTGCTTCTAAAGTGATGCACAATGTATTTTGGATTTCTTTTGTTTCTATTTTTATCGGTACGGCATTGCCATTAATTGTTATTGTAGCAGCAGGTGCTATTAAATTTACCGGTAATGAATTGATTCCGATCGCTGGGATGTTAGCGAACAATGGTTTAATCGCGATTAACTTGGCATATCAGAACTTAGACCGTTCCTTTGTGCGCGAGTATGGTACGATTGAATGCAAACTTTCACTTGGCGCTTCGCCGAAATTGGCTTCGAAATCAGCCGTACGTGAAAGTATTAAAATGGCGATTGTTCCGACAATTGATTCTGTGAAAACATATGGTTTAGTTTCTATACCAGGGATGATGACGGGTTTGATCATCAGTGGAGTGGATCCGCTTCAAGCCATCAAATTCCAATTATTAGTAGTATTCATCCATATGACTGCAACGATTATGTCAGCACTTATCGCTACTTACTTAAGCTATAAACAATTCTTTAATCATCGCGATCAACTTATCGGCAGCACACTCGATGCTGATAATGCATAATTTAAATTATATTCTGGAAAAGCTGGGACATAACAACGTCTCAGCTTTGCTTTTTATAAAAAAAGAATTAGAGTGGAAGGCTTACATTCTATGTGAATTTCAATTATAATGGATAGGTTGAATTTACAAATTAATTTCATTTGAAAGGAGTGGCAGAGTATGTCTTTCATGCGTATTGTGACCTTTATCATCAGCGTGTTTATTGTCGGCATGGTGGAAATGATGGTTGCTGGAATTATGAATTTGATGAGCCATGATTTACATGTGTCAGAAGCGTGGGTCGGTCAGTTGGTGACACTATATGCAGTGACCTTTGCAGTGTGCGGACCGATTTTGGTTAAGATAACGAATCGCTTTAATGCGAAGTCAGTGTTGTTATGGACAATTGTAGCATTTGTCATCGGTAACGCACTAATAGTCATTTCACCAAACTTTGCTGTCTTGATTATCGGACGTATTATTTCATCAGCAGCCGCGGCCTTGATTATAGTTAAAGTATTGGCTTTGACTGCTATGTTGACAGCGCCGGAACATCGCGGCAAGATGATTGGTATTGTCTATTCTGGTTTCAGCGGCGCGAATGTACTCGGAGTACCGGTTGGAACAATGCTCGGCGGTTGGCTCGGTTGGCGTGCAACCTTTGTATTTATCATCGTCATCAGTGTATTGGCTGCTTTGTTGATGGTGCGTTATCTTCCGACCGCTTCAGAACTCGCCTATGTATCAGATGGGCAAGGCAACGGGCAAACACCGCAGTCGAAAATTATTAATCGCACTGAAGTCATCAAATATTTAACGATTACCTTCTTATTGTTGACAGCTAACTCAATTACGTTCGTTTACGTCAATCCATTAATGTTATCTAACGGACACGATTTGAAATTCGTATCCTTCGTCCTATTGATTAATGGGATTGCTGGAACGCTTGGTACCTCAATGGGAGGCTTCTTGGCTGATAAATGGTCCAGTAAGACTTGGCTGCTGACAGCCACATTGACCTTTGCCATCGCCTTGGCCATCATCAATTGGTTCTTATCCGCTTCCTGGATGCTCATCCTCATTATCTTTGTGTGGAATGTCATGCAATGGAGTACCAACCCTGCAGTCCAAAGCGGTATTATTGAACACGTGCAAGGAGACGCCAGTCAAGTCCTCAGTTGGAACATGTCCAGCTTGAATGCAGGTATCGCAGCAGGCGGAATGCTCGGCGGGCTGATTGTGTCACATATCGGCATCAACGCTGTAACTTACAGCTCAAGTCTGCTCGGCTTTATTATCGTTATTATTATTCTTTTCTTGAAAAAAGTCCGGCATACGCCGGCGAAGAGTGCCGCAGAGTCTAAAAGCGCCTAATCCTTAGAGATTGAGCGCTTTTTTCTATGTCTATTTTATTTATAGGTGGATAGTTATCTAAAAATATGGGGTGAAGCGTCATATTGAGTATATGGCTTCCAACTGCATTCTCCGCTTCTTATAAATTTGCCTACGGTTTCTTGCATCTCATTTTCCAGTTTAAGTGTTTCTCCATCAGCAGGTGTACCATATGTTGATAAAATATCGAGATGCCCGAGCCAGAAAATGACATCAAGAATATGGTAGGGCGATTTGAAATCTTTAGATGCGGGATTAGACCAATCAAAGCGATATAGCCATTTATTTGAACCTGAATAGTGATTCAACCAATCGAGCAAGGGCTGTTTAAAATAATACTCTGTAATTGCTGCGGCTTGTCCGTCATGCTTTTTGATGTTGAACAGTTGTGTATCAATATTGATATCATTGAATTCTGCAACTTCTATAAAACGTTTAGGCTTAAGTTTATGAAATCTGCCGCGGATATAAATATCACCCTCACTAGCTGTATAGCCTGCTAAGACAGGTTTGTCACCAAGAATGCTTTCTGACATCGTGTCAGGGTTGAAAATAGGACGATAGAAAAGTTCAAGTCCCTTCGAAGGTTTGCGTTCTTCCAAATCTTTATCCATTATTTTTATCATTTGTGGTGTCGTTAAAGTTTCAAATGATTGATTATATTGAAACATTGTCATCATTTTGAAAAGATAGGCGTTGACTCTGCTGTTTTCAATTGAATCAAAATTGAGAGTGCCGCTGCTTAAAATAACTTTATGGAAAAGGTGTTCGGCTTCATTGAGATGCATTAAAGCTTGAATACTCATCGCACCCGCAGATTGCCCCATTAAAGTGACATTATCTTTATCACCATCAAAATCCGGGATGAAGTATTGTACCCATTTAAGTACAGCAAGCTGATCAGAAAGTCCGCAATTCATATCATAATCTTCGTTAAGTAAGTGCCAGTTTGTAAAACCTAATGCACCAAGACGATAATTAAATGTAATTACAATGGCATGTGCAGTTTCAGCAAGGTGCTGCGGTTGATATAACTCAGCAGATCCATGACCATTAAGGAAGCCACCTCCGTAAAACCAGATGATGACAGGAAGTGTTTCACTATGTTCAGCAGATACCGGCTTGTAGATATTTAAATAAAGACAGTCTTCGCTTTGTTCGAAATCTTGGTTATGTGTAGAAAAGAAAGTTTCAAGTTTATTGTAAGGTTGAAGAGGAATGGGACCGAATGAAGTTGCATCTAAGTTGTTGTTATCCCAATGTGTTTTCAACGCTGCATGTTTGAAGCGGTTTGTATCAATAGGCGGTTCAGCATAAGGAATACCGTAATATATTTCTAATTGATTTTGTGATGTTCCTTTAATAGTTCCAGCAGCAGTTTCACGTATAATCGTATCCATATGGTTCATCCCCTTTTGATTTAACTATAGTCTACCGCTCTTTAAGACACAAATTTTTTCAAAAAAATAAGACGAGATAGAAATCCCGTCTCAAATACTTCTTCTTATTTAGTTTCACCGGCTTGGTTTGAATCCTCTGCTTCATTATCCAAACGTTCTGTCATATCTTTGTTCATTTTAGTGTTAATACGTTTGGCACGTCTGAAATAAATACTTTCAAAGTAGCTAGTTGTACCGAGTTTATAGAATACTAAAGCCACGATTGTAATCACAAGAAAGTCATATGGATAATGAATTATATTGATACCGTTGAATTCTTTACTGCCGATAAACGAAAGCAGCGCAAGAATTAAGAGATAAATAATAATCCATAAACTGCCGCCGATTTGTTTTTTCGTATTCTTCCAATTCATTTTATATTCATAGAAGAAATAAATCGGCAAGCCTAAAATAATAATTAAAATGACTTCTGCAGTCGTCGGCCACATTGCCCAATAAATAGCTAGTGAAGCAAGGACAAATGACAGTGGCGCCATGACTTTCAAAAGATTAGCTCTGAAAGGACGATGCATACTCGGTGCCATTTTTCTAAGAGCAATAACAGTCGTCGGACCTGTTAAGTATGCTACAAGAGTCGCTGTTGAAATAACGCTAGCCAATGTTCCCCATGAGCGGAAGATTGAAACCATGACCATACTGATAATCGCGTTAAAGATAATAGCTACACGCGGAATATTATAGGTTTCATTGATTTTACCTAAGAACTTTGGAATATGTCCATTTTTTTCCATCGCGCGCAAGACACGACCAGTGACGGCTACGAAGGAAACACCTGTACCAAATGGAGAAACGACCGCTTCGATATACAATAGAATAGCTAACCAGTTCAAGTTTAACAGAATCGCCATATCTGCGAATGGAGAGTTGAATTGAATACCGTTCCATCCGTGTTTGGCCAGCATTCCTTCAGGCATAGAGCCGATGAAGATTACTTGCAAGACTACGTATAAAGTTGCAGCTAAAGTTAAGCTGATGACAATGCCGCGCCCGATATTTTTTTCAGGACGTTGAATTTCAGAACCCATATTAATAATCGTTTGGAAAGCATTGAATGAAAAGATAATACCTGAAGTTGTGGTAGCCGCAAAGATCGGCGCACTGCCATATGGCATGAAACTATTCAAACTATGTCCGTAGTTACCAGGGTGAAATCCTGAAATTGCTAATAATATGATAGTCAAAGTCGGAACACCTAATTTGAAAAATGAAATCAGGCTTGTGAAAGAAGTTAATAATTTCACTGACCAGTAATTGAGTAAAGAGAAGATAATGATGATGACAAAAACAGCGAATAATCCAATGGTGCTGATCGTACCATTATGCATTAATTTTCCCATGAATTTCGCCCAATCCCAAGGCCATGAACTCATATATTGGACCGCTGAAACGGCTTCAATAGGGATGATTGTAACGAGTGAAACCCAGTTGGCCCATGAAGCAATAAAGCCGAGTAAAGACCCGTGAGTGTATTGAGCGTAGTTGCTCATGCCGCCTGATTGCGGAAACATAGTACCGATTTCTATGTAATTATAGGCAATTGTTCCTATAACAATAAATCCGATAATCCAAGAAATGATTGCTGCCGGACCTGCGACAGATGAAGCTTCCCAAGCACCGAAGAGCCAGCCTGAACCAATAAGCGATCCAAGTCCCAGCAAAACAAGTTGGGAAAGATTTATTTTACTACTATGATTATTTTCCATCGAAAGTCTTCTAATATTTGCGAGCATACAGTAATTTCTACATGCTGCGTTGTATAATTTTAAAAAGTGACACGCGATTTTTGGATTTCATGAATGCATGATAAGATATTATACAAGTTAGACCTTTCAAGTCAAATTGAGTTGAATAGGCGGAATTTATTAATTAATATGTATGAATATACGCTATATTAATTGGTTGTGAATATTGAGTCCTTGCTTAAGAGAAGGTTTGAAGTATTGGGCTTATTAAAATAGAACGGAATAATCTAGGAAAGTTAAATATACATTTTTGAAAAGGAAAATTGATTAGACTTGGTGATATTTTGAGTAGCTGCGAAGTAAGAAACGGCAAGCGATTGCACTTATAAAAGGAGAACTTTCAAAAGAATTTTTAAAAGTTTCAATATAAACATTAAGTGTAATTTAAAAACAATGAAAAATGATATAATGTCTACATTGTGTGGTATATTACAATTGTACAAAACATGAAAAGGAGAATGGAGATGACTGAAAAACGAACAAATCCTAAGGCGGACGCATTTTTCCAAAGGGCGGGAGAATGGAAAGCTGAATATGAAGCATTAAGAAAAATTATTATGGAGCAGCCAGACTTAGTCGAGGATTACAAATGGATGAAACCTTGTTATACATATGAAGGTCATAATGTAGTGTTGATTCATGGCTTTAAAAATTATTGCGCATTGCTTTTTCATAAAGGAGCACTACTGTCGGATCCTAATCAAAAATTAGTACAACAAACTAAGAATGTGCAAGCTGCGCGTCAGTTGCGTTTTACTTCCGTAGCACAAATTATAGAAGAAACGGATATAATCCGCGATTACGTCAAAGAAGCTGTTGCTGTGGAGCAATCCGGTAGAAAAGTAGAAATGAAAACGACAGACCAATACGATATGCCTGAAGAATTGAAGGAAGCATTGGAAGCGGATAAGGCGTTGGATGAAGCGTTTCATAATTTGACGCCAGGGCGTCAACGTCAATATATGTATACAATCAGGCAAGCGAAACGTGCTTCTACGCGACAAAATCGTGTTGATAAATATATTCCTTTAATTTTAAAAGGTAAGGGCTTGAATGATTAAGTAAGGAAAAACCGCTGCGGCGGTTTTTTTCATTGTGGCTGAAGCGGAATGTATTGACCGCGAGATATAAGGGCAAGGTGTCCAATAAATGGATATATTGGACAAGAATGAAAGCAACGTGTCCAATAAACGTATATATTGGCCAAGATATGGAGCAACGTGTCCAATAAACAGATATATTGGCCAAGATGAGGGCGAATGTGTCCAATAAACAGATATATTGGCCAAGATGAGGGCGAATGTGTCCAATAAATGGATATATTGGCCAAGATTAGGAACAAACTTACAATTAGGATAAAGCGACACCTCTTGCTCCTAAAATTAAGTAAGAAAAAACCGCTGCGGCGGTTTTTTCATATCTACAAAATCCGAACATTGCCTAAAAAATATACTTCAACTATTATTTCCCATTCTATCTCTCATGAGAACGTTTGCAATCGCATGTTCACACAATTCACACAAGTTGCACCTTATTAATTGTCTATTCGTTGAATAAGTACATTTTAAATGCAATTTTCATTGATTATCCGTCATTTATTAGATTTTGTATGCTATAATTAGAGAGTAATCTACTGAAAGAGTAGGACACAGGCACAGCAAAGATTATATTGAAAGTTTAAATAGACAACAGCGTGACGCTGTTGTTGTGTCATAGCGATTTGAGAAAAGTGAACTCCTTTGGTAAGTGAGTTTGTTTTGTCGATAGTCTAACAAGAGTCATTTGCGACTTTGTTCTGGAGCTTACCCGTAAGTTAATGAAACATTGAGGCAAATGCTTTTTTTATTGTATAGGGAAGAGAAGCAATACTGTGCGTTTTCATTCTATATATGCAATTTACATTCAATAAATCTATATAATTGCATCGAAATGCGCAACGGACTATGTGACACATTGCGTTCTAACTTTACACTATCACCTCGTATTACTATCCACCCCACATTAAAAGACGCTCTTCTCGCCATACAACTCTCCAAAGGTTTCTTTTCCCAAATCAGCTGTTCTTATCTTTGAATTGAATTTAATAGAGAAAGGAATTAAATGCATGCTTAGTATTAAAAATTTAACTAAGGTTTATTCTGGCGGCAAGAAGGCCGTGGATGATATTTCGTTGGACGTGCAATCGGGTGAGTTTGTCGCGTTTATCGGCACGAGCGGCAGCGGTAAGACGACTGCGCTGCGTATGATTAATCGAATGATTGAGGCGACGAGCGGTCAGATTACGATTGACGGCAAGGATGTCAGAAAGATGAATGCGGTGGAATTGCGTCGCAGTATCGGCTATGTGATTCAACAGATTGGTTTGATGCCGCATATGACAATTAAGGAAAATATTGTACTGGTACCGAAATTATTGAAATGGTCTCAAGAGAAGAAGGATCAGAAGGCGCGTGAATTGATTAAGTTGGTGGATCTGCCTGAGGAATATTTGGACCGTTATCCGTCTGAATTATCTGGCGGTCAGCAACAACGGATTGGCGTAGTACGTGCTTTGGCAGCGGAACAAGATATCATCTTGATGGACGAGCCGTTTGGTGCTTTGGATCCGATTACACGCGATACATTGCAGGATTTAGTGAAAGAGTTGCAGCAAAAGTTAGGGAAAACGTTCATCTTTGTCACGCATGATATGGATGAAGCCATCAAGTTGGCAGATAGAATTTGTATTATGTCGAAAGGCAAAGTGGTCCAATTCGATACACCAGACAACATTCTGCGTCATCCAGCGAATGATTTCGTACGCGACTTTATTGGACAGAACCGCTTGATTCAAGACCGTCCGAATATGCGTACCGTGCAAGATGCGATGATAACGCCAATTACGGTGGGTGCGAACGAATCCTTGAATACAGCCGTCGATATTATGCGTCGCCACCGCATCGACACAATTTTCGTCGTGAATAACCAAAACAAATTCCTCGGCTATTTAGATATTGAAGACATCAACCAAGGATTGCGTGCTGGCAAGGAATTGATAGATACCATGCAGCGTGATATTTATCGCGTGAATATCAACTCCAAATTGCAAGATTCCGTGCGCACTATTTTAAAACGTAACGTCCGCAACGTCCCTGTCGTGAACGACAACGATACATTGGTGGGCTTGATTACCCGTGCGAACCTGGTGGATATCGTCTACGACAGTATTTGGGGCGAAGGTGCAGAAGACGCGCAGTTCGCTGCTGAAAAGAAAGAAGCGGAAGAGTCGGATGGCCGTGAGAGAGCGGAGGCATCTGCTAAAGCAGCTGTGGCTGATAAGGATGCGAACGAATCGGCTGAGGACCAAGTGCGTCATGACCACAAGTCAGACTCAGGAGTTGAACGCTAATGAAAGCATTTTTAGAACAATATGGCGGTGAATTACTGCAGAAAACTGGCGAACACTTCTATATTTCTATTATTGCACTACTAATCGCCATTGTGATTGCAGTACCGCTCGGCATATTATTATCGAAAACGAAGAAACTCGCAGGTGTTGTCTTGACGATTGCAGGTGTGCTGCAAACGATTCCGACACTTGCTGTCTTAGCGATTATGATACCGATTTTCGGTGTCGGGAAAACACCGGCTATTATTGCACTGTTTATTTATGTGTTGTTACCGATTTTGAATAATACGGTGTTAGGTGTGCAAAATATTAATCCGGAAATTCGACAAGCAGGCATCAGTATGGGCATGACGAAATTTCAATTGATGAAAGATGTGGAATTGCCGTTAGCCTTGCCATTAATACTCGGCGGCATCCGCTTATCTAGTGTGTATGTCATCAGCTGGGCTACTTTAGCCAGTTATGTCGGAGCAGGCGGTTTAGGTGACTTCGTCTTTAACGGATTGAATTTATATGATCCATTGATGATTGTCAGTGCTGCTGTGCTCGTAACAGCTTTAGCGTTAATTGTCGATTACTTATTGCGCGTAGTTGAAAAATGGGCCGTACCTAAAGGCTTGAAAATATCCAGATAAGGAGGACTTAGACATTTTATGAAGACAATCAAATACTATTTGTTGCTGATGGCGGCGTGTCTGGTTGTCCTGTCTGGATGCAGCTTGCCTGGACTAGGGGACAGCCGTTCAAACGATGATGTAAAAATTACTGCCTTAGCAACAAGTGAATCTCAAATTATGTCCCATATGGTGCGTTTGATGATTGAGCATGATACCCATGGCAAGATAAAACCGACACTGTTAAACAATATGGGCTCCAGTACGATTCAATATAATGCCTTGGTAAATGGCGATGCAAATATTTCAGGTGTACGTTATACCGGTACAGATTTAGTCGGCGCTTTAAAAGAAGATCCGATTAAAAACCCGCAGAAAGCACTGAAAGCCACGCAAGAAGGATTCCAAAAGAAATTTCATCAGAAATTTTTCCCATCTTATGGGTTTGATAATACTTACGCATTTATGGTGACGAAAGAAACGGCTGAGAAATATCATTTGGAAACCGTTTCTGATTTGAGAAAACATGAGAAAGAATTACGACTCGGAGTGGACAGTTCATGGTTGAATCGTAAAGGTGACGGTTACCCAGGATTCAAAAAAGAATATGGTATCAGTTTTGATACGGTCCGCCCTATGCAAATCGGTTTAGTTTATGATGCCTTAAATAACAAGAAATTAGATGTAGCATTAGGTTACTCGACAGATGGACGTATTGCGGCATATGACTTGAAGGTGTTGAAAGATGACAAACGTTTCTTCCCTCCATATGATGCAAGTCCAGTTGCGACCGATGCTTTATTAAAAAAACATCCGGAAATTAAACGTACATTAGATAAAATGGCGGGTCAGATTTCAACGAAAGATATGCAGAAGTTGAATTATGAAGCGGACGGTAAAGGTAAAGAACCTGCTGTAGTAGCAGAAGAATTCTTGAAAAAACATCATTACTTTGATGGTGGTAAGAAAGGCGGGCAAAAATAATGAAGGGCAATTTATTACAACAATTGATAGAGTATTATTCATTGAATGCCGGCTATCTCTGGAGTTTATTTTTTCAACATTTATTAATGTCAGTATACGGCGTAGTATTCGCGGCGATTGTCGGAATTCCGATCGGTATCTTGATTTCACGTTTTGGTCGCATGTCTAAATTGGTGATTACGATTGCGAATATTATTCAAACTGTGCCAGTAATCGCGATGTTGGCAATCTTAATGCTTGTCATGGGACTTGGGCCGACGACTGTAGTTGTGACAGTATTTTTATATGCATTGCTGCCAATTATCCAAAATACTTATTCTGGAATTACTGGCGTGGATGCCAATATTAAAGACGCGGGTAAAGGTATGGGCATGACTAAGAATCAAGTCTTGCGCATGATAGAGTTGCCGCTCGCGCTATCAGTCATTATCGGCGGATTGCGCATTGCTTTAGTCGTGGCGGTCGGTGTGGTAGCAGTCGGTTCCTTTATTGGAGCGCCGACATTGGGAGATATTATTATCCGCGGAACGAATGCCACAGACGGCACAACCTTTATCTTAGCAGGCGCTTTGCCGATTGCTTTAATTGCTGTCTTGATTGATGTACTCTTGAGATTATTAGAGAAACGTTTAGACCCTGTGAAAAAGAAAAAAGGACCGCAACCTCAAGGTATGGATATTTAACAGGAAGAGGAGTGATAGAACATGGCTTGGATGCAAGTGAATTATAATTCTGAGGTGTTAGGCAAGGAGCAGCGTTTTATGGCGATGTTGCCGGAGGATGCCTCGCAATTTGATACGAATGAGGCGCCTAAGCAGTTGCCGGTGTTGTTGTTATTGCATGGTTTATCGAGTGATGAGACGTCGTATTTAAGGTTTACGAGTCTGGAACGCTATGCCAAGAATAATGGTATCGCAGTGATTATGCCGGCGGGCGATCATAGCGGTTATGCGAATATGACGTATGGGCATAGTTATTATGATTATGTGCTGGAAGTATTTGATTATGCGCTACAAATTCTGCCGTTGTCGAAACGTCGCGAAGATCATTTTATCGCGGGACACTCGATGGGCGGCTACGGTACAATCAAATATGCGTTGACGCAAGGTGAGCGCTTCAGTAAAGCGGCGCCGTTGTCTGCAGTGTTTGCACCTCAATTCTTAATGGAGATTGATTGGAATGATTTCTCTGGCAAAGCAATTTTAGGGGAAAAAGAAACTGCGGTAGGAACAGAGCTTGACCCTTATTATTTGGTTGATAAAGCTCTAGAGGAGAATAAAACAATTCCAGAACTATTGATTATGTGTGGCACGGAAGATGATTTATATCAAGACAATTTAAACTTCATTCAATTCTTGGATGGAAAAAATATTCCGTATCAGTTTGTGGATGGTCCTGGCGTACATGATTATGCCTATTGGGACAAAGCAATCAAATATGCCTTAGAATGGTTTGCTGGCAACCCGCATGCATAATTTATAGACTGTCATGAATTAAATTTCATGGCAGTTTTTTTATGTAGCAAAAAAGACAAGATGAATTAATGGAAATTGCATCTTGTCTCTAATAAGATTCGTCTGGAATAAAGGAACGAATCACGGTTTTTAACATGTCATGAATGTATTGGTCGGTGAGGGTTTCTGGTTTAATCAAGATGTTGAAATAGATAGGGGAGAATATTAAATCGATAAAGATATCTTGTTGATCTTCTGGAATGCGTTGGCTGGCAATGTCTTTTAATACCTGACGATAGGCATTGAAATAATCTTCCATAAAATGATTACGCAAGCTATTTTCTTCGTTTGTAAGCAATATCTGAATGACTGCTTTGCCGAGTGGACGTGTATAAATACGTGTCATTTTCAGCAGCATTGCATACAAATCATTGAAAAATTCTCCTTTAACCTCTGATGTACCATGTACTTCATTTAAAAACATATCAATAATCATAGTGTCTTTATCTTTCCAACGACGGTAAATCGTCGCTTTGGAAATTTGGGTGTTTTCTGCGAGTTCATCGATGGTAATAGCTGAGTAAGGTTGTTGTTCTAACAATTGTCCTAACTCTTCGTAAATGCGTAGATTGATTTTAGGATCTTTCGGTCTTCCTGCCATATTAATGACCTCGTTTCAAATGCGCAATTTTTTCTACAATTTCAAAGATAATAATAGCACTGACGAACCAAACGACAACGCCTACAAGAATACTTAAAATCCAGTCATTTGTCCAAACTAGCATCAACCAAGTGGCTAAGATGTTGAAGAGTACACCGGTCATACCGAAGACAGCACCGCGACTGACGTGTGATGCTACTTTATCACCGTATTGCACGCCGGACATAATGAGAGAAATTAGAAATACTGCTGGGAATACTGCAAAAATTCCACCGAATTCTTTCCATGGCATTAACACAGACACAATATAACTTAATGCGACTGACGCACCGCCTGCAAGGAATTTTACAAGTAACATTTTCATTTTAATTCTAGCCTCCAATTAAATATGTTTAAGTGCCAAAATAATGCAAGATAAGATAAACCAACTGATTACTGAAAAGACAGCTCCGCGTCTGAATCCGATTTTTTGTACGGCATAGGCTGTTAAAGCAACACTGAGGATACAACCGACGATACCGATGACAGCACCGGAACTAAGATGGATAGATTGTTGAATTAAATCTTGACCGCGGAAATCTACGGCAAGTGTGACTAAGGCTGCTAAATAAACTGCGGGGAAAGTTGAAAAGATACCGCCTAATTTACCTCCGAGTTTAGCAGAAATGACGGTTGCTAAAGCGACTGCTAATCCGCCGAAGACAAAACGAATGGCTAAACTTGCAAAAGAAATGCCAAACATAATTAATTATCATCCCAATCTTTAGTAATTTATAAACGAAACGTATCGTTTACTATTAGTGTAATACCACATCATCAGAATGTAAACAGCTTTAACTTAAATAATAAGATAAATTAAAAAATATTTAAAATAAAACGCTTTCATTAAAAGAGTGATAAATTAAAGCGTTTTCTTACCCTTTCTGCATGCAAAAAAGCTGAGACAAAATAAAGTCTCAGCTCACTGTCAGAACGACGAAATAATTTGAACCTATGTTATTTCTGTTCTACTCCTTAAAATTATAGTAATGCGCCAGCAAGGAATGGCACTATGGCTACTACGATTACCCCTACAAGTACGACTGCAATGCTGGCCATGGAAGCTTCAGTTTCACCGAGTTCAGTTGCCGCTGATACACCGAGTGTGTGACCGCTTGTGCCTAGTGCGAGTCCTCGTGCAATCGGATTGTCGATATGGAAGAATTTCAATAGCTTATTACCTAATGCGTAAATGATAACTGCATTCAAGATAACTGCGAGTGAAGTGAGTTCTTTGACACCGCCGATGCCATCAGATACTGGCAATGCAATCGCTGTAGTAGCAGCTTGTGGTAACATGGATGCGATAACATTACCGCCGAACATAAAGAGTTTAGATACGGCAAAGATACCGAAGAGTGCCACGACAGTTCCTAAAGCAATACCACCGAAGATTTTTGCCCAATATTTTTTTAAGACTTCACGTTTTTTATACAACGGAATGGCGAAACAGATCGTTGCAGGTTCTAAGAAGAAGTTGATGATATCGCCACCAACTTTATAGTTTGCGTAGCTGATTCCTGTTACTTTCAAGAAGACAATACCGAAGACCATACTGACGAATAAAGGCGCCAGCAGGAAGAAGCCATTTGTTTTCTTGAAGAAATAAGTGGCAATTAAGAATGGAATCACAGATAACAAGATACCGAAATAAGGTGTATTAATGCCTAAATGTTCAATCATACATGTTCCTCCGCTACTTTGTTGTGATGTTTAGTTGTACCTTTAGTAGATTTATGCGCAAATGGCAACCCTTTGACCAATATTTGCGAAACAAAACCAGTACATAATAATAGTAAAATTGTAGAAATAATGATTAATAAAATAATTAAAATTGGACTTTTACTTAAAATGCCGAGTGAATTAATAACTGAAATTCCTGCAGGCACGAATAAGAAACTGATATTATTCGTTAATGCACTGCCGACGCCCTCAACTTCGCCGAGTTTGATAATTCCAGTGGATAATGCAATAAACATCAGTACTAACCCGATAACTGATGCCGGCATCGGAATAGGAATGAAACTTTCAATTATTTTAGAAATTAATAGTATAATTCCGATAACTAACACTTGATGCAAGAATGAATAGGTTTTTGACGCTTTGCCCACATTTTTTGCGCTTGTTTTGACCTTTTCCATAGCATTTCTGCCTCCGTTCGTTTCTTTATCTTGATTAAATTGTACGACCAAAATAAGTTTTTGTGTGCGTTTTCAAGGTGAAATGCGAGAATCAGTATGCGAGTTGCATCATTCACAAGATGAGTTTCATACAGTATAGATGAAAGGAAATATCGAGAGAATAAGCTGCACAAATTAGAGGGTGAAATATCAAAATACCCCCTTCGCTGTTTTACAGCTAAAAGGGAGTTAGGAGGCTTATATTAAACCGATTGCAGCTTTGAAAGCTTTCATATAAGAACGGCTGACTTGCACTTTCAGTCCGCCAGTTAAAGTAACTTGATAGGTATAATTGAACCAATGTTCTATCGTTTCAATGTGTGCTTGATTGATAATCGTAGAACGATGGATACGCAAAAATTGTGTTGGATTCAAACGTTTAGCAAAGGTATTTAAAGGTTCTGTTGTTTCATAATCTCGACTCAAGGTGTGCAAGGTCGTTTTCCCATTATTGACGGAGAGGGCGATAATGTCTCTTTGATTCAAGACATAAATACGTTCGTCTACTTCAATCGGCAGAACTGAAGGCTGCTTGATAGGAACGTCGGAAGTTCGGTCGGATTGGTGCCTCACGGGTTCGCCGACTTTTTCTGAGGTAGTCTGCTCTTCAGCGTTTTCTTTTCCAGGAAGTGAAGCGGCATTTAATTTGGCTGCAACGCGTTCGACTGCTTGGTCAATGCGATT
The DNA here is from genome assembly GCF_003718735.1 of Staphylococcus debuckii. Lineage (NCBI taxonomy): Bacteria > Bacillati > Bacillota > Bacilli > Caryophanales > Staphylococcaceae > Staphylococcus > Staphylococcus debuckii. The sequence continues at coordinate 2,394,254 of NZ_CP033460.1, read as the reverse complement.
TTGTTCGAAGGGTTTCAGGATGTAATCTGTGGCATCGAGTTCGAAGGCTTTGACCGCAAAGTTGTCGTGGGCTGTCGCAAAGATGATGTAAGGCGCTTGCTTCATTTTTTGAATTTTTTCGGCTAAGTCTAAGCCGCTTTCGTTCATTAGATTGATGTCTAGAAATATAACATCGTAGGTTTCGTATAGTAATTTTTCGAGTGTTTCGGCGATGGTTTCTGCCTCGTCTATCGTTTCAAAATGACCATTTTGAGTGAGCAAGTAATTTAATTCATTACGCGCTAAGGGTTCGTCGTCAACGATGAGTGTGTTCAATTTCTCTCTACCTCCTTGTTGTCGGATCGGAATGGAATATGGCAGCTGACAGTAGTGCCGTGTGTATCTGAATCGATATGCAGCAGTGCATTAGTATCGAAGAGTCCAGAGAGCCGCAGATTCAAGTTTTCTAGCGCGCTGCCTGTGCCTCCGGTATCGGAATGTACGATGGCCTTGCCGATATAAGGCAGTTTATCCTCAGGGATGCCGATACCGTTATCTTGGACTTCTAAATAAAGTTGTCCGTCTTCGCCGCGTACAGTGACTTGGACGATGTTATGAGTACGTCGGTTCTTGAAAGCGTGTCTGATTGCATTCTCTACTAGCACTTGAATGATGAATGGTGGCAGCAAAGCGTTGCGGCAAGCCGGATCAATATCGAAGGAAACGTTGAAACGATCTGGGAACCGCGCTTGTTCTAGAGATAGATAGGCTTCTACTTGCTGCAATTCTTTATCTAAGGTAATCGTGTTGTTGCGTGCTCCTTGTAAATTAGAGCGGAAGAATTGGCTGAGTTGTAAGAGCAGTTTGCGTGCTTTCTCACTGTCTATACGCACCATGGCTGAAATCGTGTTGATTGCGTTGAAGAAGAAATGCGGATTGACTTGAGCTTGTAAAGATTTGATTTCTGCATCTTTCAATAATTTACTTTGTGCTTCAGCTTGTCCCAATTCTAACTGACTGGAAAAAATATTCGCAAGTCCTGTAGCGAGTTGCTTTTCGACAAAGGTGAGGCGATGAGCGTCCGTAAAATATAATTTGAGCGTGCCTACCACTTTGTCTCGAATATGCAATGGAATAACGATGGCAGCTTCTAATGGACAATTCGGATGGTGACAGCCGATTTCATGTTTGGAATGTGCTTCTTTTAATTGCCCGGTTAAAATGACTTCTTTAGAAAGCTCAGTAATGATTTCTTTTTGCGGAACGTGATGATCACTGCCAGCACCGACATGCGCCAAAATATCATGGCGGTTGGTAATCGCGACTGCGGAAACGCGCATCAAATCTTTAATAATATGTGCTGCTTTATTGGCAGAAGCTTCATTTAATCCTTCTCGAAAATAAGGCAACGTTTCATTAGCAATTTGAAGGACGTCATGTGTTTGAACGCCACGAGTCTGTTCTTCTTGCTTCAAAGTTGAAATGATAATCGACAAGAAAATAGCTGTTCCGATACTATTGATTAAAATCATCGGCAAAGCAATAAAACTGACGAGCGACCATGCATGGCCGCCATGTTCTGCAAATATTAAGATACAAAGCATCTGTATAATTTCTAAAGAAGCGCCGACGAGTGCTCCAAGTAAAATAGGTGGATAGCGTCGAGCTCTTAAATAATACCGTCCGACGTAACCGGAAACCAAAGCAATAAGTATGGAAGAAATGAAATAAGTAAAGGCATTGGCACCACCGATGTAAAAACGATAAATACCAGAAATAAGTCCTACTACTAAGGCGACTGCCGGGCCGCCGACAAGTCCAGAAACACCGATTGTTAACACACGTGTATTCGCTAGTGAAGTATCAGGCGCTAAATGTGTATACAGCTGGCCTGAGAGGATGTGAGAATCACGAAGGACCACACCGGTTACATTAGAAAGCAGTGCGAAAATAACAAACATCAGTGTCAGTTGCCACTTTGCTCGCCAAGTTTCCCGGTGCTGCATTAAATTTTTGAAGTATTTGAAATTCATAAGAATATAAGCAAGAACGATAATCAAACCGACACGTTCTAAGAGTAAAATAAATAAATTGAGCAAAGGAACCACCTTATTTATGAGAATTTTATGACAATTTATATATAAATGAAAAATGTTTATACTAAATATGTAATATGTTACGAATAAATAGATTAGCTATTAGGTATTTATAGAAATTCGCTTGAAATTGGTGTAAGATACTTCATATATTGAAAATGATAGGTTTAGTTTATATTGCAAATTAATGATAAGCTAAATCGCTATTTTTTTCAGTTTTTTTGCAGGGGTATAGGAGGAATTTAATATGACAACAACCAGATCATACAGAGGAGACAACAAATTGTTGTTAGGCATTATTCTTGGTGTTATTACATTCTGGCTGTTTGCGCAATCGGTTTTGAATGTAGTGCCGACATTGCAAGAATCCTTTCGTACAAATGCAGGAATTATTAATACTGCGGTAAGTTTGACTGCATTATTCTCCGGTTTATTTGTTGTGGGTGCCGGAAGTATTGCAGATAAAGTAGGACGCGTAAAAATCACGTATATCGGTTTAATTCTCAGTGTTGTGGGATCATTGTTAATTATTATAACTAATATACCGGCATTTTTAATTATCGGTCGTATTATTCAAGGTTTTTCTGCAGCATGTATTATGCCTGCCACACTGGCCATTGTAAATGAATATTACATTGGCAAGGATAGACAGCGTGCCCTTAGTTATTGGTCTATCGGTTCATGGGGCGGATCAGGTATCTGTTCTTATTTCGGTGGATTAATGTCAACGTTCGTAGGGTGGCGTTGGATATTCATTATTTCAATCATTGTTGCATTGCTTGCAATGTGGTTGATGCGTAAAACTCCAGAAACAAAAGCTGATGCGGGCAGTGACGTACAACGCGGTAAACTAGACGTTGTAGGTTTAATCGTGTTAGCAATCATGATGTTAAGCTTAAATGTAATTATCACACAATCATCAAACTACGGTTTTCTTTCACCAATTATTTTAAGTTTAATTGTCGTGTTCATTGTTTCAATTATCTTCTTTGCTTTCTATGAACAACGACTTAAAAATCCTTTGATTGATTTTAGACTATTTAAACATAAAGCTTATTCTGGAGCTGTATTATCCAATTTCGCATTAAATGCGGTAGCCGGAACATTAATTGTCGCTAATACTTATTTCCAACAAGGATTAGGATTTACATCAAACCAATCCGGTATGATGAGTATTACTTACTTAGTGACCGTGTTGATAATGATTCGTATTGGTGAAAAAGTAATGCAAAAACTGGGTGCAAAACGTCCGATGATGTTTGGCGCTTTATTAAATGCAGTTGGGATGCTGTTGATTGCACTTACTTTCTTGCCGACACCGATTTATGTAGTCAGCAGTGTGCTCGGATATTTACTATTCGGACTCGGCCTAGGAATGTATGCGACACCATCTACTGATACAGCAGTTTCTTCTGCGCCCGACAATAAAGTCGGAGCTGCTTCAGGTATCTATAAGATGGCTTCTTCATTAGGGAATGCTTTTGGTATCGCCATTTCTGGTACGATTTATGCAGTTGTGTCACACCACTTCAACTTAGCGGCTGGCGCGATGGCAGGAATCGGGTTCAATATACTATTAGGTATCTTTGCATTCTTAGCAGTATGGGTACTTGTTCCGAAATCTACTGGAGAAACTTATTAAAAAGAAAGACTAAATATTGCCGCCACGCATTTGTATGGTAAATATGATTCTTGAAAGACGGAAGCATAATCGGTGTTGCAGTTAATGAGGGAATTGCAGCATCGGGGGATGGTTCCGTTTTTTTGTTAGGTAAAAGTAAGAAAAGGGTAATGCAGAAAGAATAAGAGGAGAGGATGCTATGGATACGTTGTCGTTTATCTTAGCGTTGATTGTTTTAGCAGCTTTAATTATGGGTGTGCGAGATATTGTGCAAAATAAAATCTCTCATAAAACGCATAAGACATTATATAGCGCTATTATTATCATGATTATTCTAGTTTTCGTATTATTCATGGATTTATTAGATTAAAAAGAACAGAATCTGCGACAACCTAAAGTCGCAGATTCTGTTTTTTAGTAGTGGCTATCACTGTCTTTCTTCTTTTTCCACAAGAGCAGCAGACTTAAGTAAACCGTCAGCAATACGATAGTACAGAAACTGAGCAAGATGACTAGGATAAACGGTGGAGAAAAAGCAATTAAGGCGATATCCCAGTTGAGTGCATGAATGATGCGGCTTGGTGTCTGTTCTAAAGCGATACCGACTGACACGAGTATCAGGATGCTGATTAAGATGATGGCGCTGTTAGCTATGAGTGATAGCGCCAAGTACGGCGATGCTGTCTGAAATGATAAACCAGTAAACCGATTCCGATTAAGCAGCCGGTACTGATTAAACTTAAGAGCCATAGTACAATGCCGATGAGTGTAGCATGTTGTGCGACGTAATGGTTGATCATCTGATGCTCGTTAAAATAGGCAAGTTGATGATCTAACGTTTTCGCTAAATTTGGTATGCCTGATGAATTAAGATTAGATAGGATTACGACGGCGTTTTGATCTTTGGTATTTAAGAGTATAAAGGATGCATAATTAGGCAAGGTTCCTGGATGTAATACTTGGTTTGATTCTGGATTAAGGAACCATCCTGAGCCATAGCCGACTGCATTTTTATCGTAAGGTGTATCAGCGAGTTTCTGGTGTGATTGCGCTATTATCGACCGACTTGATGCTCCAGGTTTCAGCTGATATTTAACCCAAGGAATCAGGTCAGTGGTACTGCTGATCATGTATGCAGCGGGCGTGTCGCCTTTGAAATAAGCAGGGCGGTCCGCTTGGATGTTGCCATGCTCTTCAACATAACCTTTTGATAAAGAACGTTTTTGTACGGCGGTAGGTTTCTCGGTCTTAAAGTAAGTCTGCTGCATGTGAAGCGGCGTCAAGATGTGTTGATGGATGTATGCTTCATAAGATTGATGCGAAACTTGTTCAACCACGTAACCTAACACATTATAATTCATATTGGCGTAATTGAATTGTTGGCCAGGTGCTTCTTTTAGAGTGGCATGATTGATACTTTTGACGCGGTCTTTTAAATTGTCCTTACTTTTCGGAAGGGTTTCTTCATCATCACTAGACATACTATCACTGATACCGCTCGTTTGTGCGAGTAATTGTTCTATAGTGACATCTGTTTGTCGACCTTTATAATACAGATGCAGCCAGGGTACATATTTTCTGACAGGTGCTTTCAAGTCGACTTTATGTTCTTTAGAAAGTTGTAGTATGGCCAGTCCAGTAAATGCTTTAGTATCTGAAGCAATTTCATATTGTGTGTTCTTGGTAGCATGCTGGTGCTTGCTGAGATTTTGATACCCGTATCCTTGATTTAAAATGACTTTGCCATGTTGTATCATTAAGACGCTCATTCCTGGTATATCCTGCTGTTTCATCAATTCGTGAATTTGATGATTGGCAGAATGATTCAAAGTTTGGCGGCTGGATTGTCTGGAAGCAGCGTACGTCGATTGAAGTATAAGTATTAAAGCAATTCCTAAAAAGAGTAAGCTGCTCAGCACAAATAATAAAATGATATAAAAAGGTGGATGACTACGATTTTTCATTGGTTTACCTGCTTTAAGAGTAATAAGATATGCAATAGTATATCATTATTTTTTCTTGATGAGGATGTTTCAAGATTGAAGAAAGAAAATTGAATAAGGCGTTTACGATTTTGTTAACAAGATTACGAAAGTGTAAAAGTTCTATATTTATTTAAGTTTGTGTACTATACATTTTAGGTTTATAGGCGTATATTTTTCTCATTCACGAGTGAATGCATTTTGCATGAACTTTAAAAAATGGGTAACTATAACAATATATACGTAATTAACTATATAGAAATAGATATAGGAGTAATGGATTATGATATTTAATCAATTAAAACATCTGTTGATTGGTAAACCAAAAAGAAATAGAGAACTTTCTCATGAAAAAATCACTAAAGTCAAAGCGTTGGCTATTTTATCATCTGATGCTTTATCTTCAGTGGCTTATGGGCCAGAACAGATATTAATTACTTTAACTGTAGTCAGTGCAGCAGCTACATGGTTCACTTTGCCAATTACAGCTGGCATACTGATTTTACTTTTAGCTTTGATTTTATCTTATAGACAAATTATTTATGCCTACCCAGAAGGCGGTGGCGCCTATGTGGTAACTAAACATAATTTAGGGGAAAAATTATCTTTGTTAGCGGGCGGCTCGTTGCTCGTAGATTATACCTTAACAGTAGCAGTAAGTATTTCATCAGGGGCTGATGCATTTATAGCAGCCTTTCCCAATCTGCATGCACATAAAGTGTTGATTGCTTGTTTATTGGTAGTCATCATTTTAAATTTGCGCGGTTTGACTGATTCGGCGAAGGTCTTATCGTACCCTGTATATTTGTTTATCTTTGGTATGATTGTATTGATTCTATATGGCACTTTTAAAGTCGCTACTGGCCAAGCGCAACCCAATATACATGCAACAGTAGGTACAGCGGTTCCAGGAGTTACTTTGTTCTTGTTATTGCGTGCTTTTTCTTCAGGTGCGTCTTCTTTAACAGGGATCGAAGCAATTTCCAATGCTGTAACCAATTTCCATAACCCTGCACCGAAAAATGCGGTAAAAACTTTAGTCGCAATGGGCAGTATTTTAGCCTTTCTATTGATAGGGATTGTGGGGCTTTCATATTGGTATGGCATTGTACCGCATATGGAAACTACTGTTTTATCACAACTAGCGACTCATGTATTTGGAGAAAACGTAGCGTTTTACTTTATCCAAGCGACTACGGTTTTAATACTAGTATTAGCTGCAAATACTGGATTTACAGCATTTCCGTTATTAGCAGCGAATATGGCGCAAGATAAATACATGCCTCATATGTTTACTGTACGCGGTGACCGTTTAGGCTTTTCTAATTCAATGATTATCTTAGGCAGTGTGGCTATCATGCTCATCATTGCTTTTAAAGGCGCTACTGAAAATCTAATTCCGCTATATGCTACAGGAGTATTTATTCCCTTTACATTGGCGCAGTACGGCATGGTTATTAAATGGATCAGAGAACGTCCGAAAGGCTGGTTATTAAAATTATCTGCTAACGCTGTTGGTGGTACGATTACTTTTGTCGTGTTCATGATTTTCTTGATTACTAAATTCTCGCATGTATGGCCGATTTTAATTTTCTTACCTTTTGTCGTATTTGTTTTGTTGAAAATACGTTCGCATTATCGCGACATCGCTGAAGAATTACGTACAGACGCAGTATTCAAAGAGTTGGCACATATTGATAAAAATTTAGCTTTGATACCTGTCAGCAGTATATCTGCAATTGTAGACAAATCGATTGAATATGCGGAATTGACTGCTGATCGTACGATTGCGGTACATGTGTCCTTTGATAGAACCAAAGATAAAGCCTTTCAAGAAAAATGGAAAAAACATTATCCTGGCATCCGTTTAGTGATTGTACATTCTGAATACCGCAGTATTGTACGACCATTAGCACGTTTCATCGATAGAATACGTAGTAAAGCGGAGAACGACCATTTTGTTATCACAGTGATTGTCCCTCAATTTATTACGAAAAAAGGTTGGCAGAACTTATTGCATAACCAAACAGGAATTGCCTTGAGATGGACCTTGTTCTATCAAAAAAATTGTATTTTAGCTATGATTCCAATGAAATTGAAAAAATAAAGATAAGATTGCTGGAGCGGCAGAGAAACTGAGAGAAGGTTTTTTCCTGCCGTTCTTTTTGTTTTGTGAAAAAGACAGTGAAATTATATTATCTGTACAGTATAATGATTTGCATAAGAATAATTAGAAAAGTAGTAATTATTCTTAAATACATAATTAGGCGGAGATAATATGAACAAAATTGCAAAGTATTCAGCAATCGTAGGATTGGCAAGTTCACTTTTAGTAGCGGGTCCGACAAGCGCGCAAGCTGCAGGTGGTGCTCCAACTTCGACAGTGGTGAAAGCACAACCTTCGACACAGCAAGAAGCTAACTTAGGAGAACAAAATACCATGAGTGTATCTTGGTATCAAAATTCAGCCGAGGCTAAAGCGTTGTATTTACAAGGTTATAATACTGCCAAGGATAACTTAGATAAAGAATTGAAACATTATCATGGCAAAGGAAAAGGCAAGAAGCAACCTGCTATTGTCTTAGATATTGATGAAACAGTGTTAGATAATTCACCTTATCAAGCTTATGCTTCTCTCAATAACACTACTTTTCCGGATGGTTGGCATGAGTGGGTAATGGCTGCTAAGGCTAAACCAGTTTACGGCGCTAAAGCTTTCTTAAATTATGCGAATAAAAAAGGGGTAGCCATTTATTATGTGTCTGACCGTGATAAAGAGACAGAATTAGAAGCAACGGCTAAGAATTTGAAAGCTCAAGGTTTGCCGCAAAATGATAAGTCCCATATTTTACTTAAAGGCAAGAATGATAAAAGTAAACAAAGTCGTCGCGATGCTGTGAAAAAGAATCATAACTTATTAATGTTGTTCGGCGATAATTTGCTGGATTTTGATGATCCTAAGGCTAAAACAGCACAAGCCCGTACAGATTTAATCAATAAGAAAAAAGAAGAGTTCGGACGCAAATATATTATTTTCCCAAATCCAATGTACGGTAGTTGGGAATCGACGTTATATCACAATGATTATAGTAAATCTGCTACCGAAAAAGACCAATTGCGTAAAGCATCATTAACAACTTTTAATCCGCAAACAGGAGAAGTAAAGCAAGTACAACAATAAAGTTCGTGGAGCCTTAGTAATCAGGGCGTACGGAGCGTATAGGCAGCGAGACGATAAGATTGTGATGGAATCTGTATAAGCAGTAATGTGCAGCCTATACAGATAGGACGATAACTGTATAAGCAAGTTGTGCTCGCCTATACACATAGGACGAAATCTGTATAAGCAGAGTATGTGAGCCTATACAGTTTATTAACCCTACTATAAAACAATCGCCAAAACTGCACTACTCATTCAAAACTCCCCTTCCAAAATTACTAATGAGATAATAATTATCTATATACAACAAAGGAGCTAGACAAATTAATGTCTAGCTCCTAACTTATTAATCGGCTTTAGGTTTGTTGCTATCTCTGAATTTTTGTACGTTAGCACGTGCATTATTTTTATATTTCTGATACATAATAATCATAAAGATGAACCAAATTGGAGAAACAAATAAAGCTTTTCTCGTTTCATCAGTAAATAGTAATAATACATATGCAAAAATGAAGAAGGCTAAAACTACAAATCCAGCATACGGTCCGCCGGGTAATTTAAATTTATTCGCTTTATGTTCTTCTTTATTTTTAAAAGCATAGACGATGTAAGAAATAATAATCAACGTCCATACGAATAAGTATAATACAGTCGATAGTGTTGTTACGTAAATAAAGAGTTGGACAGCATTTGGGAACACATAGTTTAATAATGCTGCGAAAAGCAATAGTATTGATGAAATTAACATAGAAATATGCGGGACACCATGACTATTGACTTTCCCTAAAACTTTCGGTCCGAGACCTTGTTCAGCTAAACCGAATAAAACACGGCTGTTTGAATAAATACCGCTATTCGTTGCTGAAGCGGCAGCTGTAATTACCACAAAGTTGACTAAGCTGGCTGCAAACGGAATACCGATCAAGCCGAATACTTTTACAAAGGGGCTTGAATTTTCACTGAGTGTATTCCAAGGTACTACAGATGTGATAATAATTAATGACCCGACGTAAAAAAGTAAAATACGTACTGGAACATTATTAATAGCTTTCGGTATCGTTTTATCACGGTCTTTCGTTTCGCCGGCTGTGACGCCGATTAATTCAATACCGATAAATGAATAAATTGCCATTTGGAAGGCCATTAAGAATCCGAATGCTCCGTGAGGGAACAGACCTCCATGTGATACTAAATTGCTGAAGCTTGCTGTTCCGTGATCTGTTTTGAAAGAGAAGAAGATTAAGATTAAACCTACAACGATTAAAGCGAGAATCGTAATAATTTTAATCAAAGCGAACCAGAATTCTAACTCCCCAAATAGTTTAGCACCTAATAAGTTGAAGGCGATTAAGACTAGTACGACAAAAAGGACCGAAATCCAGTTGGGTACTTGTGGCAGCCAGTAAGCGATATATTGTCCAATAGCTGTCAAGTCGGACATACTTGATACAATCCAACATAACCAATATGTCCATCCGATAACGAAACCGCCGAACGGTCCTAAATACTCATTTGCAATATCTACAAATGAGTTGAATCTCGTATTGCTGAGTAACAGTTCCCCCAGTCCACGCATAAATGCAAATAAGAACATACCAATGATTAAGTATGCGATAAATATACTTGGACCTGTCAGTTTAATAGTTTGGCCAGAACCTAAGAAGAGGCCTGTACCGATTGCTCCACCAATGGCAATCAATTGAATATGCCTATTGGAAAGCTCCTTTTGTAATTTTTGCCCCAAATTATGACACCCTTTCAGATTTATATATAGCAAAGGGGTTTTATGTTGACGTCGAATGATGTTACTAATGATATATAAAAGTTTTTGATATTGCAATTAATAATGAAAAAATATAAGCAAGTTTAATAAAGTGCATAAAATATAGTTAGCCGAAATTGAATAAAAGTAAACACACAAGCGAGCGTTAATTTTACACTTTTTTGAAAAGTTCAGATTTACAACAAGAAACCTTACTATTGAAACATTCGCTGAAAAACAAGAAGAGGCGGGACGACGAAATCATTTTAATTTCTGTCCCGCGCTCTTAACGATTATGCTTTATGATAAATTGCAAGACGTCCTACAGAATCATAACTTTCTTTCATTTTTTCTTTAGGTATTTTAATCGTTTGTAATTTTGAAGGAATAAGGGCAGGCACTATTAATTTATTACCCAATTGCGACCATAAGGGGTCAATATAGTAATAATGTGTGTCATCATAACCTACCAACAACGTGATATGGATGTTAGAAACCCATTCTTCTCGCCCTGAGTCTACTTTGAACGTACGTTTATGAGGTTGTTGACCTAACACAGTATGATATATCAAGGCAGGTTGTCCATTGTCGATTAAAGTTTCTAATTCTTCTAGAGTGGTGCCTGTACCATCTATAATTTTAGTATCGTATAGTTGCAAGTAAGGAGCGAAAGCTTGCGGGAATATTGTTTGGTGAGCACCTGGCTTAATCATTAAGAAATGTCCGACGTATCCTTTATTCGGATTGCTCGAGTGTTTAGGCCAACGTTTCATTAATGAATAGGGATGAACATAAATATGGTTATAATTCAGCAACATCGAAGCTGCTGTACCTTCACATCCCATCACCATCGGAATTGGTGCTAATTGACTTTTAGGTTTCACATTCAATAATTTTTTACTCATATTCCATACTCCATCTCTTAGCGTAGTAGGTTAATTATAATTCCTGACACTTCTAGAACATAATGATTTGTTTACAAGAAAAGGGAGCAGAGCATAAATAACATGGGTTGAAATTATTTCGTCGCTTTGCCAATTCATAAAAAACAGGAGTTGGGACCATATTATGTTCCAACTCCTCCTATCTAAGTGACTCTCAGAATTATGCTTTTTTAATTAAGCGGCTTAACCAAATATTCAATACAATTACTAAAATACTTGTAATAACGATAATAACAATAAATGGCCCTACATTTGTGCCGCCTTTAATACCTACTAGAGGTGCAATAATACCACCTAAAATGAATTGGAAAAGACCTAGTAAACTTGAAGCATTACCGCTTCCTCCAGATCTTTCTTCAATCGCCAACGCAAATCCGACTGGTCCGATACCTGTTACAGGACAAACCATAATGAAGAAAGCAATTACTAATAACCATAATGGAAGGTGGAACCATGTAGTGATAATTACTAAGAATACACCTGTTAATTGAATAGCTGTTAAGATGTGCAATAATTTTTCACGCGAAATATATTTAACAGCAAATGCTGTTACCTGACTCATTAAAATTAAACCCACACCGTTTACCGCATACATCCAGCCGAATGCTTGAGGGGTCATATGGTAAATTTTTTGCGTAATGAATGGAGAGGCTGCTGCATAACTGAATAACATGACATATGTTAATCCTTGCATTAACATTGGTACCACGAATTTCGGTTTGCTTAATAAATGACCGAAGTCTTTGATGATTTCACCGAAATTCAAACGTGCAACTGCATCTGAACGCGTTTCTTTCATCAAGATCATCGCGGCTACAAATATTACCAGGGAAATAATAGTTAAAGCTGCAAAAATCATTTTCCATGATGCAAAAGCTAACGTGTAGCCTCCTACAAGCGGTGCTACGATGGTAATAATTCCGTTTACCACTAATAATGCTGCTAATGCTTGTGTTAAAGCGGTACCGTCAAATTGATCTCCTACTGTAGCACGTGCAATTACAATTGCCCCGCCGCCGAGCAGACCTTGAATAAAACGTAATCCTAAAAATAGGTTGATTGAACTGATAAAGGCACATCCAACTGAGACGAGTGCCATTAATATCAAAATAGTCATTACTGTTCGTTTACGCCCATAAATATCTGATAGGGGACCGAAAATAAATTGACCTAACGCCATACCAATCATAACGAAGGACAGCGTGAGTTGAGATGTTGAAGTGGATACCCCGAAATCATCTTGTACTTGCGGTAAAGCTGGATTGTACATATCGACCAACATTGGACCGAAAGCTGTCATCGCACCTAAAACGATGATCATGATTAAAGGCAATCTCGATTGTTCATTTTTAATCATCTGTAAATTTCTCCTCTTTAATTAATTACTCTCCATTATAACGATATACTTTTAACTTTGTAACGACCTTTTTGCATTTTATTGTTTAAAAATTGAATATACAGAAAAATGTGATTATAAAAAACTGAATGAGCTAGAGATGACAAAGTATCAAAAAGACGTAATTTAAAATTTTAAAACGAAAGATTTGTAAAGTTTGTAAATATTAAATGAACTGTTATCACTTCGCTATCCAAATTTTAATAAGCTTTGTTATAATTTTGTATGTTATTATCATTGTGCTGTTAAAAAGAATAAAAAACTCAGTCATTTATCCAGATAAATATCTCACTGAGTAATATATGAAAATAAAGAATGATGGAGCTAGAAAATGAGACTCACTAAAACACATTATGAAATTATTAAGTTTATTATTGTCGGCGGCATTAATACTTTAGATTATTACCTTGTTTATTTGTTGTTATTAAAAGGAATCGGATTGAATTATATGCTCAGCCATATTACAGGATTTATAGTCAGCTTTGTGATTTCGTATTATTTAAATTGTTATTTTGTCTATAAAGTGAAACCGACTTGGGGAAAATTTATTCAATTTCCACTCACTCAAGTCGTTAATATGGGAATGCAGACGCTATTATTATATATCTTTGTTCAATGGTTACATATTTCGTCTGTTATCGCACCGTTCGCCGGCTTGATATTAACTATACCGATTACCTTTATTTTATCTAAATATATATTACGTGATCGCTAATACAAATCTAAAGATACCGTTGGAGAAATTAAGCACTCCAATGGTATTTTTTTAGGCTGCGCTAACTTAAAAATTAGCATAATAAATTAAAAAATAATTAAAAATAAAAAAATTGAATCTCTCAAAAATATGACGCATAATTAAATATAAGAAGTTGAGAAGGTGGGAATCAGAATGTCAGCAAGCGATAATTTACAGAAAGCGCAACGTGGTGCCTATTTAAGTTTAGTTGTGTATATCATTTTATCAGCAGCTAAGTTTATTGTAGGATATACCTTCCATTCAGCAGCTGTACGTGCAGATGCCTTGAATAATATGACAGATATTTTAGTTTCAGTCGCGGTTATTGTCGGGTTGAAGATTTCCATTAAACCTGCAGATAAAAACCATCCTTATGGTCATTTGAAATCTGAAAATATCGCAACATTGCTTGTCTCTTTCATCATTATGTTTGTAGGGGTACAAGTGGTCATGCAAAACTTTCCGCGTATATTTAGAAACGATTATCATACTCCCAATCCGATTACGATTGTCGTCAGTGTGGTCAGCGGCATTATTATGTTAGCTGTTTTTTATTACAATTTCAGATTAGCTAAGCGTACAAATAGTCGCTCTTTACATTCATCAGCATTGGATAACCTATCAGATAGTGTTGTCAGTTTAGGTACAGGCGTCGGTTTGATTTTTACACAATTCGGATTTCCGATTGTCGATATCATTTTAGCCACTGTTCTAGGATTATTAATTGTTTACACAGGTTTCTCTATTTTTAGAGAATCTATTTTTACGTTAAGTGATGGTTTTAATGAACGAGACTTAGAAATGTATCGTCAAGAAGTGTTGGAAGTACCTGATGTGATTGATGTTAAGACCATTAAAGGCCGTTATCACGGAAGCAGTGTATTCGTGGATGTTACGATTGTAGTAAAGCCTGATATCACCTTAGATGAAGCGCACGAAATTTGTGATAGAGTTGAAACTTACATGCATGAGAGAGGGGTCTCTTCTGTTTATGTGCATCCAGAACCTTATCATCCAGAAAGAAATCAAGAGTTAGAAAAATAATTGGCGGCTTCTGAAATAAAAATTAAAACCGCTTGAGACGAAATTTGTCTCAAGCGGTTTTGTGTCGTTAAGAGATATTATTTGAGATGGGATTACCACCAGCCGTTTGCTTCACGGAATTGAATAGCTTGGTCGATTGAACCGTAGCGATCTTCAGCATATTGAATCATGCCTTTAGTTTGTTCTTCAACAGAACCTGTTCCCCAAGCTTCTTTCGTTTGACCTAGACCTTGATAACCTAATTCATTTACAGCATTCGGATTGCCGCCTGATTCAGGCATCACAATATTTTCCCACATTGCTTCAGTACCGCCTGCAGCGATAAAACGGTCATGTACAGATTGTGTACTTGATTGTTCAGCTGCGTGCGCTGTGTTTGTGTTCGTATCTGCTTGGATTCCTGCACTTGCTGCTGTAGCGATTGAAAAAGCAGCAAATGATGACAACAATAATTTTTTCATAATAAAAAATATCCTCCTGAATTGAATTTATCTCTATGTCGTTCGTAATTCACAAAAACTACTATAACATCTAAAACTGTAGCTTAGGTTACACCATTTTCACAAACTACTTACGAAAAATTTAAAATGTAACATCCATATGACAAAAATTTCAAAACGGGAAGTTTTTGTCTTTTTTTAATCTCTTTGCAAAAAAATAAGGCAGTTGTGTGAAAAGTTATACTATTGTATACAAAAGTGCTATATTTTTAGTGAAAGATTTTTTATAGAAAGGGATGTTGAGTATGCCAACATTAATATTATGCCGACACGGACAAAGTGTCTGGAATGCAGAAAACTTATTTACCGGATGGACTGATGTAGATTTATCAGAACAAGGTGTGGAAGAAGCAACAACTTCAGGAGATCGTTTGAAGCAAGAAGGTATTGAAATTGATGTTGCTTTCACTTCAGTTTTGCAACGTGCAATTAAAACAACTTACTATTTATTAGAAAGATCGGATCAACTCTTTGTTCCAGTTACTAAAACTTGGCGTTTGAATGAACGTCATTATGGTGGTTTGCAAGGATTGAATAAAGATGCTGCACGTGAAGAATTCGGCGAGGATCAAGTACACATTTGGAGACGTTCTTATGATATTGCCCCTCCAGAAGCAACTGCAGAACAACGTGAATTAGACTTAGCAGATCGTAAATATCAAGGGTTAGACCATCGTGTCATACCGACATCAGAAAGTTTGAAAGATACATTGGGCCGTGTAATCCCTTATTGGAATGACGCAATTGCACCAGAATTATTACAAGATAAAACTGTATTGGTATCTGCACATGGTAATTCATTACGTGCGCTGATCAAACATATTGAAGGTGTTTCTGATGAAGATATCGTAGGTTATGAAATTAAAACAGGCTCACCATTAATCTATGAATTAGATGATAACTTAGGATTTGTCTCTAAACATTATTTATAAGTGAATATATAAAAATAAAGGATTCCGAGTTGTATGATTCGGAATCCTTTTTTTGCAAATGACCAGGATAGAGTTTTAAAAATTTACGTTATAAATAATACTTTAGGGAATATTTTTAAATATGAAATACTAAACAATCCGCATGCAGAGAGTAACTCTTAACTAGGGAATAATCTGGGAAAAGATTATTTTTACAGTTTGAGTGAAACGGATCAGAGATTAATGTTTAAGTGTTTAAAGGATCATTTGCAAAATAGAAATCTATATGATTATGCTTTTTGGTTACGTTTATGCGTCTTAATAATTTTCAAGGCACGTTTACGTGTCTTGATATTAGGACTATGCAAATTACGACGCGCTGTTGCTAAATCTTGTTTCATTGTATTCGCCTCCTAATTGAACTGACTCTAGTATGCCTTATTTTTGCGGTAATGTAAATAGTAATGATTACGATTTAAGAATAAGTTAAGATTTAAGTTATCGACAAGTTGGAATCACGCGTGCATATAATAAGGAAATTTTGGGAATAACCTAAATGATTTAAATATTGACGGATAGGGGCATAAAGCTTAAAATTAATGTTATTCCGATGAGAATGATAAGGATAAAGGAGAAAAGGTTATGAAGAGAATATTATTAACTGTTTTAACAATCGTGTTAACTGTAGCTTTAGCTGCATGCGGCAACGGTTCAAGTGATAACAAATCATCTAAATCTAAAGATGATAAAACTTTAGTGGTAGGGACAGAAGGGACTTATGCGCCTTTTACATACCATGATAAAAAAGGAAACTTAACAGGTTACGATATCGATGTAACTAAAGCAGTAGCGAAAGAAATGGGTTATAAAGTTAAATTCAAAGAAACACAATGGGATTCTATGTTTGCAGGCTTGGATTCAGGTCGTTTCGATATGATTGCCAACCAAGTCGGTATTAATAAAGATAGAGAAGCAAAATATAAATTCTCTAAACCTTACACTTATTCAAGCGGTGTATTAGTAGTGAATAAAGATAATAAAAATATCAAGTCATTCGATGACGTTAAAGGTAAGAAAATGGCACAAACATTTACTTCTAACTATGGTGAACTTGCAAAATCTAAAGGCGCTGAGTTAGTTAAAGTAGATGGCTTCAACCAAGCGATGGATTTATTACAATCTCACCGTGTGGAAGGTACTTTCAATGACAGCTTGTCTTACTTAGATTACAAAAAGCAAAAACCTGATGCTAAAATCAAAGAAATCAAAGGTAATGCTGAAAAAAGTAAAACTGCTTTCACTTTCAATAAAAAAGAAGACGATGCAACAATCAAAAAAGTTAACAAAGCTTTAGATAAATTAGAAAAAGATGGCGAGTTAGCTAAAATCGGTAAGAAATGGTTTGGTCAAGATGTTTCTAAATCTTAATGCAATCGCATTGAATGAACAGCAGTTGCATGCCCTTGATGCAGCACGACAAGCTTTCTTGCCTATGTTGAGCGGTTTGATTAAGTATTCCATTCCAATTACGTTAGCGACATTTGTATTAGGACTAATTATTGCATTATTTACAGCTTTGATGCGTATCAGTACAAGTAAAATTTTACGTGGTATTGCCAGAGTTTATGTATCGATTATCCGTGGGACACCGATGATTGTACAATTATTCATTATTTTCTATGGTTTGCCGGAACTAGGCAGATTATTGACGAACAATCCTGATACACAATGGACCTTACCATCAGTAGTAGCGGCAATTATCGGGTTATCTCTGAATGTCGGTGCCTATGCTTCAGAAATTATCCGTGGTGGCATTCTGTCAATTCCGAAAGGACAAACTGAAGCGGCCTATTCAATCGGTATGAATTATCGTCAAACGATTCAACGTATTATTTTGCCGCAAGCAATCAGAGTCTCTGTACCTGCGCTCGGCAATACCTTCCTCAGCTTGCTGAAAGATACTTCCTTGCTCGGATTTATCTTAGTAGCTGAGATGTTCAGAAAGGCACAAGAAGTAGCCTCAACAACGTACGAATATTTAACGATTTATATACTTGTGGCGTTATTATACTGGGTTGTTTGCTTTATCATTTCAGTGATTCAATCCTTCTATGAATCTTACTTAGAAAGAGGTTATCGTTCATGATTGAATTGAAAAATATTAAAAAATCTTTCGGTGATAAAGAAGTCATTAAAGGTGTTAACTTGAATGTTGACGAAGGTGAAGTGGTTACTTTAATCGGACGTTCCGGTTCAGGTAAAACAACTTTACTGCGTATGATGAATGCCTTAGAAATACCCACAGAAGGACAAGTCTTTGTAAACGGTGAAACTTATACAGAGAATGATAAGAAATCACAAATTCGTGTACGCAAACAATCTGGAATGGTATTCCAAAATTACAATCTTTTTCCTCATAAGACTGCCATTGAGAATGTCATGGAAGGTCTTATCGTAGTGAAAAAGATGAATAAGCAGGAAGCAAGACAACGCGCTGAAGCCTTACTTGAAAAAGTCGGGTTAACACAAGTGAAAGATCAACACCCGAATGCATTATCCGGCGGGCAGCAGCAACGTGTTGCCATCGCCAGAGCTTTGGCTATGAATCCTAAAGTAATGTTGTTTGATGAACCGACTTCAGCACTTGATCCAGAATTGGTAAATGAAGTTTTACGTGTTATCAAAGAACTTGCGCAAGAAGGGATGACAATGGTCATTGTTACCCATGAAATGCGCTTTGCTAAAGAAGTTTCAGACAAAACTGTTTTCATTCATGAAGGCGTGATTGGTGAAGAAGGGAAACCTTCTGAAATCTTTAATCACCCGCAAACGAAAGATTTGCAACGCTTTTTAAATGTGATTCAAGAACAAGAAATTTAAACATGCAACTCTCGGTTTGCTTTTAAGCAGATCGGGAGTTTTATTTTTTTCATTAAATTCAGCATAGCGCTCTGCCAGAATACAGTGTATGATATGATTTGAGAGAATTGAATGAATTGAAAGCACACTATGAATAGAAATAGTTGTGAATGAATCAGGGAAATATCGATTCAAGCGGATAGAAATAATAAGAATCGAGGCGTTTATTGAATGAAGAAATTAGTATTATTTATCAGTATCGCTATTCTAGCGGCTGTATTACAAGGTTGTTCACAAAAAGATACAGATTTAACAAGTAAAAATGGCAAAGTAAAAGTTGTAGAATTTGCAGATTACAAATGTCCTTACTGTAAAAAGGTAGAAGACAATGTCATGCCTAAATTACAAAAAGATTATATTGATAAAAATAAAGTAGATTATCAATTAGTCAATGTCGCTTTCTTAGGTAAGGATTCTATTATCGGTTCTCGTGCAGGCCACGCAGTCAAAAATATAGCACCTCATCAATATTTGGCTTTCCAAAAGAAAATTTTTGCAGCACAGCCGAATACAGAAGACCATAAGAAACCTTGGATTAACGAAAAGTTATTAGACAAAATTATTGATGAATTAAATATCTCTGATCAACAAAAAGCAGATATTAAAAAGGATTATAAAACGAAAGACAGTCAATCTTGGAAAGATGCTGAAAAAGATAAAAAATTTGCGAAGAGAAAAAATATTGATACGGTCCCTGTAGTATTTGTGGATGGTACCAAATTAGATGATCCATATCATTTTAAAGAATATAAAGATTTACTCGAAAAATAAAATAAGCTTAAATTCTAAAACAACCAACAGGCTGAGCTGGGACGACGAAATAATTTTAACCTATTATTATTTCAGTCCTAAGCTCAGTTTTTTTCATGAGTATTAGGGAATTCGTATGATCCAACTCGGAGAAAACGTGCTTGTATTACGGATAGTGAAGTGCTAAAATACAAGGATATAAAACGTAACGATTACGATTTATTACCCGCATTCAAATGTGTATTACACAGTTATTGATAGATAAGGAAAGGGAGTATTTTAATATGCAACACTACCGCGTCGCAATTATCGGAGCAGGAGCAGCCGGAATCGGAATGGCAATCGCGTTTCAACAGTTAGGATTAGATAAAGAAGATATGACAATTTTAGATAAAGGGAAAGTAGGTCAGTCATTCTTAAATTGGCCAAAATCCACTCGTACCATTACCCCTTCATTTACGACAAATGGTTTCGGTATGCCAGACATCAATGCCGTTTCCACAGAAACTTCCCCTGCATTTACTTTCAATGAAGAACATGTTTCAGGAGAAACTTATGCAGAATATTTGCAGACAGTCGCAGAATATTATGAATTACCAATTCAAGAAGAAACACCTGTATCTAGTATTGAATTTGTTGATGGACATTACGAAATTCAAACAGAACAAGGCTTAATTACTAGCGAATATATTTTCGTAGCTACCGGAGATTTCTCATTTGCCCGCAAACCATTTAAATATGGACAGCATTACAGTGAAGTTGAAGATTTCACGCAAATGCCAGGTGATGAATACGTTATTATCGGCGGAAATGAAAGTGCCTTTGATGCTGCCGTTTGTTTGGCTGAAAAAGGGAAACAAGTTTCTATCTATACGCATACTACAGGATTAGATCAAGAAAATGCAGATCCAAGTATCCGACTTTCTCCATATACACATCAACGCCTGCAACGTGCTGTTGAGAAGGGTGCAGCTATAGAGTTGAATGTAGGCTATACTGCTTCAACTATCGACTTCTCCGATATGGATAACAAGTACGTGGTTAAATTCAATAATGGCAAACAAGTGGCCACACGCAACGAACCGATTTTAGCGACAGGATTCGATGCTACCACGAATCCGCTTGTCCGCCAACTCTTTAGTACTGCAGATGGCGAAATTGAACTTACTGAACTGGATGAATCTACACGCTACCCTAATGTTTTTCTTATCGGTCCGACTGTACGTCATGCAGACGCGATTTTATGTTATATTTACAAATTCCGTGCGCGTTTCGCAGTACTTGCAGAACAAGTAATGGACCGTGAAGCTTTAGAAGTTGATCAAACAGCACTAGAAACTTACAAAGCTAACAACATGTACTTAGATGATTACAGTTGCTGTGAAGTGGATTGCTCATGCTAGAAGTTAAATTCAACTTGGCTACTGGAGAAGCTACATCCATCCCAGATGCACCACATCAACTGAAACTGACACATTACCATCGTTTGACTACTGGCCAGCAATTTCTGCTGCGCCAGTTTATTCTGAAAAAACACATTCATGCTTCACCTTATAAAGCGGTAGAATCTGACGCGCAAACTACGCAAGCAGACTTTAAGAAACTTAAAGATTATATAGAAGAAAGTCGTCAACATCACCCTAAAATACAAGACACTCTGCTCGGCTGGCTCATTATCTTTTTAATGTTTGCACTGCCGATATATTTGGCCTATCACTTCTCTGATTGGCTGCAAAATACTTACGTGACACAATGGATTGATCAAATGACGAAGCAAGCTAATACACCGTATCAATGGGTTAACCATATTCTGTATGGAGATTACGGCGTCTTATCACTCGGCATTTATTCACTAGTGTGGGCCTTGCCGGTAGTAGTCATGATCGGTATTTCTACTGCCGTAATCGACCAAACCCATCTTAAACAGTACGTCGTATGGTCTATAGAACCCACGATGCGCAAAATAGGTCTAGACGGTCAAGATATCATTCCTGTCTTAGAAGGATTCGGTTGCAACGCAGCAGCCATTACACAAGCTAATAGTCAATGCAGTAGTTGTACCAAAGAAAATTGTATGAGCATTATCAGCTTCGGCTCCTCATGCAGTTATCAAATCGGTGCTACACTGTCATTGTTCAGCGCAGCCCATCACTCATGGTTATTTGTACCTTACTTATTGCTCGTCTTTTTAGGAGGCATCTTGCATAACAAATTATGGTACAGAAAACCGACAACGTTCCATGTCGCACCGCCGATTTATCGTTCCAAACTACAATGGCCAGATATGAAACCGCTGCTCATCCAAATTTGGAGCACCATCCAAAAGTTCTTATTGCAAGCTTTACCAATATTCATTGCGATCTGTATTGTTGTGAGTATTCTATCGTTGACACCAATACTCACTATCATCTCAGGAATTTTCACGCCATTACTTGCACTCTTGCATATTCCAGATTCCATGGCACCAGGCATTCTTTTTTCAATGATTCGCAAAGACGGCATGTTGCTCTTTAACTTCGATCACGGTACCGTTTTACAAGCGCTGTCACCAGCAAGTTTACTTATCTTAGTCTTCTTCAGTTCGACATTTTCATCCTGCATGGTAACAGTTTCCATGATGGTAAAACACTTGGGTGTAAAAAAGGGCGCAGGTATTGTAGGGCGCCAAATGACAACTGCTATTATTTGTACTTTATTCCTAGCACTGATTGCCGGCATTTTGATTTAATACCATAAAAGAGAGGAAATCAATATGGACATCATTATACTCGGAGGCTTCTTAGGCGGCGGAAAAACAACGACCTTGAACCATCTCATCGAACAAGCACTAGAACAACATTTGCAACCTGCTGTCATCATGAACGACTTCGGCCAAGCCAGCGTCGACAGCCATCTCATAAACCAAACTGTCCCCATGGATGAAATTATAGAAGGCTGCATCTGCTGCGCCATGAAAGCCGACGTTTCCCAGCAGCTGCATCAGATTTACCTTGATTACCAGCCAGATGTCGTATTTGTAGAATGCAGCGGTATAGCCGAACCGCAGTCCGTCATCGATGCTTGTCTGACTCCGGCACTCACACCCATTTCAACCATTCAAGCAGTAGTCGGTGTGGTGGATGCTTCACTCTACGCAAAGCTTGATACTTACTCAGGCGAGATGCAGAAACTTTACTACGAGCAACTCGCACACTGTTCACACCTGTTCATTAATAAAGTCGACAAGTGCGAAACCGAAGCCATTACTACAATATACAGCGACCTGACCGTCCTTAATCCAGGTGCGGAAATCACGGTTGGCAGCTATGGCAAACTGGAAAGTGATTTATTTACTGAAAAGAAAACTTTGGAGAGCGGAAGATCGAAAGAAAGCAGTTCTGCTGCTTGTGCAGTACATGAACATCGGCACCATGAAGGTATCGGTCATTGTTATTTTGAATTCGAGCAAGCCATATCTTTAGAGCAATTAGTAAAATGGCTAGAAGACCTGCCGCAATCTATTTATCGCGTTAAAGGCTTTATGCAATTTACAGAGCATCCAGAAACACAGTTAGTCCAATATACAACAGGTCAACTAGAAATATCACCTATTGAATTGACTTCTAAGGTGCCTTGTTATCTAGTCGTCATCGGCAGCAATCTTGAACATCTTGAGTCGCCTGTCGCTTAAACCATTTAAAGTTGAGAGAAGCGGGTAATGATAAATGAGCGTTGTAAACAAATAAAAAGATGGAGGTTTTTTTATGACCCAATTTACTTTTGATCCAGCTCATTCATCTATCGAATTCCAAGTTAAACACTTAATGGTGTCTAAAGTGAAAGGCAGCTTTACTCAATTCAATGTTGAATTATCAGGTGACTTAGATGACTTAAGCTCATTGAAAGGTTCAGCATCCATTGATGTTAAATCAATCGATACAAATCAAGCAGATCGTGACAACCACTTACGTACAAGCGATTTCTTTGATGCAGATAACTATCCTGAAGTTAAATTCGAAATTAAAGAAGTAACAAAGGATAAAGTAACAGGTGACTTAACAATTAAAGGTGTGACAAACGAAGAAACTTTCGATTACGATTTCGGAGGAGTCATCAAAAATCCGCAAAATGATACTAACGTAGCAGGTTTCACAGTATCTGGTAAAGTAGACCGTGAAAAATACGGTATGTCATTTAATAAAACATTAGAAACAGGCGGTGTTTTAATCGGGAACGATGTTAAATTTGAAGCCGCACTAGAATTTGAAGTTAAAAACTAATTTATATATAGGCTGTGGTGCAGTATAATACGCTGTATTACAGTCTTTTTGTTGGTAATTAAAGTCCGGAGTATATCATAATGGGGATATAACTTTTCAAAGCATTCTTTCAAAAGGAAGTGGAAATTCATGACAATACAAAGAGACGGCAATAAAATTATTTTCAGTCGTATATTTGATGCGCGTATTCAAGATGTGTTTAATGCGTATACGACGAAATCAAAGTTTGAGCAATGGTTCCATCCCAAAGGCGGTACGACTGAAGTGTATGATTTTAATCCACAACCAGGCGGCAAAAATTTCTTTAAAATTAATGCGCCAGATGGTCAAAGTTATACGGTGATGCAATATGATGAGATTGAAGCGCCTTATAAAATTATTTATCATGATTACTTTGCAAATGAAAAAGGTCAAATTAACCCCAATATGAATGGTATGAAAGTAGAAATTTATTTTAAATCTAAAGGACAAGCGCAAACAGAGGTGCAGTCTGTTTCTGTGCTGCCTACAGCTCAAGCTGCTCAGCAATTATTAGAAATGGGATTAGAAGAAGGCATGACGAGTACGTTAGATCAGTTAGAGGAATTACTTAAAAAGTAATAGGAATTCCCTGATTTCTGTCTGACCGCATTCCGCTTCTTTATAGAAAGTGCTACACTATTAGGTGTTAAGACTTGATTTGTAAATTCTGATAAAGAGGTGAAAAGGAATGAACGAACGTTATGTTAAAGTCGTTATTCTGTATACGTTAAGTAGTTTAGTACCTTCTGTTTTATTTAGTTCTAAATGTGTTTCGAACGGCTTCTTGAGATGGTTACTACGTACAGTTGCAGGATGCGGAATTTTCTCAGCCGGCTTGAAATTTATGGTGAAACAAAAAAATAAAAAACAAGCATAATAATGATAGATAAAGAAGCGGCGTAATGCTGCTTCTTTTTTTACTGCAAAGTTAATCGTCATTTATTTTGAAAATGTCGATTAATAATTTATGATTTCAATTTCGAGCTAATTTCTTAAAATGATTATGACAATATTTTGAAATTTACTCTATGCATAACAAGCAAATAATAATATACTATATCTATCGTAAAATGATATGTAGGGGGAAGTATTTTTATGGTTATGCAAAATCATAAATCGGTTGAAGATACATATGCTTCACGTGAGACGATGAATAATGTAGTTAGTTCGTCTCAAATGAAATCTGTCATGTTAAGTAAAACGCCTGTGCGTTATTTTCTTAAAGCCATGATGTCTGGTTTCTTATTATCTATTGTGGCAGTCTTCATGCTAGCAATTAAAACACAACATAACGGTATCAATGAAGGTACGATTAACTTGTTAGGCGCTTTGGCATTTAGTTTAGCCTTAGTATTAATCGTGCTTACACACTCTGAGTTGCTGACAAGTAACTTTATGTATATGACAGCAGGCGCTTATTATAAAGCAGTGCCAATTGCTAAGATCATCTGGTTATTTACAGTATGTTTCATTGGTAATATTGTCGGAGGCTTCATACTGTTCGGCTTATTGAAATTCACTAATGTCATGACACCAGAAATGGTCACTGCATTAACTAAGATTGTGGATAAGAAAACGACACTTGGAACATGGGATGGTATTTTAGTTAAAGCTATTTTTGCTAACTTCTTTATCAATATCGGTATCTACGTGTCTATCCAATTCAAAGAAGGTTTATCTAAAGCTTTCTTTATCGCATGCGGCGTAGTAGTCTTTGTATTTATGGGTTATGAACACGTTGTTTACAACGCTAACTTATTCTCAGGTATGATGTACTACAACTTTGATGCATTATCTTGGATAGATGTTTTGAAAAATATCGTGTGGGCCTTTATCGGTAACTATATCGGCGGCGGTATTTTTGTAGGTCTGTTATATGCTTTCTTTAATGGAAAAAGAAATCACTATATCGATGAACAAAAATAGTTGAAATTTGTTAGGGAATCCCCTCAATATTGAGATAAGGGGATTCCCTATTTTTTACAAATAAATGTGAAACTATTCACATAAAAATTTAAAATAAGGTACAATGCACATAAAGGGGGAAACACATCATGTCACAAACGATTATAGTCATGCATGGTATGAGACGAGGTAAACAAAATCAATTATTAATGGAAGAATTAGACAAAGTGGGCACACAAATTGAGGATGATTTCGATGTCGCTTTTATTGAAAGCGATGAGTTATCGTTGCCGCAAGTGATACGTAAACATTTGCAAGAGGGTGAACATTACTTCACGATTGTGCCACTGCTACTATTTTCAGGGCGACATTATTTAGAGGATCTCCCTGACATCATGCGGGAAATGCAATTGATGTTTCCTGGAAGTATCCATTACCAAATTCGTCAGCCCCTCTGTTACCATCCGGCATTGACAGAGTGGATTCAAAAACGTATAGATGCTTGGCAGTATCAGAATGATCCGTATTCAGCAATTGTGCTGATTGCACATGGCAGCCCGTTCTTGACCGAACCGGATGATGAGTTGAATATGTTGAAAGCACAATGTCAAACAGAATGTCCGATTTATACCATGATGTTTTACGGTGATTTGCAGTTTGAAGGGCTCCTGCCTGATATGAAAGATGACTATCAGCATATTTTAGTCATCCCTGTGTTTTTCTATGATGGCTTCTTAGTCAATAAAATCAAGAAGAAAATTAATACGCTTAAAGGAGATTCTGATATTACGATTGCACCAGCACTGAATTTCGAACCTGAACTCGATGCAATGCTGGCAGCAAGATTAAATCAAGTTAAGGAGTTTTAGTGGTGTATCCAATACAACTTAATTTAAAAAATAAAAACGTAGTGCTCATCGGCGGCGGACGCATCGGTTATCGTAAGTTCAAACATCTGGCTAAAGCAGATTACGGCAGCGTTACGGTTATCAGCAAAACTTTTTTGCCAGAATTTTTCGAACAATGCTATCCAGATATTAAATTAATTACGAAAGATTATGATAAGGAAGATATTGCAGAAGCGGATATTGTAATCATTGCAACAGATTCACCTGAAATTAATGACAAAATTAAACAAGATACGACCCCTGAACAGTTGGTGAATCATACAGGCGACAAATCTCAATCAGATTTTTTTAATATGCGAGAATTTGACTTTGAAGATTTAGCAATCAGTGTGCGTTCAAACGGCGGAGATTATAAAAAGGCAAAACAAGTGTCAAAAGCGATAGAAAAGTATTTACGAGAGGAATACGGGAGGGAATAGAAGATGTCAAAACAACGACTTGTGATGATCGGTAACGGGATGGCCGGCGTCAGAACAATTGAAGAAATTATCGATAGAAACCCTGATAAATTTGATATTACGATTATTGGGAAAGAACCTTATCCGAACTATAACCGCATCATGTTATCTAATATTTTGCAGAAGAAGATGACGGTAGAAGAAACGATTATGAATCCTTACACTTGGTATGAAGAGCATGGGATTGCCTTAATTACAGGCGAAAGTGCTATACGTGTGAATCGTGACGAACATGTAGTAGAAACTGAGAAAGGACGTAGAATTCCTTATGACGTCTGTATTTTCGCCACAGGTTCTAAAGCATTTGTCTTACCGATTCCAGGGCATGAATTACCAAGTGTGATTGGTTGGCGTACTATTGAAGATACAGAACGCATGATTGAAATTGCGCAAAATAAAAAGGAAGCGATTGTGATCGGCGGCGGGTTGCTAGGATTAGAATGTGCGCGCGGTTTATTAGACCAAGGTATGAATGTTACAGTAGTACATTTAGGTGAATGGTTGATGGAAATGCAGTTAGACCGTCAAGCAGGAGAAATGTTGCGTGAAGATTTAGAAAAGCAAGGCATGCGTTTTGAATTAGGCGCCAATACGAAAGAAATAATCGGAGACCAAGATGTTGAAGCAATTCGTTTAGCAGATGGCCGTGAACTTCCTGCCGATTTAGTAGTGATGGCAGTCGGTATTCGTCCATTTACTCAAGAAGCTGTAGATTCTGGGTTAGAAGTCGAACGCGGGATTGTAGTGGATGATTACATGCGTACCAGCGATCCTGAAATCTTTGCAGTGGGTGAGTGTGCACAACATAATGGCCGCGTATATGGTTTAGTAGCACCTTTGTATGAACAAGGTAAAGTGTTGGCCGATGTTCTGACTGACCGTCCAACTGAAGGTTATCAAGGTTCTACTACTTTTACCTCGTTGAAAGTCTCTGGCTGTGATTTATATAGTGCCGGTCAAATTCAAGAAGATGATGAAGTTGAAGGCGTAGAAATTTATAATAGTCATGACCATGTCTATAAAAAGATTTTCTTAAAAGAGGAACGCGTCGTAGGTGCTGTGCTTTATGGAGATACAGATGACGGTACACGTTTCTTCAATATGATGAAAAAGCGTGAACCGATTGAAGATTATACTTTGGTTTCACTGTTACAGAAAGTCGGAGAAGAAGCGGTTTCCTCAGTGGCTGATATGGCGGATGACGAGACGATTTGCGGATGTAATGGTGTCTCGAAAGGTAAAATCGTCAGTGCTATAGTTGAAGATGGATTAACATCAGTTGCTGAAGTAACGAAAGCTACGAAAGCCGGCAACTCTTGTGGTAAATGTAAACCCGTTATCGGAGAATTACTAGAACATACTTTAGGTGGTGCCTTTGTCGCATCTAAACCTACAGGCATTTGTGATTGTACCGATTTAACACGCGATCAAATCGTGACACAAATCCGTGCGAAAGGTTTGAAAACCTCTAAAGAAGTGCGCCATGTTTTAGGATGGAAAAATAAAGGCGGTTGTCCGAAATGCCGTCCTGCAGTCAACTATTATTTAAATATGGTGTATCCTCATGAACATGAAGATGAAAAAGCCTCTCGTTTTGCAAACGAACGTTATCATGCCAACATTCAAAATGATGGTACATTTTCAGTGATTCCGCAAATGCGCGGTGGCGTAACGAATCCTGATCAATTGATTCGTTTAGGCGAAGTAGCGAAGAAATACGACGTACCTTTAGTAAAAGTCACAGGTTCACAACGTATCGGTTTATATGGCATCCGTAAAGAAGACTTGCCGCATGTGTGGAAAGACTTAGGCATGCGTTCAGCATCTGCTTATGCTAAGAAGACACGTTCAGTGAAAAGTTGTGTCGGCAAAGAATTCTGCCGCTTCGGTACACAATATACAACACGCCTCGGTATCCGTTTAGAAAAAACTTTCGAATATATCGATACACCACATAAATTTAAAATGGGCGTTTCTGGATGTCCGCGCAGTTGCGTAGAATCCGGCGTTAAAGATTTCGGTGTCATCGGTGTTGAGAATGGCTTCCAGATTTATATTGGTGGTAACGGCGGTACTGATGTCACTAAAGGTCAACTTTTAACCACAGTTGAAACTGAAGATGATGTGATTCAACTTTGCGGTGCATTGATGCAGTATTATCGTGAAACGGGTATTTATGCGGAACGTACAGCGCCATGGTTGGAGCGCATGGGCTTTGAAAATGTGAAAGAATATATTCTCGATCCTGAACGTCAAAAAGCTTTATTTGAGCGTATTATGGATGCGAAAAGTGCAGTAGCTGAAGAGCCATGGTCAGAAATTGTGAATGATCAAAATGATCAAAAAATCTTTAAAGTAGAGAAGGTGTAAGCATGCGTGCATTAGAGAAAGTCAGAGTAGCAGCATTAGAAGATTTGACGCCGCTTATCGGTACTAAGGTACTCGTAGATGACAAAGAAATCGGTTTATTTTTAACAGAAGATGAGCACATTTATGCAGTCAATAATGTATGTCCGCATAAACAAGGACCACTTTCAGAAGGTACTGTGAGCGAGCACTCTGTATTCTGCCCGCTTCACGACCAGCAAATCGACTTAGAGACAGGCATAGTGCAAGAACCTGATACGGGCTGTGTCGAAACTTACGAAGTCGAAGTTATAGATGGAGATGTATATTTATGTCTGTAAGCCCAACCGGTCATGTTTACCTTATCGGCGCAGGTCCAGGGAATCCGAGCCTCCTGACACGTAAGGCAGAACATCTTATTCGAACAGCGGATATCATTTTATATGACCGCTTAGTCAATCCTTTCATTTTACAGCTTGCGCCTCCTGAAGTTGAAATTATTGATGTGGGAAAAAAGCCTTATAGCCGTCATATTAAACAAGGCGAAATTAACGAGGTTTTATTAGATGCTGCTTATAAACATCAAAATGTAGTGCGCTTGAAAGGCGGGGACCCGGCGATTTTCGGCAGAGTGCATGAAGAAGTAGATATTTTGAAGGCACATCAAATTCCTTGTGAAATTGTGCCAGGAATTACTACAGCGAGTGCTGCTGCAGCCGCACTAGGTGTCGGTCTGACATGTCGCAACGTCTCAACGAGTGTGACTTTGACTACGGGCAGCTTTAAAGGTTCTGAGGAACAAGTCATTGATATTGCTTCTTTAATCGATGGCGGCACACTAGCAATTTATATGGGCATCAAACGTCTGCATACGATTATCACTCAGATATATCAACAGGTCGGGAAAGATTATCCGATTTGCGCGGTATTCGATGTTTCATACGCTACGCAAAAAGTAATTACGGGACATCTTTCTGATATTGAAAAAAAGGTGCACGCTGAAGCACCTGAAGATGCTCCGGGCATCTTACTAATCGGCGATGCTTTAGAATTTGCTGATGAGAATACACATATCGAGCTAGAAGCTATGTCTCAATACTTCGGTAAAGAGTGCATTGTGACGGGGCCAAGAGAAGCGGCTATTGAAAAAGCCTTTGAAATATATGACGCAGGGGGCTGGTGTATGATCGATCCGAATATTGAGGAGCACTATCATCAGAGCCAGCTGGATTTAATATATCGCTATATGCAAGTGAATGATAATACGATGATTGTAAAAGTATGAGAAAAACGGGCCGTAGCCCGTTTTTTTGTGTTGATGGGGAAGTCGGTGGTGGAGATGTAGCGGGCAGGGGGCTAGGGAGAGAATCTAGACAGTGCTTGTGAACAAGTGTCTAGATTCGGTCGTTTTCTAGACCCAACTCGGAAACTAGTGTCTAGATTCCGCCGACCATTCCTTTTCCGCCCTCTACTCTTCTTTCTTTTTCCCACTCCGTTCCTCACGTCCTCTCCCCACAACTACTACAAAAAATAGGGAATCCCCCTAGGCATATAGGAGAATCCCTAATATCTCAATGCTGCTCAGAAATATACAATGAAATTAAGTCGAAAAGGCAATCGTGAATAATTTTTTAACCGAATGAGCAACGTAATTTGATGAGAGGATGTTATCTATGGCGAAATTTGGAATGAATTTTTTTAAGCCAACTGAAAAATTTAACGGCAATTGGTCGGTTTTAACAGATAAAAGCAGAGAATGGGAGAAAATGTATCGTGAACGTTGGAGTCACGACAAAGTAGTACGTACGACACATGGGGTAAACTGCACAGGTTCATGTTCGTGGAAAGTATTTGTGAAAAACGGAGTCATTACATGGGAAAATCAACAAACTGACTATCCAAGCTGCGGACCAGATATGCCTGAGTTCGAACCGCGTGGATGTCCGCGTGGTGCGTCTTTCTCTTGGTATGAATATAGTCCGCTTCGTGTACGTTACCCCTACATGCGTGGCAAATTATGGGAACTGTGGACAACTGCTTTAGAAGAACACGAGGGTAATCATATTGCGGCTTGGGCTTCAATTGTAGAAGATCCCGAAAAGGCAAAGATTTATAAAAATGCTCGCGGTAAAGGTGGCCACATGCGTGTATCTTGGAAAGATGTCTTGCAGTTAATTGCAGCACAATTATTATACACAATTAAGAAAGACGGCCCGGACCGTATCGCAGGATTCACACCAATCCCAGCTATGTCTATGTTGAGTTATGCATCAGGTGCACGTTTCATCAACTTGATGGGCGGAGAAATGCTGAGCTTTTATGACTGGTATGCAGATTTACCTCCTGCTTCACCACAAATTTGGGGCGAACAAACTGACGTGCCAGAATCGAGTGATTGGTATAATGCTAACTACATCATTATGTGGGGGTCCAACGTACCTTTAACACGTACACCAGATGCGCATTTTATGACAGAAGTTCGTTACAAAGGAACTAAGGTCGTTTCTATCGCACCAGACTATGCGGAAAATGTGAAATTCGCAGACAACTGGTTAGCACCGAATCCTGGTACAGATGCGGCAGTAGCACAAGCAATGACTCACGTTATTTTGCAAAAATATTATGTGGACGAACCCTCTGAAATGTTTATCAACTATGCGAAACAATATACTGATATGCCTTTCTTACTTATGTTTGACGAACACGAAGGCGGTTATAAAGCAGGCCGTTTTTTACGCGCAAGCGATTTAGGGATGGAATCTGAGAATAATGAATGGAAACCTGTTGTATTAGATAACGCGTCAGGCAACATTATTGTTCCGAACGGTACGATGGGCCAACGTTGGGAAGAAGGCAAACAATGGAACTTGAAATTAGAGAATGAAGACGGTTCTAAAATTGATCCGGCTATGTCAGTTGCTGAAGGTGAACATGACATCGACATCATGAAATTCCCATATTTCGATAATGCAGGTAATGGTATATTCGAACGTCCGATTGCTTCACGTGAAGTGACTTTAGCAGACGGTAAAAAAGTCAAAGTCGCAACCGTGTATGACTTGATGACAAGCCAATATGGCGTACGCCGTTTCAATCATCAGTTAGAAGCTAAAGGATTCGATGATGCTGAAACTCAATATACACCAGCATGGCAAGAAGCGGTTGCAGGTGTAAAACAAGATGTGATTACGCAAGTTGCAACTGAGTTTGCACAAAATGCAGTGGATACAGGCGGCCGTTCAATGATTATCATGGGGGCGGGTATCAACCACTGGTTCAACTCAGATACGATATATCGTGCTGTCTTAAACTTAGTAATGCTGTGCGGCTGCCAAGGTGTCAACGGCGGTGGTTGGGCGCACTATGTAGGTCAAGAAAAATGTCGTCCAATTGAAGGGTGGAGCACAATTGCCTTTGCAAAAGACTGGCAAGGACCACCACGTCTGCAAAATGGTACAAGCTGGTTCTATTTCACAACAGATCAATGGAAATACGAAGAATCAGGTGTCGATAAATTAGCATCACCACTTGCAGGCGAACTTAAACATCAGCACCCTGCAGATTACAATGTAACAGCTGCCCGTTTAGGCTGGCTGCCATCTTATCCGCAATTCAATACTAATAGTTTGAGATTTGGAGAAGATGCGAAAGAAGCGGGCGAATTTACGAACGAAGAAGTATTGAAACGTGCTGTAGAATCAGTGAAAAGCCGTGAAACTAAATTTGCAGTGGAAGATCCGGATTTACGTACGAACCATCCGAAATCATTATTTATCTGGCGTTCTAACTTGTTATCAAGTTCAGCTAAAGGACAAGAGTATTTCATGAAACATATGTTAGGTACAAGTTCTGGATTATTAGCTGAACCCAATGAAGAAGATAAACCGGAAGAAATGATTTGGCGTGACGATGTACAAGGTAAATTAGATTTAATCGTTGCACTTGATTTCCGCATGACTTCAACACCGCTTAAAGCAGATATCGTTTTACCGGCTGCGACATGGTATGAAAAACATGACTTATCATCTACTGATATGCATCCGTTCGTGCATCCATTCAATCCAGCTATCGATCCGTTATGGGAGTCACGTTCCGACTGGGATATCTTCAAATCATTAAGTAAAACCGTGTCTGATATGGCTAAGGTCTACATGCCAGGTACGTATAAAGACGTTGTAACTTCACCATTAGCACATGATTCTAAACAAGAAATTGCGACACCTTACGGAAAAGTAAAAGACTGGACAAAAGGCGAAGTTGAAGCCATTCCAGGTAAAACAATGCCAGGCTTTGCAGTCGTAGACCGTGATTACACACTGATTTACGATAAATATGTTACTGCTGGTCCCTTATTAGAAACAGCGAAATTAGGTGCACACGGTGTCAGCTTCCCGGTGAAAAAACAATACGAAGAAGCTAAAGATATAGTCGGTACTTGGAGTGACGGCACAATCAAAGATGGACGTCCGCGTATCGATACAGCAAGACGTGCAGCAGATGTGGTCTTAAATATTTCATCAGCTACAAATGGTGAATTATCACAAGCATCGTATAAAGACTTAGAAGATAAAACAGGAATGCCGCTTACAGATATTTCTAGTGACCGCAGTGCTGAAAAGATTACGTTTATGAATATTACCTCTCAACCGCGCGAGGTGATTCCGACTGCAGTCTTTTCAGGTTCAAATAAAGGGAACAAACGTTATTCACCATTCACAACAAATATTGAACGTCTCGTACCCTTCCGTACTTTAACAGGACGTCAAAGTTATTATTTAGATCATGAAATCTTCCAGCAATTCGGTGAAAGCTTGCCTGTATATAAACCGACTTTACCGCCAATGGTATTTGGTACTAGAGACAAGCAAGTCATCGGTGGTCAAGACAACTTAGTCTTAAGATATTTAACACCGCATGGTAAATGGAATATCCACTCAACATACCAAGATAACCAACATATGTTGACATTATTCCGTGGCGGACCGACAGTTTGGATTGCTAAAGAAGATGCTGAAGCACATGATATTCACGATAATGATTGGTTAGAAGTGTATAACCGGAATGGTGTTGTAACAGCGAGAGCCGTTACTTCACACAGAATGCCTAAAGGGACAATGTTTATGTATCATGCACAAGACAAACACATTCAAACACCAGGATCTGAAATTACAGGATTACGTGGTGGTTCACATAATGCGCCAACTAGAATCCACTTAAAACCAACACAATTAGTCGGAGGATATGCGCAAATCAGTTACAGCTTCAACTATTATGGTCCGATTGGAAACCAAAGAGATGTTTATGTAGCAGTGAGAAAGATGAAGGAGGTAGATTGGCTTGAAGATTAAAGCACAAGTAGCCATGGTATTGAACTTGGATAAGTGTATCGGATGCCACACATGCAGTGTGACGTGTAAAAATACTTGGACAAACCGTCCGGGCGCAGAATATATTTGGTTCAATAATGTAGAAACTAAACCAGGTGTCGGTTATCCGAAACGTTGGGAAGATCAAGAACACTATAAAGGTGGCTGGACTTTAAATAAAAAAGGGAAATTAGATTTGAAATCTGGAAGCAGATGGTCAAAAATCGCTTTCGGTAAAATTTTCTACAACCCTGATATGCCAGTCATCAAAGATTATTATGAACCTTGGACATACAACTATGAGCATTTAACAACAGCGAAAGCCAGCAAACATTCTCCAGTTGCCACTGCACATTCAGTAATTTCTGGCGATAAGATCGATTTGCAATGGGGCCCGAACTGGGAGGATGATTTAGCAGGCGCGCATGTCACTGCACCTGAAGATCCGAATGTTCAACGCATTGAAGAAAAAATTCAATTTGATTTCGATCAAACATTTATGATGTACTTACCGCGTTTATGCGAACACTGCTTGAACCCAAGCTGTGTAGCATCGTGTCCTTCTGGTGCAATGTATAAACGTGATGAAGACGGCATCGTCTTAGTAGACCAAGATGCTTGTCGCGGCTGGCGTTATTGTATGACAGGCTGCCCTTATAAAAAGGTCTACTTCAACTGGAAAACAAATAAAGCAGAAAAATGTACTTTCTGCTTCCCACGTGTTGAAGCAGGCATGCCGACAGTTTGTTCTGAAACTTGTACAGGACGTATGCGTTATTTAGGTGTATTACTTTATGATGCTGACCGTGTACATGAAGTAGCATCTTGTGAGAATGAACAAGATTTGTATGAAAAACAATGTGAATTGTTCTTGAATCCTTATGATGAAGATGTCATTGAACAAGCTAAAAAAGACGGTATTACAATGGATTGGATTGAAGCAGCACAAAACTCTCCAGTCTATAAATTAGCAATTGAATATAAACTTGCATTTCCGTTACATCCTGAATATCGTACATTACCAATGGTTTGGTACTGCCCGCCATTAAGTCCGATTATGAATTACTTTGAAGGCAAAGATTCAATTAAAAATCCAGATGCAATCTTCCCAGCTATCGAAGAAATGCGTCTGCCGATTGAATACCTCGCAAGTCTATTAACAGCCGGAGATACCAAATCAGTGAAAGAAGCCTTGCAGCGTATGGCCATGATGAGAAGTTATATGCGTGCGCAAGTGACTGGCAAAGACTTTGATACAGACCGTTTAGCACGTCTAGGTTTAACTGAACGTCAAACTAAAGATATGTATCGACTATTGGCTATTGCCAAATATGAGGATCGTTTCGTTATTCCAACTTCCCATAAAGAACAGTACATGGACACTTATGCAGCACAAGGCAGTCAAGGTTATCAATTCGGCGACCCGACAACAACTGATTCTTATAGCAGCGGTTGTGAAGGTTGCGGTGCCCCTGTTGCATTGAAACCGGGTCAAACTGGTCAAGAAGCTTACAACGAAAGCTTTTATGGAGGGATTTTCCGTGATTAACTTAGATAACTTTTATCAATATCAAGAATCTATCGGTTACTTCGCGCAACAATTGAATTTTCCTGAAAAATTAACTTTCCATCCTAAAACATTCAATGATATTTTTAATACAAACCACCCAGCCTATGCTGAGGTGGCAGCGTATCGTGAACAAATTCAAAGTTATACGTTAACTGAAATCAAACAACTCTATACAGATACCTTTGATTTCAACAAGCAAGCACCGCTGTATATGACTTACAATAAATTCGACACGCAAAAAGAACGCGGTCAAATGTTGGCGAAGTTAAAAGTCTTATATGAGATGTTCGGTTTGGAAATGGTTGATAATGAATTATCGGATTATTTGCCGTTGATGTTGGAATTTTTATATGTGGCACAGTGGCAAAATGATGACCGTGCAGAAGACAATATTGAATTTGTAATTATGGTCATTGAAGATGGAACATATGCCATGCTGCAGCAACTAATAGAAATAGATAGTCCTTATGCACCTTTAATTAAAGGTTTGAGAGAAACATTGAAGCGATGTCTACAACCAAACGAAGAGGTGAGCCAGCATGCTTAATCAATTTTTATGGATTATTTATCCTTATCTATGTGTAGCCATCTTTATTATCGGACATATTGCCCGTTATCAATATGATCAATTTTCCTGGACAGCAAAATCTAGTGAATTTATTGAAAAGAAACGTTTGAAATGGGGCAGCTTGCTGTTTCATTTAGGTATTATACCAGTGGCAGCTGGTCACTTTGTTGGTTTAGTGATTCCGGCATCTTGGCTTGAAGGTATCGGTGTTGACAATCACATTTATCACATTGGTGCCGTTTATATCGGCAGTCTTTTCGGATTTATGGTCTTAATCGGTATGATTTTACTGACATATCGTCGTGTCTCTATTAAGAATATTAGACGTTTAAGTTCTGCATCAGATATGGTAGTCAATTTCTTTTTACTTGTGATTATTTGTATGGGTTTATATTCTACACTTGTAACCAACGCGATATCACCAGATTTTGACTATAGACAAACTATTTCAATTTGGTTCAGACATTTATTTACCTTTAATCCTAATGCAAGTTTAATGACAAATGTACCGTGGTCATTTAAACTGCATATATTCTTAGGTTTTTCAATTTTCGCTTTGTGGCCGTTCACGCGCTTAGTGCATGTTTGGAGTGTGCCATTGTCTTATGCAAACAGAAGTTATATAATTTATCGTAAAAATAA
Organism: Staphylococcus debuckii; assembly: GCF_003718735.1. Lineage (NCBI taxonomy): Bacteria > Bacillati > Bacillota > Bacilli > Caryophanales > Staphylococcaceae > Staphylococcus > Staphylococcus debuckii. The sequence goes on along the minus strand of NZ_CP033460.1, from coordinate 2,356,411 downwards.
AGCAAGATCATAGTAAGGAGTGGAGGTATTGAATAGTGTAATTGCTTCAGACTACTTTGACTATCAAGCCGCTTTGGATGAAATCAGAGTAACAGAGAGATTTGATTTTGCAGCGATTGCATTGCCTGAAGATGATTCCCATTGCGCAATCATTAAATGGAAATATGCATCCGGCAATATTAATAACCGTTATCGTATGATTGTTTTAAGACCTGGCAAAGGATTGGCTGGATTGGTGATTCGAACAGGCGCTCGAAAGGTTATCGCAGATATTGAGGCTGAATTGAGTCAAAATGATAAATTAGGTTACCCGATTGTCTTAAGTGAAGTGTTGACGGCTATGATTGCCATTCCCTTATGGAAGAACAATCGCGTTTACGGTGCTTTACTTTTAGGACAGCGAGAGGGTCGACCGTTACCCGCAGGCAGTGAGAAATTTCGTATTCAGAGCAGGTTAGGGAGTTTTACAGATGAAATCAACAAATAACCGCAGCAAATTACAAGAGTTATTGACACAATATTATTTGAATACTAATGAGAAAATGGTCTTCTTAAACAGCCTGGGTGAAGTCATTGCACTTAATGAAGCGGCAGAAGACGTGTTTGCTGAGGACAATGATTATTCGCAAATGACCAATGCCATCTGCCGAAGATGTGAAGGTTATTCCAATGAATACGATATCATGTCTTGCGAGAATTGTTTTTTAGAAGCTTTAGAAATCGGAAAAGGAAGCTTCCAAGTGTTCATGCGTACTAAAGAGAATAAAATCCAACCTTATACAGCATCCTATGAATTGATAGATCACGACAAAGGCATTTATGCATTTACATTACACAATATTTCTCCGCAAATTCAGCGGCAAGAACGTATGTATGAACGTAAAATGATGCAAAAAACGATTTCTGCTCAAGAAAATGAGCGTAAACGTATTTCAAGAGAGCTACACGATGGAATTGTACAAGAATTAATCAATGTGGATGTTGAGCTGCGTTTATTAAAGTACCAGCAAGATAAGGATGAATTAATAAATAATTCGAAGCGG